>JBGUPV010000145.1:0-32795 GCA_045130455.1 Lachnospiraceae bacterium | reverse complement strand
CGCATTTTCCTGGCTGTCATACGCAACGGTACCGTCCGCATTGATGACCGTCACGCGCAGGCGGATGTCCTCCGTCGAACCGACCTTCGCAAGCACGTCCGTGCCGGAAGCCGAGATCAGGTCGCTCATGTACTCCGCCTGCTCCCGGAACTCCTTCTCCTGCTCCGAACTTACATATCGATACTCAATAAACAGCGCAACAATGGTGGTGATGACAAAGACCGCCACCGTCACGATGAACACATTTTGCAACACCTTAACCTTCATACTCTTTCCCTGCCTTCTCTGTCATGCTTACCCTGCGCGGCTACACCCCGCTGTCGGAATTAGCCGCCCTGTAGATCGATTGAATGATCGATGATATCGTAACGATGAGCCGTTCCTCCTCCGGCACATAAATGTCGATACTGTACCGATCGTGCATGGACCACTGCTTCCGTCCGATAAAAGCAAGAATCCTGCCCTCCGCGTCGAACAGGAAGCAATTGCGGACAAACCCATCCATGCGGACTGTCCACCCGATCGGCGAAACCGTTATCTCATCATCGCCGTAAGACAATTCCAGACTCAAACCGTCATCCATCTGAGCGTAGTGCCGGTAACTCATGGAAAACAACTCGCTCTCATAATGAGCCGTCACTTTGCCTGTACTGTTGTCATAGATATCCGTCTTGCCGCGGAGAGAGAGCATTTTCACTTTGTTCACGTACAAAACCCGGTCGTCGCCGTCTGTGATCTCCCTTATCCCCAGATACAGCGAATAGGCCGGAACTCCGTACTGTGACACGACTTCATCGTCGACCGGCTCCCACGGCTCATGGTATCTGTATGTTCCGAAAACTCCCATTTTCCTTCCCCCCAAACATCGTTTCCGGGCTTTTCTCGGCTGAACGACCTCGCCCCGATCATTCGGAAAATGAGGCTCCTATGAGATCCGGTATCCCACGCCGCGCACCGTCTCGATGTGTGCGCCGGCCTCGCCGAGTTTGCTCCGAAGCGTCCGGATGTGCACGTCCACCGTGCGGTTTTCCCCGTCGAAATCATATCCCCAGATCGTGTTCAGCAGGCGGTCCCGCGAAAGCACGATGCCCAGGTTGGACAGCAGCATACACAGGATCTCAAATTCTTTTTTGGTGAGTGTGACCGGGTCCCCGGAGACCGTCACCGTATGCTTGGCCGGACACACATAAAGCGTGTCAAGCACGTATTCCGTATCGCCGACGCTGCCCTCCGAGCGCCGCAGCAGCGCCTTCACGCGCGCCAGCAGTTCCATCATCCCGAAGGGTTTCGGAAGATAATCATCCGCGCCCTGGTCGAGCCCGACCACCTTGTCGTACTCGCTGCTCTTCGCGGTCAGCATCATCACCGGCAGTTTTTTCGTCGCCGGGTTCGCCCGCAGCCGCTGCAGGATGGACAGTCCGTCCTCCTCCGGCAGCATGATATCCAGAAGGACCAGCCGCGGCAGCTTCACGGCACACGCGCGGTCAAACTCGGACGGACGCTCGAAGCCCTCGGCCTCAAGCCCCGACTGACGCAACGTGTAGATCACGAGCTCGCGGATGTTCGCATCGTCTTCCACAAGATAGATCATGGGCCGCAACACCTCCTTCGGATTGTCCTTTCATTATCGCACAGGATCTCTGTTTTTACAAGTCTCACGGGGGAAACGGGCTTATTTTCCGACCAATCGGTCGATGTCCAGCTCCTCTGCCTTCGGGTACAGCTCACGGATGTGCCGCGCGATCGCCTCCCGCGAGTCCCGCGGGTCCTCCCGGTACGCCGACGTCACCGCTTCGTACCCCCAGATCGCCTCCGGCGTCATCGGGACGGAAACCGCCATTCCGTACTCTTCGCCGCGCTTGTTCTCGCGCCGCCGGAAATCCGAGATCACCAGGTACGTCTGCATCTGCAGCCCGGTGAGAATGCCCGGAAAATTCTTCTCTCCTCCCTTGCCGAACCCGGCCTTCTTCTTGAGGTCGGTCGCAAGGATCCGCTCGTCGCGGAAGACCGTGTCGCCGTTCTCATCCTCGCCGAGATAAAAGTCCATGATCCGCTTCTCGCGCCGGCTCGCCAGTCCGTCCTGCCACCGCGCGTCGAAATCATAGCCGTTCCGGCGCCAGTTCGCAAAATGAGGCAGCCACTTCAGGCTGATGAACCCGGCCTTGCCGTCGAAGAATTTGCCGTACGCGATCTTTTGGTCGGCCGCGATGATCTCGCGCCACTCCCACGGGTCCTCCCTGCGGTTGCCCGACCACCAGTAGCGCGTCGCGGTGTGTTCCTCCACGGAAAATCCTTCCACCTCGTTGCGGAACAGCGGCAGAAATCCGATCTCCTCGATCCACGCGGCCAGCTCCTGCCGGGTGCGGATCCTTCCCGGGTCGTTCCACGCGAGGCCTTTCATGACCCACTCGCCGTTTTCTACATGTGACATCGATGATTCCTTTCCCGGGGTTTCCCTTTATTCAAACTCATACTCACGCACTTCACAGTTCTTGATCCCGAAACCTGCGTACTCGTCGTTGGTCATCTCGTAGAAGTACGACTGCACGACACGTGCGATGCCGTTGTGTGCGACCAGGATGTACGTCCTGTCGGGCTGCGCCTTCAGCTCGTCGAGCAGATTGTAGACGCGCTGCGCGAGGTGAAGCATCGACTCGCCGTGACCGCCGTAGCGGCTCGCGAACTGCTTCTTCGACTCGCGGAACTCCGCGCCGTCACGCGCGGTGGATTCGTATTTTCCGAAATTCTGCTCAAAGAGCCGCGGCTCCTCGCGGGCCGGGATTCCGGTCACTTCGGCGATGCGCATGGCCGTGTCCCTGGCACGCGAAAGGGGCGAATACAGGATGTAATCCGCCTTGATGCCCATCGTGCGGACCTTCTCCGCGACCTCGGCCGCCTGCTGAAGTCCCTTCGCGGTCAGCGGGCTGTCGGTCGCGCCGCAGATCTTATTTTCCGCGTTCCACACGGTCTCGCCGTGGCGGATGAAATAGACCTTTGCCCTGACAGAATTCCCGTTCCGACGTGTCTCACGCTCATCCCGCAGGATCGCGTACACCGCGATATCAATCAGTCCCTGATTGTTGCGGCTCGCCTTGCGCATGACACCTTCCTTGCGCATCCCGACCTTCTCCATCACCTTGCCCGAGTTCGGATTGTTGATGTCGTGCGCGGCCTCGATCCGGTTGACTCCGACCTCGTCGAACAGGAAATCGATCACCGCGTTCAGTGCCTCAGCGGTGATTCCCTTCCCCCACCAGTCGTAACCAAGCGCGTACGTCACCTCCACGGTCTCCGTCCGCTCCTTCACCACCGGCGCCGCGATCGTGCCGATCACCTCGTCCGAAGCCCGCTCGACGATCGCCCAGCAGTACCGCGATGGGCTCTCGTACCGTTCCTCGAACGTCTTAAGAAGCTCCACCGTATCGTCTATGGACGTATGAAGCTCCCACGTCAGAAAATGATTGACTCTGCCGTCGGAGTTCAGGTTTCGATACATGTCCTCCGCGTCTGCGGCAGTGAACCGCCGCAACAGCAATCGCCCGGTTGTTATCTCTTTTGTTCCGCAATGGTTCATCCGTATAGTCCCCGTTTTTTATTTCTTCAACGTCACTCCGTATATTCCGCACTGCTTCCGTTACGCTGCCTCTCGTACTCCGGGCAACTGACCTCACAGATATCCTCGATCGGGATCACCTCCCCGCTCTCCAGGAGGATCGTGTGCCTCAGCGCGTCATGCTTTTTGATCCGGCCGGTCACGGTCTCGTAGGAACCGCCGGACTTCATCTTGTCAGGCACAAAGTAGGTAAATGCTGCCTCCGAAACCGGGTTCGCCGTCATCCACGTAAGCACGTCGTTGACCGCGACCTTCTCCTCCTCCGTCAGCTGAATTCTCGCGTCCGTGAGCCTCGCGGATTCCGCCACGAGGTCATCGTATCCGGTCAAGGCCGCGAAAGGAGAAAACTGCGCCGCGCGCGCGATCCGCGGCATCGGCTGACGATGCTTCGATACGTGGTGCTCGCGGTCAATGATGTCCGCATACTCTTTCCTTGCTTCCGTCACGGTGTTCCTCCTTTCTGCAGTCTCATGATTGTCCGTCGTTCTTTTTTTCCGAAGCGGTCACGCCTTGTGTCCGCCGATCTGTTCGTTCCGATCCATCGCGGTCGCCCCGTCTTTCATGTTCATGCCACGGACGATCGCGTTCTTGCCGTATCGGTCGCGGATGTTCAGAAGGGCTTTCTGCACTTTCTGCTCCTTCGCCAGCTCCGCCTGTTCCTCCGCGCGCTTCCGGTCGCGCTCTTCGTAGTCGACAAATAAGCTCATCTGCTCGTACTCGGGCTCCCCGCTTCCGATCTCCTCCTGCGTCAGCAGGTGCATCACCGCGATGCCGAAGCGGCGCACGAGAAGGTCCGGATCCACGATACGGTCGTAGATCTCCGCGGCGGCGTCCACGATCTTCCTCGTGGAGCACGTGTGGCGGTCGAGATTGTGCGAGCCGTGGACGCCTTTGGGAACCTTGCGGCCGTACCAGTCCGTGGCGACCTCGCCGTGGTACCGCTCGCCCCGCTCCCCCTTCAGATTGTCCACATCGTATGTGACGTCGAGCACCACCTGGTCGGTAAATAAGCCCTTCCGGACAAGGTCCATCGAGAGCTGGTCCGCCATCTCCTGAACGACCAGCCGCCCCTTATCCGCCGGGTACGGCCCCGAGAGCACCTGTCCCTGGCTGAGGCTCTTGGTCTCCGGCGTGTACGCCTTGCAGTCGGCGATCTCCGTCGGCTCCCAGCCCCACGCGTGGTCGATCAGAAGCTCCGCGTTCACGCCGAAGAGCCGGTACAGAAGCGCCTCGTTGTGGACTGCGCCTTCCGCGCCCTCCGAGCATCGGGCAATATCGCCCATGGTGTGCATACCGTATTGTTCGAGTTTTCGCGAGATCCCGCGGCCCACGCGCCAGAAATCCGTCAGCGGCTTATGGCACCACAGCTGCTCGCGGTACGTCCGCTCGTTCAGCTCCGCGATGCGCACCCCGTCCTCGTCCGCCGGCGCATGCTTCGCCATGATGTCCATCGCGATCTTCGCCAGATACAGGTTGGTTCCGATGCCCGCGGTCGCGGTGATGTGCGTCTCCCGCAGCACGTCGCGGATCATCGTCCGCGCAAACTCGTGGGCGGTCATCCCCCGGGATTTCAGATAGTGCGTGGCATCGATGAACACCTCATCGATTGAATAGACCAGAAGGTCCTCCATCGAGACGTAACGCAGGTAGATCTCCACGATCTTGCGCGAGTAATCCATATAGTGGCTCATGCGGGGTGTGGCGATAACGCAGTCAAGCTCCAGCGAAGGGTCGGCTGCCAGCTCCGGCGCGAACACGGACCGGCCGGAAAATTCTTTTCCGTACAGGTAGCTTTTCCGCAGCGCGTTGACTTCCCGCATGCGCTGTTTCACCTCAAAAAGGCGGGCGCGCCCGGGAATCCCGAGGGCCTTCAGCGCAGGCGACACTGCCAGGCAGATGGTCTTGTCCGTCCGGCTCTCATCCGCCACGACAAGGTTGACCGTCAGCGGATCGAGTCCCCGCTCCACGGCCTCCACGGAGGCGTAAAATGATTTCAGATCGATCGCGATGTATTGCTTTTCCCGTGACATCATTTGCCTCCTTTCCCGCGGTTGGAGCATGGGGACAGGAAAACGATCCTCCCGCCGTCTGAACTCCGTGATTTATGAAAATGATTATACCACAGAATACGGATCCGGAAAACTGTTTCGAAGGGAAATCCGCGTCGAAACAACCGCAAAAAAACAAGACCGCCACACCCTCCTGCGACGGCCCTGCCTCATGTTTTGCTTCGGTCATGCGGTTCCCGCTTACCCGCATTGTAAATGACTTCGTATCGTTATGCGCCGTTTCAGTAGCATACATCATCGTACGGAATTGTGAGTTCCTCCGGCTGCAGCTGGTTCTCACCCGTTCCCGGCACAAACAACGACGAAGTCTCATCGGTCAGAGTACCGTAGAACAGGTACTCGATGACGTAGTCTCCGGCTTCGACAGCGAACCATGCCTGATCATACTCCTCTCCGTCCTCATTGTGGTGGACGATCCTTTGCAGGAACACGGAATCCGTGAATTCCTCATACCCGAAGATCGGCGAGTTCGCGGCGGTATAGAACCTGTCGGGATCATGCTCGTTGACCGGATCCTCACGCCCCGCGACATCATACACGGAAGTATCCGCGGCACTGACGCGGCGACTCTCACAGTTCGTCGCATCCGACGCGTTTCTCACGATCACGAGAATGAAATTTCTCTTATCCTTGTCGAAAGCGGACTCCCTGTCGCCGATCTTTCGATGGAAAGTGAGCACCTCGTAGTGGCCCTTATCATCCCACTTTGACGCAAAATTGAACGTGTAGAGCGCAAAGATGTCCGGCGACAGATACCGGTAATAGTCCCGCGACTTCACTTCGGCCTTTGACAGACTGTGCTTACCTCGCGGCGCGAACATCTCTCCCCATCCGCTGACCGGGATCGAAGGGTCAATATCCTCCTCCGGAGTCAACGTCGGCACCGGAGTCATTGTCGGCGCAGGTGTCATCGTAGGCGCAGGTGTCATCGTAGGCGCTGGTGTCATTGTCGGCGCTGGTGTTGCCGAAGGATCGTAGGGCTCCTGCGTCGGGGTAATCGGATCCTGCGGATTCGTCGTAGGAACGGGCGTCATCGTCGGTTCCTGCGTCGGTTTCTGCGTCGGTACCGTCGTAACCGAATCCCGCGGATTCGCCGGTCCCTCGGTAACCGTCCCGTTCTTTCCGGAATCCCCCGGCAGCTTCGGCTTCGATCCCGGCAGCCCGAGTTTCATCAGTGCCACGCCCGCGACCAGCACGACCGCGGCGGCAGCAACTCCGGCAACCAACCGCAGACGGAACGTGCGCGGTCCTCCCCCACCGGAACCCGCGCCCGTCACACTCTTCGCTCCCCCGTTCGAATTCCTGCCTGCCATGCTCTTTTCTCCCCCGTTTGAATGCCCGCCTTCCGTGCCCTGCATTCCCCCATTTGCAGACGCACCGGCCACACTCCACGCGCCTTCGTTGCCGCCCGCCGGCTCGGCCTCCTCGATCCTTCGGTCTTCAATGTCCGCCAGCACTTTTACGATATCTTTCTCTTTCTTCTTCATGTTCGGATGTCCTCCCCTTCCCTCATTTTCCGGCCGCTTGTTTTGCTCCTTCATCTGTATAAACGGAAAAAACAAAAAGGGATTGCATTTTCTGTACAAATTCCCCGAAACAAGCCGCAAACCGCTTTTTCTCTTGCGCTTTCCGCGAAAAATAGGTATATTGGAAACGCAGGAAAAACTCTGAAGAGGATTCGTCTTTATGCGCAAATTGCTTCGCTTCATGGACGGCTACCGTCTCCGCGCCGTGGCCGCGCCCATGTTCAAATTTTTCGAGGCGATCATGGAACTGCTGGTTCCGCTGATCGTCGCGTCCATCATCGATGTCGGCATCGCCCAAGGCGACCGCGGCTACATCGTGCGCCGCGTGCTGCTCATGGTGCTCTTCGGCGTCGCCGGCCTCGCCTTCGCCGTGACGGCACAGTATTTTTCGGCGAAAGTCGCGGTGGCGTACACCGGTCGGATCCGCCGCGCGCTCTTTAAACATCTCGGAACACTCTCCTACACGGAGATCGATACCGTCGGCACGAACACGCTCGTGACGCGCCTGACCGGCGACATGAACCAGATCCAGAGCGGCGTCAATTTAACGCTCCGGCTTCTGATGCGCTCGCCGTTCATCGTCATCGGCGCAACCGTCATGGCGTACACCGTCGACCGCCGCGCCACGCTCGTCTTCGCCGGGCTGATCCCCGTTCTTGCCCTCGTCATTTTCGCGATCATGCTCATCAGCATCCCGCTGTACAAGCGCGTGCAGGAGCGCCTGGACCGCGTTGTCGGCGCGCTTCGCCGCAACCTCGCGGGCGTGCGCGTGCTTCGGGCTTTCAATAAGGAAAATGCGGAACGCCGCGACTTCGGTGAGCGCACAGCCGCCCTCGAGCATGAGCAGAGAACCGTCGGCGCCGTCTCCGCGCTTCTCAATCCGCTCACTTATGTGCTCGTCAACCTCGCGATCCTGCTGCTGGTCTACACCGGCGCGCTCCGCGTGGACGCGGGCCTTCTGACCCAGGGCGCGGTCATCGCCCTGTATAACTACATGAGTCAGATCCTTGTCGAGCTTGTCAAGCTGGCCAACCTGATCATCAACGTGACCCGCGCCATCGCGTGCGGCAACCGCGTGCAGAGCATCTTCGAGATCACGCCTTCCGTGGTCTCGCCGGAGAATGCGATCCCCGTGGATACTTCGGAAAATGTTTTCCCCGTGATCTCCTTCCGCGACGTTTCGCTCCGCTACGCGAAGGCTTCCGACGAGATGCTCACGAACATCTCATTTGACATCAATCCGGGCGAGTACGTTGGCGTCATCGGCGGCACCGGCTCCGGCAAGACTTCCCTTGTTCAGCTGATCCCGCGGTTCTATGACGTGACCGGCGGTTCCCTCTCGGTCTTCGGGCACGACGTGCGCGAATATGACCTTGATTCCCTGCGTCACGCGGTCCGGATCGTTCCGCAGAAGGCGGTCCTGTTCGCGGGCACGATCCGCAGCAACCTTCTCTGGGGCAACCCCGAAGCGACGGATGAAATGCTCTGGGACGCGCTCGAGCGATCCTGCGCCGCGGAGTTTGTGCGTGAGATTCCGGAGGGACTCGACGCCCCCGTCACGAAGGGCGGAAGCAACTTCTCCGGCGGACAGCGGCAGCGCCTCACCATCGCCCGCGCATTTGTCACCGACGCACGCATCCTGATCCTCGACGATTCCGGTTCGGCACTCGACTACGCGACGGAGCAGAAACTTCGCAAGTCGCTGCGTGAAATGCGTGACCGCACGATCCTCTATGTATCCCAGCGGGCCGGTGCTCTCACCGGCTGCGACCGTATCCTCGTTCTCGAGGACGGTGCTCTGGTCGGCAACGACAGGCATGAAAAACTTCTCTCGACCTGTCCGGTCTACCGTGAGATCGCCGAAGCTTCCGGCGTGACCGGCGCAGAGGAAGGAGGTGCGAGATGAAGACCAAAGAAATCCTCGCAAGACTGTTCCGGTATCTGAAGCGCTCACTGCCGCTGCTGATCCTCGCGCTGCTGCTCGCGGCGGCGTCCGTCATCCTGCAGATCCTCGTGCCGAAGCGCATCGGCGACGCCATTGACACCATCATCGGACCGCACGCGGTCAAATTCGACGATCTGTGGAGATTCCTGCGGACAGCGGGCATTTTCATCCTCGTCTCCGCCGTCTGTTCCTGGCTGATGACGCTCCTGCTCAACCGCGTTTCCTTCCGCGTTGTCCGCAACATCCGTGACGACGCGATCAACCACATTACACGCCTGCCGCTGTCGTACCTTGACAGCCGCTCCAACGGCGACATCGTCAGCCGCGTCATCACCGACGTCGACCAGATCTCCGACGGACTGCTGCTCGGTTTCGCGCAGTTCTTCACGGGCATCCTGACGATCCTCGGAACGTTGACGCTGATGTTCCTCACGAACGTGAAGATCGCGCTCGTCGTCATGCTCTTAACGCCGCTCTCGCTGTTTGTGGCTCGTTTCATCGCGTCCCGCACGTTCCGGCTCTTCCGCGAGCAGAGCGTCGCGCGAAGCGCCCAGACATCGCTGATCGACGAGCTGGTCGGCCAGCAGAAGATCGTGCAGGCCTACTCCTACGAGGACCGCGCGGTGGAAAGTTTCAACGCATGCGACGAAAAGCTCTGCGACTGCGCGCTGAAAGCAACATTTTTCTCGTCCCTCACGAACCCTTGCACCCGGTTCGTCAACTCGACCGTCTACGCGGCCTGCACGCTCGTCGGCTCCTTCGCCGTCATCGGCGGCAGCCTCTCAGTCGGCATGCTGACCACGATGCTCGCCTACGCAGGACAGTACGCGAAGCCGTTCAATGAGATCTCCGGTGTCGTCACCGAGCTTCAGAACGCCCTCGCCTGCGCGGCGCGAATCTTCGAGCTTCTGGATGAGCCCCTTCCGGTTGAGCAGAAGGAAAATGCGGATCTGCCCGAGTCGCTCCGCGGCGACATCGAATTCTCGCACGTCTCCTTTGCCTATACAAAAGAGCGGCCGCTCATCACGGACATGAACATTTCTGTCAACGCCGGCTCGCGCATCGCGATCGTCGGCCCGACCGGCTGCGGCAAGACAACGCTCATCAACCTTCTGATGCGCTTCTACGAGATCGACGCCGGCACCGTCACATTTGACGGCCTGAGGCTTGCGGACATTCCGAAGTCCTTCCTTCGCCGCAACATCGGCATGGTATTGCAGGACACCTGGCTCTCCGACGGCACCATCCGCGACAACATCGCCATGGGCCGGCCGGACGCGACCGACGAAGAGATCAAGGAAGCCGCCAAAGCCGCTCACGCGCACAGTTTCATCCGGCGACTCCCCGACGGCTATGACACCGTCCTCGGCGAGCACGGCGCCGGACTTTCGGCCGGCCAACGCCAGCTTCTGTGCATCGCGCGCGTCATGCTCTGCCTTCCGCCGATCCTGATCCTCGACGAGGCAACATCCTCCATCGACACACGAACCGAGTGGAAGATCCAGGACGCATTTTCCAAGATGATGAAGGGACGCACGAGCTTCATCGTCGCGCACCGTCTCTCGACGATCAAGAACGCCGACCTCATCCTCGTGATGAAGGACGGCAACGTGATCGAGCAGGGCACCCACGACACCCTCATGGCACGCGAGAGCTTCTACCGCACACTCTACCTTGCGGGCAGCCGCGAGGCGTGATAACGGTATATCAACTTCCATATACAAAGTAAAAACCGGAGTTTAAACCCCGGCCCGGAAAATGACACAAAACAACGGAGATCGCAGCACAGCGGTCTCCGTTTTATTTTCCTTTGCGAAAATTTCCGAAAAAATTTGTGTAAATGGTATTGACATCCTCGCGGATTTGTGATATTTTCATCTCAAGACGATATCATTTTGATATCACTTGAAGTGCAACAAGGTAAGTCGTAATCAACAGGAGGTTCTTTATGAGTAATCAGATTTCCAAGTCCGTGAACGATCCCCTTGCCGAGCGCAAAGAGATCACTCTGACCGGTCACAAGCACGGCATGTTTGTTCTTCTTATGACCGTTGTTCTTTACATTGTCGCTACTGTACTTCTGGTATTTGCCGCGACAGAGGAAAGCATTCCGCTGATCGTTCTCTCTGTCCTGATCCTCAGCGTAGGCTGGTTCCCGCTGCTCGGTCTTCGCGTTCTGAAGCCCGAAGAGGCTCTCGTGCTCACGCTGTTCGGCCGCTACTACGGCACGATCCGCGGCGACGGTTTCTTCTGGGTCAACCCGTTCTGCTCCTCGATCAACCCGGCCGCCAAGACGCAGCTCAACCAGAGCGGTGACGTCAAGACCGTGGCTCCGATCACGCTTTCTTCGGCTGCCGGCATCGGCGTTATCAACAACAAGCTCTCCCTCAAGGTCATGACGCTCAACAATAACCGTCAGAAGATCAACGACCGTCTCGGTACCCCCGTGGAGATCGGTATCGCCGTAACATGGAGCATCGAGGACACCGCCAAGGCAGTGTTCAACGTTGAGAACTTCAAGGAATATCTCTCGCTGCAGTGCGACACTTCGCTCCGCAACATTGTCCGTATTTACCCCTATGACGTGGCTCCCGGCATCGACACCACCGGCGACGGCGTGGCCGACGAAGGCAGCCTCCGCGGCTCGAGTGAGATCGTCGCGGACCGCATCCGCCAGGAGATCCAGGACCGCGTTGCCATCGCAGGTCTCCGCATCCGCGAGGCGCGCATCACCTACCTTGCGTACGCTCCCGAGATCGCAGCCGCGATGCTTCAGCGTCAGCAGGCTTCAGCCATCATCGACGCCCGCAAGATGATCGTCGACGGTGCCGTAGGTATGGTTGAGCTCGCTCTCGATCGTCTGAAGGAAAACAACACGATCGAGCTCGACGAGGAGCGCAAGGCTGCCATGGTTTCGAACCTGCTGGTAGTCCTCTGCGGCAACCACGACGCGCAGCCGGTGGTCAACTCCGGAACCTTGTACTAAAACGACCGACACGCTTCCGTGTCAGACAAAGTAAATCGCAGATCATCGCTGCCGGGCGTTCCGGCAGCGGTCCTCTGTTTTCCCCCATAACAGAAAGGAGGCTCCCATGGCAGAGAAGAAGCAGATACCGCTCCGTCTTTCGGAGCCCTTGTATAACGCGATCGCCGCATGGGCGGAGGACGATTTCCGGTCGGTCAACGGCCAGATCGAGTACCTCCTGACCGAGTGCGTGCGGCAGCGAAAGAAGAACGGAAGTCCGCGTCCGAAGGAGCTGGACGTTCCGCCGGAGTTTGATATCTGAGCCAAGGAGGCAACACATGAAATCCCGTTTTCGCATCATCGATCTGGTCGTCATCGGCCTTTGCATCCTGGCCTCGCTCGGAATGCTTTTGTATTATCTGATCGCTCGGAGCGGCCTTCCGCTTGAAGTCCCCGCGCGCTATTCGTTCACCGGCAGGATCTCCGGGTACGGAAGCCGAAGCATTCTTCTGGCCTCACCGCTCATTTTGCTCTTTTTGACCGTGATCCTCAGCGTCGTCAGCAGATTCCCGTCGGCCTGGAATCTCCCGGGAATCCGCATCACCGAGGAAAATCTTCCGCGGATCTCCGCGGTCATCCGCACGATGATGAACGTCCTGCTCCTGACCGTCGCAGCCACGTTCACCATGATGTTCGTCTGCCAGGCCCGCGGCTGTAAGATGCCGGTCTTCGTGATGCCCGCGATGCTTTTGATCTTCCTCGTCAACCTCATCGTCAGCGTCATCCGCTGCAAGAGAGTTGCATGAGCGAAGGACAGCGATCAACATACATACTGCCCCCCTCGAGATAAAAAACGAGCCGGAACCCCCAATTCAGGGAGCTCCGGCTCGTTATTGTCTTTATTGTTCGGAAAATGATACCGCCCTCGCGTCATTCATCCGTCTTCGGCCAATACAGCAGTTTCACCGGGTACGGCCGTCCGGAATTTTCCGCGACATACAGGGCGCCGGGAATCCCGCCGGGAATCCATACATCCTTCTTCTGGCGAAACGGCCACAACAATGTCGAGCGGACGCAAAGGATCGTGCGATCCCCCGATGTGCGGACGCGGACACGGCAGATCTTCTCCGCCGAACTTATCGACTCCAGATGAAGCATCACACCTTCCGGCGACTCTTCCGTCACATGTACCGAGATATTTCCCATAGTTTTCCTCAGGATCAGCTGCCGAAGCTGCTGCTACTGCTACTGCTGCTTCCGCCCGTACCGGAAACCGGAACGTTCTGACCGTTCGTCTTGTGGCGAAGCACCTTGCTGAGATCAGAGCCGACATACGCCTTCGAAACGCTCTTCTTTACCGCGTAACCGGAGATCTTCTTGATATTTTTCGACAGCGTCGCAGGCGTCGGGATCAGGCCTGCGGACAGCTTCTTGTTCGACGGGCACACCTTGTTCCATGCCTGCGTCGCAAACCAGGAGCAGTTCTTCGTCAGCGTCCACTTGTTGTTGCTCTCCATGGTGGAGTTGACCGTGTTGAGCTTCGACTGCGTAAGGTTTATCGTGAGCGAAACGCGGTTCGAGTAGCCGTCGTTGTGCTCGATGTCATAGGCTTCGAGATTGATGTAGATTCCCAGGCCGTCGGACTTGTTGCCGAACGTGCCGACTGTGATACCCTTGCCGGGCGCGATCGTGTTGCCGAGAACCGTAATGTTATGGCCGGAAATGTTCACGAAATACAGAAACGCGTGCGTTCCGACTCCGAGCGTTCCGCCGCTGCCGTCCGAAAAGATCGTCATCTCCGCGACCTCTTCCTCGCTTGCCTTTGCCGTATTGCCCGGCAGGAAGCACAGCATCACCACGGCGAAGATCGCCAGCAACTGAAATACCCTCTTCTTCATAGACACCCTCCTCAAGATAATAAAATAGGTGGACGGAGCCCTGCGGCACCCTCCACCCAGTAGGGTATCATATTCAATTATGCAAGTCAATCATTCGACACTTGCATTTCTGTAAGGTTTCACGGCGAAAGATTCGGATTCGCCGTTATCTCACCATGCGCTCACTAGCGGTACAGATTGCGCCACTCAAGATCGCCGTTGTTCATTCCCTTCAGAAGCATCTCCGCCGTCGCGATGTTCGTCGCCAGCGGAATACTGTACTCGTCACAGAGCGGGATCACATAATTGAACTGCACTTCGTAGTTGACGGCGCGGTCCGTGTTCCGCAGGAAAATGACCAGGTCCAGCTGATTCTGCTCGATCATCATCGCAAGCTGCTGCTCGCCGCCGAGGCTTCCCGACAAAAACTTGTGAATGTGAAGGTTTGTGGCCTCCTCGATCATTCGCCCGGTAACACCCGTCGAATACAGCTCATGTTTACACAATATTCCCTTGTAAGCGATGCAAAGATTCTGCATCAGCGCTTTTCTCGTATCATCCGCTATCAATCCGATATTCACAACACACCCCTCGCTTTCCGAAACGCGCTTACCCCAATAGCGTCAAACCATAAGCACCGGCCCCCGCCGGCTTCATCTGAAAATCCACATAAAATATACCATAACTCCCCTTAGCAGTCAATTTACCAAATTGTGAAAAGATGGTGCAAAAACACCGCTGTGTCGATTTGACGTGATAATTTACTTTCCGACCGAAAACATGAGCTGTTTACCGAAGTGTCAACGATACTTCGTGGGGCTTTTCTTTGCAACTAACTCACCGACTTGACAAAAACAATTGATTTTCCCGCAAGAAATGACAAAATCTTCCGCAAATTGATAAAAAAAGTACTTGCATTTTTTAAACTATCGTTTAGAATCTGTGATGATTGTCCGAAAGCAAGTGAAGTAGAGGAATAGGAAAATGGACTACGAAGTTTTTTTGGATCTGGCTTTGATCATCATATTTGCGAAGGTGTTCGGCATCCTCGCGAGAAAGTTGAAGGCACCGCAGGTTGTCGGCGAGATTCTCGCCGGTCTGCTGATCGGTCCCGCCGTGCTCGGCTGGGTACAGGCCTCGGAATTTCTTGCAACGATGGCCGAGATCGGCGTTGTACTGCTCATGTTCTCCGCGGGACTTGAGACCAACCTGCGCCAGCTCGCGCGCTCCGGTCTTGTCGCGACATTGATCGCGTGCTTCGGCGTGGCGATCCCGATGGCGGGCGGCACGGCTTTGTACATGCTCTACTACGGAGTGCACTCATTTTCCGGCGCCGGATTCCACCAGGCAGTCTTCATCGGCTGTATCATGACCGCCACAAGCGTCGGCATCACCGTTGAGGCCCTGCGCGAAATGGGCTATCTCCAGGGCCGCATCGGCACGACCATCCTGAGTGCAGCGATCATCGACGACGTCATCGGCATCATCGTGCTCACGTTTGTGCTCGGCCTGAAGGACGAGAGCATCAGCCCTCTGACGACGATCCGCAACACGGTGCTCTTCTTTGCCGCCGCATTCCTGCTCGGATACGTCTGCTACCGACTCTTCCGCAAATACGACACGATGCATCCGCACACGCGCCGCATCCCGATCCTAGGTCTCGCGCTGTGCCTTCTGATCGCTTATTCCGCCGAAAAATTCTTCGGCATCGCGGACATCACGGGCGCATTTGTCGCGGGTATCATCCTGTGCAACATCCGCGACTCCAAATACATTGCCGAGAAGATGGACATCAACTCCTATATGCTCTTCGGCCCCGTCTTCTTCGCCTCGATCGGCATCAAGACTTCGATCGACACGATGAGCGTCAGTCTTCTGGTCTTCTCAATCCTGTTCGTCATCGTCGCGATGGTCACGAAGATCATCGGCTGCGGTGCCATGGCCAAGATCTGCCGTTTCAAGAATAACGAGGCACTCAAGATCGGCTGCGGCATGATGACCCGCGGCGAGGTCGCCCTGATCATCTCCCAAAAGGGCCTGAAGGTCGGCCTGATGACATCGGACTATTTTACGGCCGTCATCCTTCTCATCATCGTCTCCTCGATCGTAACGCCGATCGCGCTGAAGCTTTGCTTTAACCGCTGGCCGGATCCGGACTGTGCCGCCGCAGGCGAAGCTGCTACCGAAGCGGCTGCCGCTCCCGCGGAAAATAAGGCCGCTGCCGGGGCGGATGCGGAGACAGGGACCGGTGCTGACGCAACCGAGTAAATCGACAGTTATACTTCTGAATTGTTTCTCAAAAACAAATAAGAACGGAGGATGTCTGATATGCTACCCCCAAGTAGGACATTGAAATATAAAACCTACTTGGGGGTATTTCTATGACACGAAAAAGTAAGATTGATCCTACGCTCAAAGTGAAACTGGTCGAGCAGTACTTAGCCGGTGACATAAGCAAAACCGAAGCCGCAAGACTGGCTGGCGTTGACCCGTGGGGCACATTCGAGCGATGGATCATCATCTATAAGAGTGAAGGACCTACAGGGCTTCTAGAACAGAAGCATAACAAGAATTATTCAGCAGAACTGAAATATGCCGCCATTAAGGCGTATCTTAGTGGAGACGGCTCTCTTAAAGATATCGCCGTAAAATTCCAACTTCGGTCAGAAACGCAGTTGCGAAATTGGATAAAAGAGTATAATACTCATGGGGAGATCAAACCACGCGGAAGCGGAGGAGGTAGCTACATGAGAAAACCCAGACAGACAACACCGGAAGAACGCCTTACAATCGTACAGGACTGCCTTGCCAATGATAAGAACTATGGTGCAATGGCACTGAAGTATAACTGCTCTTACCAGCAGGTACGCAACTGGGTATTGCGCTATGAGAAAATGGGATCCGCAGGGCTGGAAGACCGTCGCGGCCGGCGTGTCGGTTCCCAACCGGCCAGGACACCGGAAGAAGAACTTCGGGATAAGATCGCTGAACTGGAACGCAAAAACCGAGCACTTCAGATGGAAAATGACCTGTTAAAAAAAGTCAGAGAGTTAGAGATGAAAGATCGCTATCTCTGACTCGTCATCTGTACAAATATCAGGCGATCAAAGAGCTGTCGGAAGAGAAACCGTATCCTGTACAGAGACTTTGTGAGTATCTGCACCTTTCCCGCGCAGCCTACTATCGCTGGCTGAAAAATCCGATCAGTTACAGTGAACGGCGAAACCAGGAGATTGCGGAAAAAGTAAGATCCATCCATGAAGAGCATCCGGATATGGGATACCGCAGAATACGGGATGAGTTGGACAGGCACCACAAAGTTAATGTCAATGATAAACGGATCCTGAGGATCTGCCGAAAGGAACATATCCAATCTACGATCAAATGGAAACCTAAGAGCTGTACCAAAAGCAGCAATGATCCAGCATACATCGCAAGGAACTATCTTAACCGGGATTTTCATGCTGACGCACCAAACGAAAAATGGCTCACCGATGTGACAGAGTTCAAGTATTACATCGGGATTGAAGTTCACAAGGTATATTTGAGTGCCATCCTGGATCTCTATGACCGCAGGATTGTATCCTATATGATTGGAGACCACAATGACAATCCGTTGGTCATGGACACTTTTGATACCGCTGTGGCGCTGGAGCCGGGCGCTCATCCACTGTTTCATAGTGACAGGGGATTCCAGTATACGGGCAGGCAGTTCTGCTCGAAGTTGAAGAAGCACCATATGAAACAGAGTATGTCCAGAGTTGCCCACTGCATTGATAACGGGCCCATGGAAGGCTTCTGGGGAATCCTGAAGCGCGAGAAGTACTATGGGAGGCGATTTACCGCCAAGGAGGACCTGATCACTGCTATCGAGGAGTATATCCACTACTATAACACCGGGCGGATCCAGCGGAATCTTCATTTGATGACGCCTGCCGAGTATCATGACCACTACTATTCGGCGGCATAAGAATACCGCCAGCTGCATACACAACTGGCGGTACGGAACTTTTTAATTTTTCACTGTCCTCTTGACGGGTAGCACACCAGTCTTCACCGACATCCTCCGTTCTTTTGTCTTCATCATCCTTCTGAAGATCTTCACTCCCCCGAGTTGATCAATAGACCTTGTTGTAATAGGTGCTGTCATTCACATAAACAGCGGTAACCTTGAGCGTATACTCTGACGTATCGGAAGAAAGATTTCCGATTGCTCCGTTCACCTTCGTAAGTTCCTGCTTGAGGAACGCTGTCTGCGTTTCATACTGTGCCGAATTATCACTTCCGCCGGATGCGGAAATACAGATTGAGCAGCATGTGATCACGGCTCCGGCGACCGGGCACGCAACCGATGCACATGCTCCGAGACCTCCGATAAGACCAGACCAGAACGATGCCTTATCGTACTTCGACTTGTCTTTCTTGTAATCCTTATATGTAAGATTGATGCGCTTCTGAAGCAACGTCTGCATATTCTTCAGATCACTTTTGGTCACTTTCAATTTTACGGTACGATTCCCCTGAGAATCCCCGCCTTTTTGAACAAATACCGGGTAGAACGTATAGCTGCCGCTGTCCACGATAAAGATATTATCAGGCGCATACACCTCCGGATCCTGGCCGTCAACCGGCTTTGTCTTACTCCAACCGACGAAAGCGTAACCGGCCTTGGTCGGATTCGGCATGGAGGATTTAAGCGACTGTCCTGTCTTTACTATGCCCACCTTGCGGGTTCCATTATCATCAACTATAAACGTCGCTGTCGTGCTTCTCGGCTTATCCACAGGATAGATGGACATCGGTCCGGTTACACGCGTGCCCGAGGTAATCTGCTGATTTGTGGAAGCATCATACCACCATCTGTAATATCCTCTCTCAGGCTTGGGCAGATTGCTGTTATCAAGAAGAATTGAGTTGTAGGAAGCAGTGAACTGCTTCATCGGCTTATTCTTCGGGTAAGCGTATTTCGCATTATAGCAGTTGATCGTGTACTGATTTGCTTTCCAAACTGCAGTAACGGTCATGTCTTTGGTAACCGTAATTCCCGCACCGATGCTGTACGTCTTGCCGTTTGCCTTAAAACCGTTCAACGTATATCCGGTACGAGTCGCAAGTGACGCCGAAGGCTTTAACACAGTTCCTTCAGCATAACTAAACTTCCAGGTTGTCTGTCCACTGGCATTCTTTCCACCGTTTGCGTCCCACGTAACGGTGTAAGTCTTTGTGGCTGCCTCCGCTTTCCCCCCAAGAGCGGCAAAGGAGCCCGTTGCGATCACGATTGCGAGCAATATGGCCACAATCGACTTCAAAGAGGGTCTTTTGAAGATTTTCATGTCTACCTCCGTAAAATTGATTATATTTGCAGTTGGAGGTATACTAAAGAAGAGCCTAAATGCACGCATATAGACACAATACTCAGTGTATGTAATTTCTCCAACCACACTATGTTGCGGATTATAACTTATAATAATAGAAAATGCAATACCTATTTTAAAAATTTTTATACAATGCATTTTGCAATAGTATGCAGCCGAAAATGAGCGCAAAAAAGACCGCTGTTTCCCTCGGCGGGAAACAACGGTCCTGATTCATTTTTCGAATTGAGTTCGGTTCTTTACCCCTTATGTCGCGGCACGAAATATCATCACCCGAGTGCCACGTCCAGCGCCATCATCACCGTAAATCCGACGGAGAACATCATGACGCCGATATTTGAATGCTCGCCTGCGGACATCTCCGGCACCAGCTCCTCCACCACGACGTACATCATGGCGCCCGCCGCAAAGCTCAGAAGATACGGCATCGTCGGTACCAAAAGCGCAGCTGCGAGGATCGTCAATGCTCCGAAGACCGGTTCCACTGCGCCCGACAGCGCGCCGTCGCGGAACGCCGCAAGGCGGCTCTTTCCGTTCGCGTGCAGCGGCATCGAGATGATCGCGCCCTCCGGAAAATTCTGGATCGCGATACCGATCGACAATGCAAGTGCCGCACCGATCGAAATCTCCGCATTGTCCGCGAGGAAGCCCGCGTACACAACGCCGACTGCCATGCCCTCAGGGATGTTGTGAAGGGTTACCGCCAACACCATCATCGTTGTTTTGGCGAGATTGCTCTTGAGACCCTCCGGCTTGTCGCTGTCCACATGCAGATGCGGGATGACAGAGTCGAGGAACAACAGGAGAAGCACGCCGCACCAGAAGCCGATGACAGCCGGCACAAACGCCCAACGCCCCTTGTCCGCGGACTGCTCCATCGCCGGGATCAAAAGACTCCAGATGGACGCAGCAACCATCACGCCCGCCGCAAAACCGCTCAGCGCGCGCTCCACCTTCTCATTCATTTGCCCGCGCATGAAAAATACGCAGGCGGCACCGCCCGCGGTCCCCGCGAACGGGATCAACAGTCCGAGAATGACATCTTTACTCCACATGAACACCATCTCCTTACCGGAAACCGAAACGCAGCAGCGCTCATTTTCCGATCTGAAACTTATGATGACAGAATATCGCAACCTCATCGGTTTTGCAACCTCGGAAATGCCTTGATACCCGCAGGCCGTTCTCCGTCATCATTCGGCTTTGGGTTCCTCATGCAAAAGATCCGTCATACAGTCGATGCCTAAAAGGATCGTTGACGAATTGTGAAGAAGCGCCGATGTCGCCGGCGGCAACAGGCCGAGTGCCCCGAGCAGGATCAGCGAGCCGTTAAAGCCCATGACAAACCGGTAGTTGCGGTTGATCCGCCGCATCAGGCCGGCCGCAAGTTTGCGCAGGATCACCAGTTCCCGCAGATCTTCCGCCGCGATTGTGATATCCGCAACCTCTCTCGCGATGTTAGCACCGCTTCCGATGGCGATACCGATGTCCGCGAGAGAAAGCGCAGGTGCGTCGTTAATGCCGTCGCCGATCATGATGACCGTATGTCCCTTCTCCTGCTCCTCACGGATAAACCGCGCTTTATCTTCAGGCAGAACTTCCGCGTGAAAATCGTCAACACCGACCTCAGCCGCGACCGCCTTCGCCGTGTTGGCTCCGTCGCCGGTGAGCATGATCGCCCGCTCAATTCCGGCCTCGTGCAGCATCGCAACCGTCTCCGCCGCCTCCGGCCGCAGAGGGTCAAAGATTCCTATGGCCGCCGAAAGCTCGCCCGCGATCGCAAGGTACAGCCACGAACAGCTCGGGTCAAGGGACTCAAACTTCTCCTTCTCATCGTCCGGGATCCGCACGTGCTCATCCTCGAACACAAAATGACGGCTTCCGATCACGGCGCGCTCGCCGTTGATCGTCGTCGCGATCCCGTGGGCCACCACGTATTCCACCTCACTGTGAAGTTCTGTGTGCAAAAGCCCCCGCTCCTCCGCCGCTCTCACCACGGCATTGGCCACCGAATGCGGAAAATGTTCCTCCAGACACGCGGCAACCCGAAGCATCTCCGCCTCATCGTTTCCGCGGAACGGCACCACCGTGCGCACCGTCGGACAGGCGTTTGTTAGGGTTCCCGTTTTGTCGAAGATCACGGCGTCCGCCTCACTTAAGATTTCGAGGAATTTTCCGCCTTTGACGGTGATCTTGTACCGTCCGGCCTCACGCATCGCGGACAGAACGCTGAGCGGCATGGAAAGCTTCAGCGCGCACGAAAAGTCGACCATCAATACCGACACGGCGCGCGTGGTATTGCCGGTCAGGAGCCAAGTGAGAAGGCTTCCGCCGAGGCACCACGGCACGAGCCGGTCCGCCAGGTGGTATGCTCTGCTCTCGGCGCCGGACTTCAGGCGCTCGGACTCCTCGATCATCCGCACGATCCGGTCGTAGCGGTTCTCCCCTGCGACACCGGTCACGCGTACGACGCAGTTGCCCTCCTCGACAACGCTTCCCGCGTACACCGCGGCGCCCTCGTGCTTCTCCACGGGCACCGACTCACCGGTCAGGGATGCCTGGTTGAGCATCACGTCGCCCTGCTCCAGAATACCGTCAAGCGGGATCACATGCCCCGTGTTCACCACGATCCGGTCTCCCGCGGCAATCTGCCCGATCGGCACGAGCACCTGTGTTCCGTCCGCGCCGATGGTCCAGACACGCTCAACCTGAAGCGACATACTTCTCGCCAGGTCTTCCACGGACTTCTTGTGCGTCCACTCCTCCAGCGTCTCACCGATGCTTAAGAGGAAGCGCACGGAGCCCGCCGTCACATGGTCGCCGGTCAGCAACGACGTTCCGATAGCAACACCGTCGAGAACATCGACCGTCAGTTTGCCCTGCGCGAGCGTCTTTCCCGCCCGCAGGATCCTCGGCACGGCACATACCGTGTTGATGACGCACCGCACGGACATCGGAAGGAACCACCGCTTCGCGTAATGCCGAAGGATCTGGAATACCAGTTTCTCCTTGTACTCGCGGTTCGTCGCGCGCCCGGAGTGAATCCCCGCAGGGAGCTCATCGGCCGCCCTCTCATAGGAAAATGAGGCGATCTTTCGATACACTTCCTGTCTGTCCCCGACGAAACGGACCGTGACGCCGCAGATTCTTTCGTGGACCTTCACCTGCTGCACCGCGGGGATCGCCAGGAGCCAGCTTTCAAGTGCATCCGCCTGCTGCATGGTCATGGACCCCTGCGCGGCGCGAAGCCGGACCCGCCCCTTACTTTCATGAAGGATCGTAAACTTCATAGTATTTGCCTCTGATCAAGCTTCCTCACCGATGGTAATCTCGGTCAGCTCTTTCTCCTCAGTCTCCGCCTTGCGTGCCTCGTTGATCGCCTTCGCGTCCGCGAGGATATCCGAACAGTTCTCCTGAACCGTCTCCACGGTGCACATCACATCCTCCTTGCCGCGCAGAACCGCAGCCGTAATGTGCGTATAAACCTTCTTGGCGGTCTTGCCGCTCAGAAGCCGGATGCCCGCCGTACCGAACAGCGTGCCTCCCAGGAAAAGTGCGATCTTACTCTTGCTTACCATAGATATATCCTCCTGTGAACAATATTAGTTAGTGTTCGCTAACCGTCACGATTATAGCACCGCTTTTTCTCATTTTCAATTACCAACGCTGCATTTTTCGACAAATTGACAATATGTTCGTCATTTCTGTCAGTTTTTTATCATTCTTCCAACGTCACATGGTTACCTCGTGCTATTCCCCGGACGCGGTCATATCATCGGAGCGTATTCAGATACGCGTCGACGGATTCGCGGATCATGTCCGCCCCCCGCGGTCCCATCAGCGGCATATGCGTCGCAATCTGTGATCCGTCGATCAACGGGGTGGAAATCCGGACAAAAGTATTCGTGTCCGGGATCAACCGCCTCGACGTGTCGTCCGCGAGCACCAGCGTGTGTTCCAGTCCGCGCAGGATGTCCATCCTCTGTTTTTCACTGTCCGCGCAAATGATGCCGTCCGTTCCCTCCTCAAGTTCAAGCGTGGCCAGACTGTGGGCACTGATCCGGTATTCCGGCTGAATCCCCATGTCCGAAAGCAGCTGCGACAAACCGTTGACCGTCTCATATTCACCGTACACATACGCTTTCATCGTATCCCTGCGGAGCATACGCGCATACATTCGGTACTGCAGCAGCGACATTGCTTTTTTCTTCATTTCCCCGATGAGCTTCGGATTGACGACGCGCCCGAGTTTCTCCCCGATCAGCGAGAGCCAGTCGGCGGTTCCGCGATATCCGTACGGCGCACCGCAGACGTAAGGGATACCGAAATTTTTCTCCATCATGCGCGCGGCAGGAAGCGCCTCACGCCGTATCACGAGGTTGATGTCAGCCCCTGTCATCGCTTCCACGGACTCCACGGAAGTCTCCAGACACATCGTGCACAGACATTTCATGGAAAATGATTCCGTCATCAGCCGCTGTATCTCCAAAACATCCGCCTTACAGCGGTATGCTCCGGAGGAAGCCCCGAGGATATTGTATGTTCCGGGATGGCGCTCCGCCCCTCCGGCCGCGAGCGTTCGCGCGATCAGATCATAGGCGGCCTTCAGACCGAAGGAATAGTCCCCGCGGAAACCACCCTGTTCAAACGCAACCAGCTTTGCTTTCGTCTTCGGCTGCACCATCGTGCAGACACCGCGCAGGTCGGTTCCGATCACTGCCGAACACGAGGATGCCACGACAAAGATCACCTTGGGAGAATAGTTTTCGTCCACTTCAAGGATAGCCTTCTCAAGGCGGGAGGTATCACCCATGATGACATCCTCCTCCCGCATGTGTGTCGTGAACAACCGGTTTTCCTGCTCGATCCCGAGTTCCCCGTACAGCCCCATGCTGAAATGCGTTGTGCCCGCCGGGCCGTACTCCACGATCACGCTGCCCTCAATGTTCAAAAGAGTCCAAAGGATACCCATGCGATCGCTGGGCACTGGCAGGAATCTTGTCAAACTCATAGTGTCATCCCCCTTCCGCTCTCCTCGGCTTCCTTCGCCGTATTGATCTCCTCAGCCTCCTTCGCAGCACCGATCAACTGCTTCGTAAAATACATAGTCACCTCAAATCCGAGCATGCCTCCGCCTGCGTCGGTGTGGACG
This sequence comes from Lachnospiraceae bacterium, assembly GCA_045130455.1. Classification (GTDB taxonomy): domain Bacteria; phylum Bacillota; class Clostridia; order Lachnospirales; family Lachnospiraceae; genus ISDg. The sequence continues at coordinate 8,273 of JBGUPV010000145.1, read as the reverse complement.
ATCGCGATTCCCTTTTTGCGAAGCCGCTCCGCATATTCGTGCCCCAGGTAAAGCTTCGGCTTGAGTTCATCGTAGATGTATTGCAGCGGTGCGATATTTGCCACCTGCGTGATATACGGGTCCGCTGCCGTCTTGATCCTCTCGACGTCCTCGCTGTCAGCGTCGGTGATCCCGTGGCACTGGATCAGCTGCGGCTGCATGCCAAACGTCGTCATAAATCCACACGCCTCGAAGCATCGAAACGGTGTGTTCCCGTAGATGAACGGAATGCCTCGAAGTATCCCTGCCGCTTCCTCGACCGCCGCCTCGGCGTTTCTGCGAAGTTCTCCGAGTTCGTCCGGCATCGGAACTCCCAGGAACGTAAAGAGGTTTTCATACGCCTTGGCGATATGTTCCGGGTCCGTGAATTTGTCAAAGAAAACGTACGGAGTGCCGAAGCGGGATTTCATTTTCCGCGCAAGAGGAAGTCCGATGTCGTTGACGACAATGTTGACCGCTGCCGACGCCGCATTTCGAATGTCCTCGACGCAGCAGCCGCTCGGGAGCTGTGCTCCGACGGGCACACCGGCGTCTCGCAGCACACGGTACAGCTCGGTGTCCTCGAAGCGGCCCATACGCTGTCCGATCACGTTGACGCTGTTGTTGCGGGGGCACTCCTCCATGATGCGAAAGCTTGCGACGATCACCCGCTCCACGCCGGGCATGTGGTTTTCGCATTTGAAATGCTCTGTGTGGACCGCCATCACAGGGATGTTGTACTGTTCGGACAACCTCTCGGCGATCGCGTCGAAATCGTCTCCGATGATCTCGGGAACGCAGGTTGTCACGATGTATACCGCTTCCGGAGCCGCTTCCTCCATAAGCTCCGCAAAAGCCTCCTCTGTCTTCTTCGCACATCCGAAGGTCACATCGTGCTGGTCGATCGTCACCGAAACGCATCGTCCCGTGAGTCCGCCCCAGTCCTCCGAATGAATCGTCATGTGCTTCGTGTAGTAGGAACACTCGTCCGTTCCCACGATCATCATGTATGCTCCCCGGATCCCTCGGACGGCCATAGCCGCTCCCATCAGAGGGCAGTGTGTCCCCGGGAATTGTGCATACGTTAGCCCGTGAATATCTTTTCCGGGATTCTCTATCTCACTCAGTCTCTTAAGTCTTGAAAGCAGTTCTTTTCCGTCCATGATAACTCCTTGTAGCATTCTTTATCCGCACGATATCAGGCGGCTCGTCCGTTTGCTCTACGCCAATTCACGGAACGCGATCAACGGCTTGTTTCTTCCGGGCACGTGCAAAATGTCACAGTCCACGTCGTAGACATCCTTCATCATTTTCGGAGTGATGACATCCTCAGGAGTCCCCTCATCGTATTTTTCGCCGTCCTTGATCACGACGATCCAATCGCTCACCTCCAAAGCCTGCGAAAGGTCGTGCAGAACCATGACAACACCGATTCCGTTCTCCTTGTTCAGCTTCTTCACAAGCTGCATCATCTCCAGTTGATGGGAAATGTCCAAGTAGGTCGTGGGCTCGTCCAGGAACAGCACTTCCGGCTGCTGCGCAAGCACCGTCGCGATCCAGACGCGCTGGCATTCTCCGCCGCTGCACTCGTTGATACATTTGTCGCGAAGCTCCCACACTCCGGTCGCTTTCATCGCCCATTCGATGATCCTGCGGTCCTCGTTGTCATTTTTCGCATACCACTTCTGATGCGGGACGCGCCCGTATCCGACCAGCTCCTTAACCATAAAATCCGGCGGTGCCGAATGCATCTGCGGAAGCACTCCGACCACCTTCGCAAACTCCTTCGCCGCGAACTTCCGAAGATCCTTCCCATTGACGCAGATAGTTCCGCTCTGGTATGCAAGAAGCCTTGTAAGCGCCTTCAGGACCGTGGACTTGCCGCTTCCGTTCGGTCCGATGATGGACGTAATGACTCCCGGCTTCACGCTGATGGACAGGTTCTCCACGACCGGATGCCCGCCGTAACCAATCTTTAATTCCTGACCTTTAATATCCACTGACTTTTCCTTTCTTTCGCAACATATACAGGAAAAACGGTCCTCCGACCACGCTCATCACGATGCCGACCGGAATCTCCATGCCCTTAACAGCCGTGCGCCCGATTGTGTCCGCCAAAAGCAGAACATCCGCGCCCAGAAGCATCGACGTCGGCAGCATGTGCTTGTAATCCGACCCCACAAGAATTCTTGCGATGTGCGGCACGACCAGTCCGACAAATCCGATCATTCCCGCCACGGAAACCGTCGCTGCCGCTAAGAATGCGGAGACTGCGGAAAGCAGCACTCTGGTGCGGTTCACGTTGACGCCAAGGGATCTTGCCATCTCGTCACCGAGCTGGAGAATATTGGCACCCTTGATACACAACAGCGAGAGGAAAATGCCGACTCCCGCATACACCGCACACACCCTCACGTGCGTCCAGTTCCGCCCGGAAAGACTTCCGTTCATAAACGCCAGGACGCCCTCCAAGCTGTCCGTATGCATCATCTGCAAAAGTGCATTGTACGCACCGAGAACACTGTTGACGGCAACGCCGGACAGAATGATGCGGACCGGATCGACACCGCCCTTCCATGCCATCGAGTAGATTAAAAAGCATGCAAGCGCGGCTCCTCCGAATGCGAACAAAGGGACCGAACCGGTAAGCTGAGGAAACAACAAAAGTATGGTTGTCGCCGCCGTTCCCGCACCGGCCGACACGCCGATCGTGCCCGGATCCGCCAGAGGATTTCTCATGACCGACTGCAGGATCGCTCCGGAGGACGAAAGAGACGCTCCGATCAGGCACGCCAGGATCAGTCTCGGCATACGGAGGTTCATCACGATGATCTTCACGGTTGACTTCTCTTTTGAGAATACCGCGGTAATGATCTGATGAACCGAATACTTCGCGCTTCCGACATTAATAGCAAGAACGGCCAATACTGCCAGCACCGCCAGCAGTATCAGCCAGATCGTCCCGACTCGTAAAGCGCTTACTTTAGTCTCACGTTTCGGATTCATTGCACCGCTTACTCCAATCCAAAGTGTTTCAGGACAATGTCGTTCAACTCACTGATGCGGTCCAGAATGCTGATTCCCGCAGTTGACGTGAACGACACCGGGAGATAAATGATGTTGCCGTTTTTGATGGCCGGAATGGCGTTCCAGTAATCGGGATTTTTCGCAAAATCCTCTTCCATCACCTGCTTGTGTCCCTCTGCCGACGGCATCATGCCGCAGGTGAGGACCAGATCCGGATCGTAGGAAAGCGCCTGCTCAAAATCAACCTCCGCCATGGAGGCAGCCGGGTTTACATACACGTTCGTGAGGCCGATCATCTTCGCCATCGTTCCGAGCGTGCCGCCTTCTGTCTGGATGTAGTGAGACGGAGGGGAGGACTGCAGGATCATGACTGTCTTGCCTTCCAGCTTCTTCTTTGTATCCTCAAGCTTTGCCTCGAGATCGTCAAACTCCTTGAGAAGGGCCGCACCCTCTGCGCTTCCTTTGCCGAACGCTTCCACAAGCGCCTGCGTCTGCTCTTTCACGGCCGTGTACGAAACCGTGTGCCCCGCCTCCACATAGTAGACCGGGATGCCCGCGTCGCTCAGCTGAACCCCGTACGTGTCCTTCGAGGTAACACCGAGAACCACGAGGTCGGGCTCCATCGCGATCACGGTTTCAATGTCGAAATTCGAGTTCATACTCGTGTTCAGCAATTCCACGTCCTTCATATTGTCCGGCCAGGTCACGACAGACGTCTTCGGGACCGCGATAAAATGTACACCGAGGCGGTTCATCGCAAGTACCGGAGCGGTGCTCATCGATACTACCTTCGTCGGCATCTTGTCAAGTTTTACCGGCTCCGTAAAGCCCTTGCTCTGCATACCGGCCGGATAAGGGATTGTCACCCCCGTTTCCGAGGAAGCCGGCGTAACGGTTGACTTTCCTGTGCCGTTGTCCTCGTCCTTACCGCACGCGGTAACTGCGATCATCATGCAAAGCACGAAAAATAAAGCAACTACTCTTTTCATAAAACACTCCTTATGATGTATTTATAGAATCGGGCATAGCCCGACGCTCTAACATTTTTATCTTCCGACTACGAAACTGTGCGAAACCCGCCACGGTCGGATTCGTTCTCGCAGTCGTCCCTGCTCAGCGAAAGCACGGTGTCTGCAAGCTTTTCATAAACCTCTCTCATGGGAGACGTCGGAACGCACTCGAGAATCGTACCTCCCCTGCTTTCCGCCTCCTGGATATCGCCGCACCGCGGAATCCTCGCAACGATCTCCGCGCCGATCTCTTCCGCTGCCTTATCCACAATTGCATCCTCGTTTTCGATGTTGCGGGAGTTCTGAATGAGTCCCGCAACCTTCGCGTAACCGCGCGACGCAAAATTCTTTACGGCTCTCGCGATATTGTCAGCCGCATAAAGAGCCATCATTTCACCGCTGGTTACGATGAACACCTCTCTTGCATACCCTTCGCGGATCGGCATTGCAAAGCCGCCGCAGACGACGTCTCCAAGCACGTCATAGATGACTATATCCGGATGGTACGTTTCAAACGCCTCAAGTTCCGCCAGTTTCTCAAACGCAGAGATGATGCCCCGGCCCGCACAGCCGATTCCCGGTGTCGGTCCGCCGCTCTCCACGCAGAGCACTCCGTTGTACCCTTCGAAGACAATGTCCGATAGTTTCAGCTCATCGTTCTTCTCACGAAGCTGATCCAAAACGGTCGGGATCCGTTTCCCTCCCATCAACCCTTTTGTGGAGTCAGCCTTTGGATCACAGCCGATCTGCATCACGCGGTATCCTTTTTGCGACAGCGCGGCCGAAAGATTCGAGGTCGTGGTGCTCTTTCCGATACCACCCTTTCCGTATATGGCAATTTTTCTCATCCGGTCTCCTTCCTTTAGTTAGCCCGTGCTAACTATTGTGCAATAAAATAACCGTTTACAAAACGCAAGCGGCATGAATATTCTGCATTCATATATTTGTTACCTATTGCTAACCGCGATGCATTGTATCACAGACAAAATCAGAATGCAACTGTTTTTACGTTTTTTGTTTTCTTTTTTGCCGGATCATAAAAAGCGGGAAGATGTAAGCTGAATCTTCCCGCTTTCTCTCACTGTTCGATGATTACTTCCCACATGGTTCCCATGTTCTGAAACCCGTTCTCAGGCATGCAGCCCTTGCAGGTTTTCTTTCCCGTGCCGCATCCGGAACAGCCTTCGCACGAATGTCCGGACGCGGCGCCGTCGGTGAATCCGATCCGCCTTATGATCCCCGCGCGCTCCAAAAATTCAATGTTCCGCTTAACAACCTCTACGGTTGTATGAAGTTCTGCTGCAAGCATCTCCGGAGTTCGGGATTTTCCGTCCCGAAGCAATGTGATCAATTCATTCATGGCAATCACCAGATCAGCAGACCGATATAGTACGCCGCTCCGGCAAGAAGCAGCGCTACACCGGTATAATACAACGCGATTCTTGCAGTCCATTTGACGGAATGTGTTTCCTGATATGTTGCTGCAAGCGCAACGATGCACGGCATATTGAATGTCATAGCAAAAATCAGAGCAAGAGCCTCCGGCTTCGGAACATTTGCCACCAAAAGCTCATTGATATTCTCTGCTGCCGTTCCGCCGACAACAGACCCGACGGAGATTGAACCGCTGCCGGTGAAAATCGTGCTGAGAACACCGAGCGCTCCCTCCTTACCGAGGCCGGACGCGATGAATGCCATAAAGGTCTGCCATCCCATTCCGAAGATTTTCGTGACGGGTTCGATAAAATGACCGACCTTGTACAATATGCTTCCCGAAATATCGCCGGTCGACGTATAGGAGAGAAGCCAGAATGCCATGGCAACAAACAAAACGACTTTCAGTGCGCGGAAGAATGTGTCCTTGGTACGGCCGAATACGTAACGAAGAAGAGATCCCCACTTCGGCTTGTGATACGGAGGAAGCTCCATGATCATGCCGCACCGGTCTTCCGCCTTGACAAGCGAACGTCCGAATATCTTCGCGGTAATCCACATGTGCAGGATCATTACGATAAGGATAGCAATGATGATAACAGGCATCCATGCTCCGAAGAACACCGTGGACAGCATCGGGATAACCGCCCAGGCGGCTCCGCAGGGAACTGCCCATGCCAGCGCTATCGTAAGAACCTTCTGTCCCCAGTTATCGATGACGCGGGTTCCCGCGGCACCGCCCATAGTGCAGCCGAAACTGATCAAAAACGGCATGACTGATTTGCCCTGAAGTCCGAATTTCGCCATCGTATTGTCAAACACATAGGAAATGCGCGCCATCACACCGATTTCCTCAAGCATTCCGAACACAAACGTGACGCCGAACACGAACCCGAGCATCTGAACGATAAATGCGACCGAGCGTATGATGACGTCGCACAGAATTGCAGCGATGACGGAAGGGCATCCGATATTCAGAAGCGCTTCGTTCAGCGGATCCGGAATCATTCCCACCAGCATTCCGACACCCATGAGCGGCAGTGCCGGAATGAATGACAACAGAAGTCCGAAAATGATCGTAAGGATCACAACCGGTTTGCCCCAGATGCGATGCGTGATCAGCCTGTCGAATTTTCCGAGAGAAACGTCTTTCTTTTTTGTTGTAACCGCATCCGAGAGAAGCTCGTCAATCCACGCAAATTTGCGCTCTCCCGTGAGAACCATACCTTTTTGTTCCGAGGCTACGGTTTCCTCAAAAGCTTTTGCTTCCCCTTCGGGCAATGCCGCACGGATTTTTGCAATAACGGGCGCGTCCTTCTCGATCGCCTTCACCGCAAGCCAGGTCGTCGAATAGCCGGGTATGATGTTTTCCGGAATCTGTTCTTTGACCGAGCGATAATTTTCAAGTTCCTCGTAGCGTTTCTCAAGCGCGGCTATGTCCGGAACTGTCTTCTCCCGTACCGCACGCTCCAGCGCTTTGTAAAAGCCGTCGTAGGATTTTCTGTCCGGTGCAGAGAAGAGGACGACGGGAATCCCCAGTTTTTTTCCGATTTTTCCCGCATCGATCTTCTTTCCCTGCTCAGCGGCCACATCGCACATGTTGAGTAAAAGGAAGCACGGAACCGTGATTCCCGCATAATCGGCAAGCATATACAGGCTCCGCTCCAGCTGCGAACTGTCTGCCAGAATACAAACCACATCCGCCTTGCCTGAGGCAATATAATCTCTTGTAATGATTTCCTCATCAGAGTTGGCGGACAAACTGTATGTACCGGGAAGGTCTGCCACCAGGTATTCCTTTCCTTCCCTCGTAAAACTACCCTCTTTTTTCTCTACGGTCTTGCCCGGCCAGTTGCCGACATGCTGACGCAGACCGGTAAGCGCATTGAACAATGTTGATTTACCGGAATTCGGCTGTCCCAGGAGTGCGACAACCGTTTCGTTCTTCTCCGTCATGCCCTGTCACCTCCTTCCACCTCAATCATGCTGCTTTCCCCACGATTCAACGCAATCATGGTATCTCTCGAGTACACCAGAAGCGGCCTGTTTTTCTCATTTTTTATCACAGTCACCGCACATCCGGGCGTAAGCCCGATTGAGGTGATCCGGCTCACGAAACGGGTATCACCGTTGACTGTCGCGATCACTCCGGTCTCGTCCTTCTGCAGTTCCGATAGTTTTTTCATCCTGTGCTCCTTTGCTGTATAATTAACCCTCGAAGGGTCACTCACCGTTTTGTTCTTCCCGGAACGCAATCAGCGTATATCCCGCTTGCGCCGCGATTGCTGCGATTTCCCTCTCCGATTCCGCTTTTTTTGAGCGAAGGATCACTTCCCTCCGCCCGATATCTGCCTTGGCCCATCTGCCTTCTCCGGAATGAAACGCATTTTCAATCCTTCTGGCGCAATTTGAGCAATACATTCCGTCCACAAGCAGGTTATACACAAACGGATAGTTCTTTTTGTTCCGGTCTCTTACAGCTACCTTTTTCTCTGCAGGCGTACGTGTTCCGCAGCAGGAAGAACCGCGACGAATCCTTCTCACCGTTCCGAAAACGGCGAGCCCGACCAGCGCAAGCAAGGCAACGACGATCAACGCATTTTCCATGGCAAAATGACGACCTTTCCGCAGAGGTATTTCGGAAAAATGAAAGTTAGCCGACGCTAACCGTATGCATTATAGTTAGCGTCGGCTAACTTGTCAAGACAATTCTTCCCCTTTTTTTCTCTTTTTCCGGACTATTCCCGGGTCTTCAGAGCTTCGGTCATATCGATCTTACGGACA
>JBGUPV010000144.1:0-7987 GCA_045130455.1 Lachnospiraceae bacterium | reverse complement strand
AGATCAGTTCAAGCGGTGAGAAGGTCTACCTCTCCAACGCGGACGGTTTCTGCGACCGCATCAAGGTCCCCGGGGATCTTCCGGCGGACTCCAGCTTCGGACGCAAGGACGGCCAGTGGATGTATTTCGATACGCCTACCCCGGGCAAGGCGAACGGCGAGGGCTATGCGGAGCGCACGACGATCCCGCAGGCGGATTTCGCGTCCGGCGTGTATGAGAACCCGATGACGGTGACGCTCTTCGGCGAGGGAACCATCTACTACACGACCGACGGCAGCAAACCGACGACGTCCTCGAGTGTTTACTCGGGCGGCATTCCGGTCAATGACGTTATGACGATCCGCACATTCGCGGTCAAGGACGGCCGCGAGAGCGAGATGGCTGCGTACACGTATGTCATCAACAAGAGCCATGACCTTCCGATCCTCGTCATGAGCGGACCTTATGACACAACCCTCGGACCGAACGGCGTTGTACACCTCTACAAGGACGGAAAGGGCATCGAGGCAGAGGTCATGATGACGCTGATCGAGGACGGGGAAGAGAAATTTTCCGTTCCCTGCGGGATCACACTCGCCGGCAATAACGGCGGAAGCCGTGATGTCCCGAAGAAGAATTTCAACATCAAATTCCGCTCCGCCTACGGGGCAAGCAAGCTCAATTATAAGGTGTTCGACGATCTTGACATCGAATCGTTTAACTCTCTCCGTCTCAAGGGCGGCGCCGAGGACTTTTACAGATCGATCATCCGTGACGAGTTCATGACGCACATGGCGAAAGGAACTACGGCACTTGAGGTTCAGGCCAGCAAGCCGGTTGTGCTGTATCTCGGCGGCGAGTACTGGGGAATCTACTTCCTGCGCGAACGTTTCAGCGAGGATTACGTAGCGTCGCACTACAATGTTTCCAAGTCTTCGGTCAATCTTCTCCAGGGTGTCAACGCGGCGCCTGAGGCGGGAACCGCGGAAGATTTCAACGAGCTGTGCGATTTTGTTAAGAAAAATGATCTCAACAAGCAGGAGAATTACGACTACATCGCAAGCCGTATCGATCTGGACAGCCTGATGGATTTCTATATCTGCCGCGCCTACATGGGAGATACGGATATCGGTGCGAATGTCCGCTTCTTCCGCACGACGGAGGGCGACAACAAGTGGAGATGGATGCATTATGATCTCGACTGGGGCTTCCTGAATCAGAAGCAGTATCCCAACCGGCAGCTCAGCAATATTCTGAAGAATTCGGATCAGAAACTGCAGAAGCTGGCGTGGAAGATCATCCACTCGAAACAGGGACAGGATGCATTCCTGAAGCGTTTCGCGTACCTGATGAACACGATCCTCAACGAGGAGTATATCACGAAGGAGATCACCGCGTGGAAGACGGCGATCGAGTCTGAGATCCCGGCCGACCGCGAGTACTGGTCCAAGGCCGCAAAGGCATACTATCAGGCACATCCGGAGATTGAGCCGCACTACTCGGTCAATGCATCGGCTTCCGCCTGGAGTGCGGAGATCGATAAACTGTACGATTTCGTGAAGGACGGGGCACGCGACAAGAATGTGCTCAAAGACCTGAAGTCTTTCTTCGGACTGTCGGATTCGCAGATGAAGGAATACTTCGGAGACAAATACGTTCAATAAGCCTGCGCTGCAGCGGCAGGCATCAAAGAAGGGTGTCGGAAGCATGAAAATGCTACCGGCACCCTTTTTCTGCGGCGGCGGTGTTTACAGCAGCCGGTTGGTGAGCCGGCACAGGCGGAATCGCCTCGGCTTGCGGTGGCGGAATTCGTTGAGCAGCGTCTCCTCGGCGGCCAGCAGCGAGGCCTCGACAGACTTGACGTCCACAGGGGTTCCGTAGAGGAAGACCTCGTAGTCGGAGATCCAGTTGCACGCGGCAGCGGGAAGTTCCCGGCGAGCGCGGTCGCGGAATTCGCTGAAGGTCTCATCGTCCCGGATCGGGAGATCGAGGTGGGCGAGGATCCGGAGATTGCGGCGTGCCAGCGTGCGGATCCGGTCCGGCGTGCTCATGCGGCGGAAGCGGCGAAGCGTCAGGATCCGGTCCGCGAGAAGCACGAGGATCGCGAACAGCGCGAGCGCGCCGAGGGTGATCGAGGCGTATCGAAGGATCCGGAGGATGCGGGTGCCCGCGGGCTCCGTCTCGGTTTCCGCTTCGGGCTCATCCGGCATTTTCGGCGTGATCGTCGGCGACGGGGAGGGCGTGATCGTAATCTGCGATTCCCACGGCTTGGCGTCCTTGTCGTCGTGCATGAGCCAGAACGTGCTCTCCGCGTGTCCGGGGGTGGCGTCGAAGAGGATCCAGCCGACACCCTCAAAATAGATCTCGCACCATGCGTGCGCCATGTTGCCGGTCACCTCGGTCGCGCTGTCCCGCGTGATCGGCAGATAGAAGCCGTAGACGTAGCGGGCGGGCAGGCCTTCCGACCAGGCGTAGAGTACCATGGCGGTCGCAAAATGCGCACAGTAGCCCTGCCTCGTGTCAAGGAAATGATCGAGAAATGCCGGGCCGTCCGTCACTTCCGGCGGCAGTGCGCCGGGGGATGTGGTGTAGGTGAAGGAGTTGAATGCCTCCGTGAGCAGAAGCATGCGCTCGTAGGGGTCGGTCGCGTCGCCGACGGCGTCGCTTAAGAATTGTCCGGCCTTTTCTGACAGGGCGACAGGTTTGCGATAGAGATCCTTCATGCGTTGGCGGTATTCCGCGTAGCGCTCGTAGGTGAGGTCGGCGACGGCCATGCCGAGCTTCCGCTTGGTCTCGAGCCATTCCTCCTCAGAGATCGGCTTGAGGGATTTCATATACTCGAGAAACTGCTCGTGGCGGAGGTTCATGCGGTAGCCGGTGACCGTGTATTCGGTGTTGATGCCGCGGCGGCGGTCGAAGACGAGGTTGCGGCCGGAGGAGGTGTCGCCGAGAAGTGAATTCAGCGCATTTTCCGGGTGGGTCTTCGGCGGCGCAAGCAGGTAGCTGCTCACAAAATCGCGGTACGTGATGCGCAGCGTGATCGGCAGCATATAGTCGGTGAGATGGTTTGTGCGGTCGAAGGAGCTGCGGGTTTCCAGCGTGTCCAGCGCGTACTCGTCGGCGGAGTTCTCAATCGTAGCGAGCCATTGGAGCCCGTCGAGGGTGTCGCAGTAGCGGCCGGCCAGATAGACGGAGGTGGGCAGACCGGTGACGCGCTCCGCCAGAAGGAGCACGGACGGATCCGCGGTGATGGTGCTGCCGACCGGTGCCGTCTCATCGGCGAAACCGACGCGGAAAGTGTCAAGGCTGTCGGGACCGGCGCTGCCCGCGCGCTGCGAGAGCGAGGTCGCAAAATCCTGAAGGCGCGACCAGATGTTTCGGATGAAAGCCCAGTCGTAAGGCTGATCGCTGGTCGGGAAGAGCAGCGAGACGCCGAGCCAGAGCGCGACGAAAGGGGCGATGAAGGTGACGTGCAGCGCGTGATCCGTGTGGCCTTCCTTGCGCCAGCGAAGCTGTGTCTCGTCAGCGAAGAGAAGCAGGGCGACGGTCAGGAAGAGCATGACGCACAGCTTGGAAAGCAGGTAATGCAGGAGCAGAAACGCGACGAGACTGCCGGTCACGGCGAGGATCGCAAGGAGCCGGACGGTGCGGAACCGGCGGCACAGAAGCGCCGTGAGGTAGCACGCGATGACGATGAGCGGCAGAAGCCAGATGTATCGGTGCGCAAAATGATACCCGCCGGCGTCGGTGCGCATACCGTACAGCGCGGGAAGCGCGAGCAGGATCACAGCAGCACCCAGCAGGATCAGGCGGTCCTTGCCGCGGAGAACGCGGATCAGGACGCAGACGGCGCAGCAGAGGACCGTGTAGGCTCCGGCGTAAAATGACACGGAGGACAGACCGAACTCCGAGTAGCACAGACAGAGGATCGCGAGGGACGCGGGAAGCGCCAGGATCGCTTCGTAAAGATTGTCGCGGAGGTGTTTCATCACAGCACCTCCTTCAGATCGTCGTCGGGGGACACCGGGATCCACTCGGTGCGCGGCAGGCGGTCGGCGCGGGTGACCGAAGAAGGGTCACGCGTGACGATGTACGCGATCACGGAGATGCCGTTTTCGTTCAGGCGGCGGGCGGTCTCCTCCGCGCGCACGCTCAGTTCGGAGAGCACGAAAAATACGACCCTTCCGCCGATGAGTGAAGGATTTTTCGCGACGGCCCCGAAGAGGCGGTCATCGTTGTATGCGGAGGAATAGATCAGATGGGCGCAGGTCTCGTAGTAGGTCTGAAACGCGGAGCGGCTCTCGATGAGCTGTGTCTGCACGGACTCGGTCATGTGCGTCGCGCGGACCGGAATGCTGCGGGTCTGAAAGAAGTTCGCGAGCGCGAGCGCGATCTCGAGAAGTTTGTGCTCGGCGGGAAGATAGTCCGCGGGCGCTTCGGAGACGCGGTGCGTGCTCAGCAGAAGGTCCACGGTCTGCTGTTCCTCGTCGGCGGAGCGACGCGTCAGGAGACGTCCTTCCCGCGCGGACGCTTTCCAGTGGATCCTCCGCGGCGAATCGCCGGGCGCGTAGGCGCGGACCGTCGGTTGCAGAACGGAGGCTTCGCGGTCGATCTCCCGGCGCAGGATCCGCGGCAGACGGAAGCTCCGAAGCTCCTCCAAAGGGATCACATCCGGGCGGATGTTGACCTCGAGAGGCTCGCGGTTTTTGCAGCGAACGCGGAACAATCGCAGGTAGTCCGTGATCTCAACATAGCGGATTCCGACATTGTAAACGCCGCGGTATCGGCAAATGAGACTTGTGTCTCGCGTAACTCCCGTGCCGGGCAGAAGCTCGTATTCGACGCCGTCCGTCAGGTCGAGCAGGGAGGAATAGTCGGAGTAGAAGAAGACGCGAAGGGCTGCGAACGCGAAATGATCCTCATTTTGCAAAGTGAAGAAATAGGGGATGGCGTGGTTGCTGACAAAGGTCTTTCCCTCGAGTTTCTGGTAGATGGAATACCGAAACCAGACGAGGAAAATGTAGAGCCACGCGATGACGGGGATGAGCGTCATCATGATAAAAAAGCCGTACGAAACAGAGCCGCCGTAGAAGGAGATCCCGACCAGCGACAAGATCCACAGTAAACTCACGATGATCCTGTTTCGAAGCATAGATGATCACTCTCTGGGAAGTCTTGCTTTGCGCACGAGCTCGCGCACGATGTCATCGGCGGCCTCGCCGGCCATGCGCGCCTCGGCGCTCACGCTGACGCGGTGGTGAAGCGTCGCAACGGCGACGGCTTTGACGTCGTCGGGCTTGACGAAGTTCTGTCCCTGAAGGTACGCGTGCGCCTGGGATGCCCGAGTGAGCGCGAGAAGCGCGCGGGGGCTGGCACCGAGGGCAAGCTTCTTCTCGGTGCGTGTCAGCGCTACGATCTCCTGAAGATAGCCCAGAACGCCGTCGCCCACTTCCACGGCCTCAGTCTCGGCGCGCATGCGCATGACATCGTCGGCGGTACAGACGCCTTCCGCGGACTCGGCGTCAGCGCCCTCCAGGAAGTTGCGCGCCATGCGGAGCTCCTCCTCACGGGAGGGATAGCCGACGCTTAAGCGCATCATGAAGCGGTCGAGCTGAGCCTCCGGCAGCGGGTAGGTTCCGAGAAACTCGATAGGATTCTGCGTGGCGATGACAAAGAACGGCTCCGGCAGCGGGTGACGCACGCCGTCGACGGTGATCTGGCCCTCCGCCATCGCCTCCAACAGGCTTGCCTGCGTCTTGGGCGAAGTGCGGTTGATCTCGTCGGCGAGGAGGATCTGGTTCATCACCGGACCCTCGCGGTACTCGAACTCCGAAGTCTTCTGATTGTATAAACTCATACCGGTGACGTCCGAAGGGAGCGTGTCCGGCGTGAACTGGATGCGCCCGAAACTGCAGCGGACGGCGGTCGCGAGTGTCCGCGCGAGCGTGGTCTTGCCGACGCCGGGGACGTCCTCGAGCAGCACATGTCCGCCGGCGAGCAGGCAGATCAGGACATTGTCCACCACCTCTTCCTTGCCGACAAATACACGGTTGATACGGTCTCTGAGTTCCTGTAACATGGCGATCCTTCCTTTCGGTCACGGGCCGGCTCATTTTCCGGCGGGCCCGGGGAATATAGTTCAGTATACCACCGCATCGGGACTTCCCACAATGTCTTTTTGTGCGTATTTTTATACTGAAAACAGCCCGTAGTTCGTGAAAAAAGTGTGAAACAATGTTAAGAAACTGTAAAACCGTGCCGTTCTTTGTTGTAAATCTAATTTACGGGTGCTATAATGCGTTTGTTGTGGAAAACTGTATCAACTACGGAGGTTGAAATTATGTCTTTTGAAGTGCGTGATTTGGTGAAATCGTACGGAGAAAAGGTCGTAGTCAACGGCCTTAGCTTCAAGATGGACGGTCCCGGAGTATACGCGCTGCTCGGTACGAACGGCGCGGGCAAGACCACGTCCATTCGAATGATCCTCGGTATGCTCAAGAGAGATTCCGGAGAAGTTCTTTGGAACGGAAGCGAGATGCAGCCCGAGAAGATGAACATCGGTTATCTTGCCGAGGAGAGAGGTCTGTACCCGAAGTACTCGCTGCTCGATCAGCTTCTTTATTTTGCGAAGCTCAAGGGCGTAAGCCGCAGCAAGGCGATGGAGAAGATCAGATACTGGTCGGAGCGCCTGCAGCTTGACGAGTACATTTTCCCTGAAAAGTTCGCGAAGGAGAAAGAGGCTGCCGAAGCTGCCAAGAGAGGCGTTACGGCGGAGGCTGCCGAGAGCAGTGCAAGGAAGAAAAAGACCATGGTCCGCAGAAAGCCGTTGAAGGCGATGCGCGCCGAGCAGCTCAGCAAAGGTAATCAGCAGAAGGTTCAGCTGATGGCCGCGCTTCTCTCGGATCCGGAGTTCGTCGTGCTCGACGAGCCCATGAGCGGTCTCGACCCCGTGAACACCGATCTCTTCAAGGAAGTTATCCGCGATGAGATCGCAAAGGATAAGTACGTGATCATGTCCAGCCATCAGATGCCCACGATCGAGGAGTTCTGTACGGACATTATCATCATGAACCGCGGCAACGTAGTTCTCCAGGGCAACCTGAACGAGATCAAGAAGAGCTACGGACGTGTCAATCTGTTCGTAAAATGCGAGCAGGACATTCATGATCTGATCGCAAAGGCAGGTCTTACGATCGTTGAGGAGACGCCGGCTGAGACGCAGCTCCGCGTGAGCGGCGAGGAGCAGGCGATGGAATTCCTCAATATGCTGCTCACGGCTCATATCACGGTCATCCGGTTTGACCTTCGCGAGCCGTCGTTGCACGAAATCTTCGTAGAAAAGGTAGGTGCAGGGAATGAAGAGCAGTGAGTTTCGCGGTACCGGCGAGGTCTTCCGCTTTACGCTCTTCCAGACGATCAAGAGTAAGGCATACATCGTGTCTGTGGTGTTCATGATGATCTCGGTCATCGTGATGCCGATCATTTTACAGGCGGTTCAGTCGCTCGGCAAGCATGAGGAGCGCACCGAGACCGGCATTGAGAAGGCATATGTGTGCAACGAGCTTGATTTTCTCATGCAGGACGCTGTCGCGGACGTTGTTAAGATCCAGGAGGGCGTTTACTCCGGCGTGACGATCGAAGTTACGGACAAGAACTTCGAGGATGCCGGCAAGATGCTTGAGGAGGAAGGCAAGAAGACCAAAAATGTTATCGTTCATCTGTACGTGAACGAAGTCAAAGGAATCAATGTCGAGGTCGTGCGCGTTGCCGACGGCGCGATCGATGCGGATGATTGCTCCGAGTTTGCGGAGAACATCAGCAAAAATGTTGATGCATATAAAAATGAGCTCGGCAAGGGGCTGTTCGGTTTCACCGACGACGATGTCGCTCTGCTCGATACGGTTTATATCGTTGAGTCGCGTGAGATCGGCGACAACGGCGAACTCGTTCAGGAGGAAGACACCAGTATCGGCGGCGGCCAGTTCGGCGTCATCTATGCGGTGATCTT
>JBGUPV010000143.1:0-10576 GCA_045130455.1 Lachnospiraceae bacterium | reverse complement strand
GAGAATAACATCCTCGGAGGAATCAAAACCATGAGCAAGTCAATTGATACGATGTCTGTCAACGCCATCCGCGTGCTTGCGGCTGACGCGATCCAGAAGGCAAAGTCCGGTCATCCCGGTCTGCCGCTCGGCTCGGCTGCCGTTGCATACGAGCTTTGGGCAAAGCATATGAAGCATAATCCCGCGAACCCCGATTGGGCGAACCGCGACCGGTTCATCCTTTCCGGCGGACACGGTTCCACTCTTCTTTACTCGCTGCTTCACCTGTTCGGCTACGGCCTGACCAAGGAAGATATGATGCAGTTCCGTCAGGACGGTTCCCTTACCCCGGGTCATCCGGAGTATCGCCACACCAAGGGTGTTGAGGCGACCACGGGCCCTCTCGGCGCAGGTATGGGTATGGCTGTCGGTATGGCGATGGCTGAGGCTCACCTCGCAGCAAAGTTCAACAAGCCCGGCTATCCGGTCGTGGATCATTTTACGTATGTTCTCGGCGGCGACGGCTGCATGATGGAGGGTGTTTCCTATGAGGCAATGTCCCTCGCAGGTACGCTCGGTCTCTCCAAGCTGATCGTGTTCTATGACAGCAACAAGATCAGTATCGAGGGCAACACGGACATCGCGTTTACCGAGGATGTTCAGGCAAGATTCCGCGCAATGGGCTTCCAGACCCTCGTTGTCGAGGACGGCAACAACCTCGAGGAGATCGCTGCTGCCATCGAGGCTGCCAAGGCTGAGACGACGAAGCCTTCCATGATCACCGTTAAGACGCAGATCGGCTACGGCTGCCCGGCTAAGCAGGGCAAGGCGTCCGCACACGGCGAGCCTCTCGGTGAGGAAAATGTGGCAGCTATGAAGGAGTTCCTCGGCTGGCCTTCGCAGGAAGCATTTTTCGTACCTGAGGAAGTATACGACAACTACAAGGCACTCGCGGCTGAGCACGCAAAGGATGAGGAGGCTTGGAACAAGCTCTTCGCCGACTACTGCGTGAAGTTCCCGGAGATGAAGAAGGCCTGGGACGACGAGTTCAACATGGACATCGCGAAGCCTCTCATCGACGATGCTGAGTACTGGGCATATGAGGAGAAGGCAGACGCTACGAGAAACCTCGGCGGCTGGGCTCTCAACAAGCTTAAGAATAAGGTTCCGAACCTGATCGGCGGTTCCGCTGACCTCGCTCCGTCCAACAAGACGGCGATGAAGGAGATCGCAGACTTCAGCAAGGACGATTACAGCGGACGCAACCTGCACTTCGGTGTTCGTGAGTTCGCGATGGCAGCGATCAGCAACGGTCTCACGCTTCACGGCCTCCGCGCTTACTGCGCTACGTTCTTCGTATTCAGCGATTACGTAAAGCCGATGGCGAGACTTTCCGCTCTGATGCGCATCCCGACCACGTTCGTTCTCACGCACGACTCCATCGGTGTCGGCGAGGACGGTCCGACCCACGAGCCCATCGAGCAGCTTGCTATGCTCCGCTCGCTGCCGAACTTCCACGTATTCCGTCCGGCAGACGCTACCGAGACGCTGGCCGCTTGGTACAGCGCGGTAACGAGCAAGGAGACGCCTACGGCTCTCGTTCTCACCCGTCAGAATCTTCCGCAGCTTGCAGGCTCCTCCAAGGAAGCTCTCAAGGGCGGTTACATCATCGAGGATTCCAAGAAGGCAGTTCCGGATGCGATCATCATCGCAAGCGGTTCCGAGGTAAGCATCAGCCTTGAGGCTAAGGCTACGCTCGCTGCAGAGGGTATCGACGCCCGCGTTGTCAGCATGCCTTGCATGGACATCTTCGAGGAGCAGAGCGACGAGTACAAGGAGAGCGTTCTTCCGAAGACTGTCCGCGCACGTGTTGCGGTTGAGGCTCTCAGCGACTTCGGTTGGGGCAAGTATGTCGGCCTCGACGGCGGTTATGTAACGATGCACGGCTTCGGCGCAAGTGCTCCGGCTTCGGTTCTCTTCAAGAAGTTCGGCATCACTGCGGAAAATGTTGTTGCTACCGTTAAGAGCGTTCTGTAATTCCATAAGATTCCCGCGGCAGCGCGGGGAAATCGCTTCAAGGCATCTGCTTTGAGCGGACTATGATTTTTCGCGAGTCGGGGCGGAGGGACCTGCCCCGGCTCGTTTTTCCGAGATATCGGAGCTTTTACCGCTCTGTCGGAGGGAGGATACGAATGAGAAAGAAAGTATTGTTGGCGGGGGTTGCGCTGGTTATCGTGATCGTTGTTGTGGTGATCTGCCTGAACAGCTGCGGGGACCCTCTGAGTGAGCCGAAGCCCGGCGATCTGGTGGCGCCGATCCTGAACACGGCGGAACTGACGAAGGAGCAGAAGCTTCTCGAGACGGGCGTGTGTGTTCCCGGGAACACGACGAAGCCCGAACAGTTCGGCTTCGATACCAGGCTCAATGTCAACAAGATCGATGTGGACGGCTATGTCCGTCAGGACGAGATCCATCTGCCCAACGGCAGTTATTCGTCGGTCGAGGGTGTCGTCACCTTCCGCGGTGACAACTACCGCAGCAGCGCCGCTTACGGCACGGCCGTGATGACCAACTACAAGTTCCGCAAAGCCTGGACCGTCGAGACCGGCGAGCTCAAGAAGAGCGTCAAGAAGGGCGAATGGACCGGCAGCGGCTGGACCGGGCAGCCTCTTCTGATCCGCTGGGACGAAGAGACCAAGCAGGCGATGAACCTCTATGATTCCAAGAAAAATAAGACCAACCTCGTGGAAGTGATCTACGCGACCATGGACGGCCATATCTATTTCCTTGATCTCGAGGACGGTTCGGCGACGCGCAATTCCATCAACCTCGGATTCCCGATCAAGGGCACCGGCTCGCTCTATCCGAGCGGGATCCCGCTCTACGCGGTCGGCGCCGGAGATGACATGGGTGACGACGCGGCCCGCACGTTCCTTGTGGATCTCGTGCAGGGCAAGGTCATCTACGAGTACGGCTACGACGATCCGTTCTCGCTGCGCAAGGACAACGGAAACTTCTGCGCATTTGACTCCTCGCCGCTCTTCGACGTGAACACGGACACGATCATCCAGCCGGGTGAGAACGGTATCCTGTACACGATGCATCTGAATACGAACTACGACAAGATCAATCATACGCTCTCGGTCAACCCGTCCGAGGTTGTCAAATTGACCTACGAGACGGCGCGTTCCGGCGAGAAGACGTACTGGCTCGGAATCGAGTCCTCCGCGTGCATCTACGACCATTATTTCTACGCCTGCGACAACTGCGGCGATCTCATCTGTGTCGACCTTAACACCATGGAGCTCGTGTGGGTGCAGGACACCGTGGACGACAGCAACGCGTCGCCCGTTCTCGAGGTTGATTCCGCGGACGGCACGGCATACCTCTATGTTTCCACTTCGCTTCACTGGACCAAGGACAAGAATGACAAGGGTTCGATCCCGGTCATGAAGATCAACGCGGCGACCGGCGAGATCATTTGGCGCCGCGACTACGAGTGCATGACGGTGGACGGTGTCTCCGGCGGTGTTCAGGCGACGGCATGCCTCGGCCAGAACAAGCTGTCCGAGCTCGTGTACTTCAACGTGGCCCGCACCGGTGGTAAGAAGCACGGCAAGCTGGTCGCGATCAACAAGAAGACCGGCGGCGAGGCGTGGAGCGTCGACATGAAATACTACAGCTGGTCGAGCCCTGTGGCGGTCTACGACAGCAACGGCAACGGCTATCTGATCCTCTGCGATTCCGACGGCAACATGTTCCTTCTCGACGGCCTTACGGGCCAACTCAAGGACACGATCAACCTCGGAAAGAACATCGAGGCGTCTCCGGCGGTCTACGGCAACACCATCGTTGTCGGAACCCGCGGCAAGAAGATCTACGGCATCGTTCTGGAGTGATCGGGCGGTTAGTCCTTGTGATTATAAGGCATAAAATCGGAAAATAAGACAGTTGTTTCATCGGGGGAGAGCTACATGGCAGATGCGGAAAGGCGTCCGTTGGTCAGCGTGATCGTACCGGTCTTCAACACGAAGCCGTACGTCGGGCAGGCACTGGACAGCCTGATCAAACAGACATATAAGAACCTGGAGATCCTCGTGATCGACGACGGTTCCTCGGACGGATCGGGCGCGCTTTGCGACGAGATCCGCCGGCGGGATCCGCGGATCCGGGTCGTACATCAGGAGAACCGCGGCCTGAGCGGTGCGAGAAACACCGGGCTTCGCCTGATGAACGGGGAGTACGTGGCATTTCTCGACTCGGACGACTGGTATCATCGTGAGATGATCGAGACGCTGGTCCGGGGAGCGCTTGAGAGCGACGCGGGTATCGCGGTGTGTGATGTCGACCTTCAGCCGTGGCCGAAGGGACGTAAAATGATGCCCGGCGGCACATTTTCCCCGATGGAGGTCCTCGGTTTTATCCTGGATCGGAGCGTGAACGTCTGTGTGTGGAATAAGCTGTTCCGGCGGGAAATCTGGGACGGCATGGCATTTGCCGAAGGACGATGCTACGAGGATTCCGCGATCATTCACGAGCTTTTGTTCCGCACGGAACGGATCCGGCTGATCCCGGAGCGGCTGGTCCGCTATCGAGAGCGCCCCGACAGCATTACCAAAAGCGTCTCCCTCGACAACGCGCATGACTATCTTTGGGCAGCGATGCGGCTGCCGAAGTACGCCGCAGGGCACGCGGACATGTTCGACAATGAGATGAGGAACCTGATCCTTCGGGATGCTTTTCGGAAACTGATGCGCCGCTATTATCGCGTCTACACCTTCGACCGGAAGGAAAGCGCTCAGGCGCGGGAATACCTTCGCGATGCGTGTCTGCGGTTCCGAAAGAAGCGCGGCGTTTTGGACAGATGGGAGAAAGCCGCGCTTGCGGTGATGCGCATATGCCCCGCGGGGTATGTTCTCCTCTGCAGGATCCGGGCGGTATTGAAGAAACGGAAAGAGTAATTTTGTGAGTAAATATTTCGGTGATAAAAAGTTTTACAGAAAAGTGCTGACCGTGGCGGTGCCCATCGTGATCCAGAACGGTATCTCAAATTTCGTCAGCCTTCTCGACAATATCATGATCGGCCGCGTCGGCACCGAGCCGATGTCAGGCGTGGGGATCGTGAACCAGCTTCTGTTCGTGCTCTACCTGGCGCTTTTCGGCGCGCTTTCGGGGCCGGGCATTTACGGAGCTCAGTTTTACGGCAAAGGCGACCACGAGGGCGTGCGGCACACGTTCCGCTTCAAGCTTTACATCGGTATGTTCATCGTGCTGGCGGGCATCGCCGTGATGCTTGTGTGGGGCGATCCGCTGCTGCGGCTGTATCTGCACGACGTGGATTCGACGCAATCGCCGGAGCTGGTCATGAAGTACGGGCGCGAATACCTGGCGATCATGCTGATCGGCCTCGTGCCCTTCGGAATTGAGGAAGTGTACGCGAGCACGCTGCGTGAGTGCGGCGAGACGCGCGTGCCGATGGTGGCAGGTCTTGTTGCGGTGTTCGTGAACCTCGGACTGAACTACGTCCTGATCTTCGGAAAAAGCGGCGCGCCCAAGCTCGGCGTGGCCGGTGCCGCCATCGCGACGGTCATCAGCCGCTTTGTGCAGGCGTTGATCGTGGTTGTTTGGACGCACATGCACTCGGCGATCATGCGATTTGCCGAGGGGTTGTACGCATCGCTGACGATCCCGGTTTCGCTGGTCGTGAAGATCGCGATCAAGGGTCTTCCGCTGATGGCCAACGAGATCCTCTGGTCGATCGGTATGGCGTTTCTGAATCAGAGTTATTCGCGGCGAGGGTTGGACGTGGTCGCGGGGATCAATATCTCCTCGACGATCAGCAACCTCTTCAACGTGGTATTTATCGCGATGGGTTCGGCAGTCGCGATCATGGTCGGACAGCTGCTCGGCGCGGGTGAACTCGAGGAGGCCCGCGACACGGACACGAAGCTGATCACGGCTTCCGTCCTCTCAAGCGCGGTTCTCGGCGCGATCCTTTTCGTGCTGGCGCCGCTGTTCTCCGAGCTTTACAACACCACAGACGCGGTGAAGCGTCTGGCGACGGGGTTTGTGCGCATCTGCGCGGTCTGCATGCCGATCTACGCGTTCATGCATGCGGCTTATTTTACGCTTCGAACGGGGGGTAAAACGCTCATCACGTTTGCGTTCGACAGCGTGTTCCTTTGGTGCTTAAGCGTGCCGATCGCTTATGTCATCAGTCGTTACACGGGCCTGTCGGTATTGCCGTTCTACCTGTGCATGCAGTCGATCGATCTGCTCAAATGCGCGATCGGGTTTGTGCTGGTGAAGAAGGGCGTGTGGGTTCAGAATCTGGTGAAGGAAGAACAGTAGTTGCCGAAAGGCGTCGCGGAAAATGATCCGCAGGGGGTGAACATGGAAGGTGCGAGAAAGAAGATTGTTTTGGGGGTCGGCATCGGCGTTCTGGTCATGCTCGGCGTTTTGCTGGTCATCCTGATCATTAAGGACAGCAAAAAGCCGGAGGATGCAAAGACGGATGAGGATTCGGTGGATATCCCGAAATTTCAGTTGGTCGAGATAACCGGAACGAGAAATAACAGGAACAGAGATCAGGAAGTGGTATCTTACGAATACGATGAGTTCGGAAGATATTCCAAGGTTACGTACAAGATCGTGCAACCCGGTGCGGATCAGGAGCAATACCTGCTAGAGTGTGATTTTTCCTACGGGTACGAGGATGGAGAGCCGTACTCCAAGATGTCTTATGTTGATTCTTACGGTATAAAGAACACGAGAACGTATGATGCCTCGGGAACCTTGCGCAAGGAAGAGATGTTTCTTTCCGGTAAAAACTGGGATGACGTGATCGCGCAGACTACCATCTATGATGAGAAGGGCCGGGAGATTCAGGATATCAATTATGAATATGACGGCAGCATATCGTCGATCGAAGAGCGCGCGTACGACGCCTACGGGAATACGGTCCAATGGCTGAGAAAGGATTATGACGACGGGGAGGAGACCGTTACGGTCAGGTTCCGGGGTGAATGCGATGAGAAGGGCAGGGTTGTCCGTCTCTATGTTCCCGAATATGAAACTCCGGTTCGCGAGATCGAGTATTTTGATGACGGAAGCCGGGTCGACAGATCCAATAGCGATGATTACTATTATGACAGTGAGGGCCGGGAGACAAAGCATGTGATGTATTCCGATGACCGGATCACAAGAACGATCGAGCGAGAGTACCAAAATACGGAATACGGGTATTTGGAAACCGAAATAGTTACGGAGTACCCTGAGGGAACGACGAGAAGGACGGACACCGAGTATGACTCCGAAGGCAGGGAAATCTATCGGAAGGAATATGACCGGGGTAACGAACTGTACGTGGTAAGGGATGACGCAGGGCGCATCATCCGCAAGGAGGAGAAGTTTGCCGAAGGAGGCGTTCTGATACGGGAGACCTACGGATATGACGAGGACGGCAATCTGATCTCGCAGGAACGCAGCGACAGGACGCTCACCTACAGGTATGTTCCGGTGTCGCTCACGGCGGAGCAGGCGAAGGAACGGGCAAAGTTCTGTGACGGTGAGAAAATGTTGCCGTGGAATGATTGATCGGGAAATCCGGTCGTTTGTCGATTTTTTCTTGACAAGTCAGGCGCGCGGGGGTATTATGTGACGCAGGTAACATTGCGCCCCCGCGGCGCGTACGATGACGAAAGGAGCAAAAAGGCATGAGACTGTACGGCTTTTACTTTTATTATTTTACTGTGGACTGCCGATTTGCTTTCTGAGTTGTGAATAAAGCGAACAAGCAGTCCTGATCCGCGTGTTTCGGCATTGTGCCGGAAATATGCGGATAATTTTATTATTTGGGACATTTTTCGAATTCGAATGTGCGACGGAAAGGTTGGTTTTCCCATGACGGAGTTGGAACAGGCAAGAGCAATTATCAGCGAGGCGGATCGCGAGTTGGCGCAGGTGTTTGAGCGGCGTATGGCAGCGGTTCGGACGGTGGCGGCGTACAAGAGAGCGCACGGGCTGCCGATTGTGGATCGTTCCCGTGAGGAGGAAATGCTCCGCGAGGAGGCCGGTCTCATCGAGGACGAGACGCTCCGGCCGTTTTACGTGAGTTTCCTGCGGGAGACCATCGGGATCTCGAAGAGCTACCAGCGGAGGCTGATGGACGGTCTGCGGGTGGCGTACAGCGGCGTGGAAGGCGCATTTGCCAACATCGCCGCGGAGAAGATCTTCCCCGACGCGACGACAGTGGCATGCCCCGATTTCGCGGCTGCGTACCGCGCGGTGGAGGAGGGAACCTGCGACTGTGCGGTGCTCCCGATCGAGAACAGCCAGAACGGCGATGTCGGCCGCGTTCTCGACCTGGCATACTTCGGAAAATTATACGTGAGCGGCGTCTATGAGGTCGAGATCGTGCACAACCTTCTGGCGGTCAAAGGAACCACGATGGACGAGGTTAAGACGGTCGTGAGCCACGAGCAGGCGCTCGGGCAGTGCGCGCGATACCTTGAGCAGCACGGCTTTGAGACTGCGGAGGCGGTCAATACGGCGGTTGCGGCGCGCATGGTCGCGGAGGCCGGCCGCCACGATCTTACGGCCATCGGCAGTGCCGAGGCAGCGGCCAAGTTCGGGCTGAAGGTGCTGGAGAGCCACATCAACGACAACAGCAACAATACGACGAGATTTGCCGTGTTCGTCCGAGAGAAGCGCGAGCCGAACCCGGAGGACGGGCGCTTCCTGATGCTCTTCTCGGTCAACAATGCGGCAGGTTCGCTCGGCCGGGCGATCAACGTCATCGGAGAGCACGGATTCAACCTGCTGGCGCTGAAGAGTCGTCCCCGCAAGGAACTGGCGTGGGAGTACTACTTCTACGCGGAGAGCGAGGGCAATGTGGAGAGCGAGGCCGGCAAGGCGATGCTCGCGGATCTGCGCGAGTGCTGCCACGACCTGAAGGTACTCGGCAGCTATGAGAGAGAAGTGAGACTGTAACGGTGCTGCAGGCCGGCACGGAACGATGGGCCGGGCGGAGAGCGGAGCAACCGGATAAGGAAGGCCGGACGGCAGTGAATGTCCGACCGTATGAAAATGAGCAGGCAAGGAGATGTGACGATGATCATCCCGGTGAAAACCCGCGACGGCGGGTACGATATCATAATGGAACGCGGCGCGTTGGCAAAGGTCGGCGAGCTGATCGGCGAGAGCGGTGCGGGGAGACTTTCCCTGATCGTGACGGACGACGGCGTTCCCGCGCAGTACGCGGAGACCGTGGCGAAGGCCTGCGAGGCGACCGGCCGCGCGGCGATCCTGACGATCCCGCAGGGCGAGGAGCACAAGACGCTGGAGTCGCTCACGATGATCCTTGAAAAGCTCGTGGAGCTCCGCGCGACGCGCAAGGACCGCGTGATCGCGGTGGGCGGCGGTGTGGTCGGCGATATGACCGGCCTGGCAGCGGCTTTGTACATGCGCGGCATCGACTGGATCAACATTCCGACGACGGTGCTGTCCCAGGTGGACTCGTCGGTGGGCGGCAAGACGGCCATCGATTTTGCGGGAGTGAAGAACGTTGTCGGGGCATTTTACCCGCCGGCCATGGTCATCATCGACCACGACACACTGGCGACGCTCCCGAAGCGACAGGTGGCCAACGGCCTTGCGGAGGCGCTGAAGATGTCGCTGACGTGCGACGAGAAGCTGTTTGAATTATTTGAAAATGAGGATCCGTTCGCGCACCTCGACGAAATCTGCGAGCGCGCGATCCGGATCAAGAAAAATGTTGTCGAGGAGGACGAGCGCGAGAGCGGGCTTCGCCGCGTGCTCAACTTCGGACACACCATAGGGCACGGCATCGAGCTTGCCTGCGGCGGAACGCTCCTCCACGGGGAGTGCGTGGCGATCGGAATGGTGGCGCTCTGCTCCGACAGGCTTCGGAAACGGTTGATCCCGGTGCTCGACAAACTGGGGCTGCCCCATGAGGCGGAATGCGACCCGGATGAGGTGCTCGCGCTGTGCGCGCACGACAAGAAGGCGGAAGGCAGCGTCATCATGGCGGTGATCTGCAGGGACCCGGGAACGTTCTGCTTCTATCCGATGGAACCGGAGCGGCTCCGCAGCAGGATCGTGACGGTCGTGAAGCAGTAGACGGCGCCGGTACATGGAACAGAAGTTGGAAAGGGGATATCATGAGCGATACATTCGGCCGGAAAATAAAGGTTACGATATTCGGTGAGAGCCACGGGCCGGCCATCGGCTGCGTGGTGGACGGACTTCCGGCGGGGCTGCCTGTCGACACGGCGGTGATCGACCGGTGCCTTGCGATGCGGCGCCCGGGCGGCGCGATCTCCACGGCGCGGGTCGAGGCGGATCCGTATGTCATCGAGAGCGGCGTCCTGAACGGACACACAACGGGCACGGCCGTGTGCATCGTGATCCCGAACGGCGACACGAAGTCGGCCGACTACTCGGAGATGGCGTCGGTGGCACGCCCGTCCCACGCGGATTACGCGGCCTATGTCAAGTATCACGGGGCCAATGACACCCGTGGCGGCGGTCATTTCAGCGGCCGCATCACGGCGGCGGTCGTGGCGGCGGGAGCGCT
>JBGUPV010000142.1:0-4889 GCA_045130455.1 Lachnospiraceae bacterium | reverse complement strand
CTCGAACGTGTCGTACAGTGCGATCACCGTGTCCGAGGGCAGGAATGTCCCTTCCGGCGCAGCAAAACCACGCTCGTCCACGGACGTCTTCAGACCGGCGTAGGTGAGATACCGGCCGGACTCGGAGACGGCAAGCTGAAGCTCGCGCAGCTCGATGGTGTCGCTGTCAGAGGACAGCAGCAGAAGATTGGTCTTGCGTTTTACGAAAGCGTTGAGGACCGAGACCGTCGCGATGCTGCCGCGGAAACTGTCCGTCCCCGGTTTCGCCGCGATGAGCAGCTCCTCGATGCGCTTCTGGTAAGGATACATCTTCTCCGCGATCTCGTGGTAGATGCGATGGCGCGAGTGCAGGTACGCATTTTCCTCTTTCTGGCGGTTCTCGTACTCGATCAGTGTATTTTCGCTCTCGAGAAGCTCGTTGGCCTCGCGAAGCTTTTCGTTGGCCGAGCGGACCGCGCTCTCGTCCTCAAGCCAGAACGCGTAGCCGCCGCGGATCTTCCGGCCGGAGAGCTTGTGATCGGGCTGCGGGTAGGTCGGCGCGGTGATCGCCTCGCGGAGGTCGTCGGTGTCCGCGGGGAGCTCATTGGCCGAGCGGTGTTCCGGCTGCAGTTCGCGGTCGGTGATCAGAACCGGCAGAGGGATCTTCGAAAAATAAACAGCATAGTTCTCATTGTGCGGGATCAGTCGCTCACGGATGCAGAACTCGAAGGCGGCGAGAAGGCAGAACACGTGGACCTCCGGCGACTCATAAGGAGGGATGAAGCGGATGTTCACGGGGTGTCCGCCGAGCGAAAATCGAATGTAGTAGATGTCATGGAGCCGGAGCAGGAAAAACCACAGGAGCAGGTCGAAGACGATAAAGAGAAGCTTCCGCTTATTTTTCCCGCGACCGCACACCCGGACCAGAAGCGCCACGCCTGAGATGAGCATCAGGATCATCCACCCGTACGCGAGATAGAACGGGAGGCGGTAGGTGTAGGTGCCGGACTGCCCGATGAAGTCGGTGACACCCGGCTTCGGCAGAAAGACGAGATGGTGAAGGTCGTTTGTGAGGATGATCGCCGTGAGCGCGGCGGCCGGGATCATGATGAGACGCTCGTCCCATCGCGCGGGACGGTCGCCTCTCGCAATGCAGATGCAGACCATCAGAAACAGTGTCGGGATCAGGATCATCGGCACATAATAGCCGTACCACGCGAGACGCACGGCAACGGCCTCGCTCGCGATGCGGTATTTGAACGCCCGGATCGCCAGATACACGATCATCAGGATCGAGATCGTGAGAAGGTAGAGCCGCGCTTTCGTCGGCAGGAGCCGGACGCGGACCGATTGGACCCAGGAGAACAGCAGGACGGAGTAGATGAGAAACTCCAGACAGAAGAGCAGGGTGGACGCCGAATAGTGCGGGACTGCCGTGTTGTGAACGATGTTTGCCGCAATATGAACCACGCCGGCGACGATCAGCGCGCCGACGAAAGCAAGCGTGATTCTCTTTTGATTACGCAGCGTCATGGTTTCACACCTCGGTAAAAATCTACCACAAACAGGGCTTCAATGCAACGACACCCGCGGCGTGTCAAAAGCGGCAGATTTGCTCTGCCGCCTTTGTCCGTGTCAGATCATTTTTCGAAATCAGTCAAACTTGAGCGATCCGAGGATCGACTTGCTGGTGTCGGAATCGTACGCGAAACCGGCGAGGCGGACATTGATCACCTTGTCACCGATGACCGCATACATCTGCGCGACATCCGTGGTGCCCTGGTACTTGTACGCAACGCCCTTCCACTCACAGTCGCCGATCTTCAGCGTGACGTCCTCGGGATTGGATTCCTTGTTGTACTCCTTGGTCGCCGCAACGTCCTTCTCACAGCGCTCCTCGGTGGAAACGCCGAACAGGTAGTAGTTCAGGAGATTGGTGGTCTGCTGAACCCAAACGGAGTTGGGGTCTTCCTTGTCGATCTGGGAGCCGCCGGTGAGCTTCATTCCCTCGGGAACAAAGATCTCCTTGTAGATGCCCCAGGACTCGGTCGTTCCCTTCGGAGCTTCCGTGACGGTAGGCGTCGCGGTCGCCTTGGGCGTGTCCGAACCGGAGTCGGACGAGTCTTTCTCACAGCCGGCGAGACACAGCGCCGCCGCGAGCATGCACAACAACAGTAACGATCTTGCTTTCATTGTTTCACCCTCCTCTATGGGATTTTTTCACTTTCCGAGATGGATTATACAAAATGCACGGAGGAATTTCGTCACCCGCAAGAACCATTTTTCGGAAAATGAGGCGTTTGTTTACTTCGCGAAGTCAAGGCCGGCGGCAGGGTTGAACCCGAAGATCGTGCATGCGATGATGTCGAGCCCGTAGAGGGCAAGCAGCGTTACGGCGAGCCGTCGGCGCGTCGTCGGTTTCAGCCGCTCCGAGAACGCCGAGACGGACGGCGCCAGCACGTGGACGCCGGCGAGTCCGCTGAGTCCGAAGACGAGCATTCCCTCGAGGTAAATGCGCCCGTTCAGGTTGAACGGCTCCGTCGTGTAGTCCCAGTAGATGACATTGAAAAAATATTCGAGGATGAAACTCGTGAGGTACTCCGCGGCCGCGCAGACGATGATGCTGTAGAGAAAGACGCGCAGCTTGCTCTTGCGGAATTTGTGCAGCAGGAAAATGACGAGGATCCCGCCGTACCCGTAGATCGGGATCCACGGACCGTATTTCGTTCCGCGGTTGACAAGCACGTGGTCTCTGATGATCGAGAGACTGCACTCCCAGATCCATCCGAGCATCGAAAAGAAGAAAAACATGAAAAGATATTCGACGGGCTTGTAGCCGGTCTCGTCCTCGTTGCGTGAGCGGTGGATCGAGATGTTGGACAGCCGGTACGGCTCGTGGGAGGGGAGTTCAGAGGTTGTCGTTTCGTGCGTGCGGTTCACGTAAGCTACGCCTGCGAATGCAGGCTCCGCCAGGATCGGCGAGTCCTCCGGCACGCGGCTGCGCAGCGTGAAAAACATCTCCGCGTTGAGCTGCAGCAGGACCGGCAGTCCGAGGAACAGACCGACGATCGGGATGAGCATCAGGATCCAAAGGTAGAAGAACGAGAGATGCATGAGGAACATTTTCCGCTTGTATCCGAGTGTCATCTGACAGGATACGTCGCGGGCTTCCTGCCAGGTGAGGGAAGGATTTTCCGCAAGAAGATACGGGACCATGCCGTACTGATACAGCTTGTAGAGACCGCCGATCGCGGTGAGCGACCACAGCAGAAGCGTGAGGTGGTAGCGCAGCATGACGACAAACACATTTTTCAGATGTTCGCGGTGGAATGGCGAGGTGAGTCGGCGCAGAGGCACGTCGCGGTCGAAGCGGTTTTCCATGACGTAGCGGTAGCGCCCGATGATGAGGAAGCCCTGGATGAGGAGCCGCGCCACAATGACGAGAAGCGTGGTGAGGAGCAGAAAGGCGATGACTTCGCCGAGATTCCTTTGAAAATAAGCGCCGTTGGAGGCGAAGAACCGCACCAGCCAGGAGCTCGTGCGCGTGCAGCCGTCGAGGATGGTGATCGCGGTCTTCGAGGTGATGAACGGAAGCTTCTCAGCCAGCTCGGTGTTCGAGAGATATTCGCGGAAGATCTCCGCGGTGTCGGAGGGACCTTCGCTCTCGGACTCGCTGATCCGGTCTTCAATCATCCCGACAAATGCGGCCTGTGAGGCGTTGGCGGCGCCGAAGTAGGAGAAAAGGAACGCGACAAAAACAAGCATCAACCAAGCCTTGATGCCCTTGCAGAAGACGGTTCGGAATGTGTTGCGCCGGATCGCGCGCGCGTCCCAGTTCATGGCTGCTCAGATTCCCCCGAATAGAATGGCGATGTCAGTAAAAAACTGTGGTTCCGGCAAAATTGCGGTGCCCCGAATTTAATAATACTCTACTGAAGAGAAAAAAACAATCGTTCAGGACACCCACTAAACTTACTTTTTTGGATTCCGGTGGGTGCACCGCACAAAAAAACGGGCGCTACCCACCGGCAACGCCCGTTTTACCCAAATCATGTTCATTTATCGCCGAAAAGCCAGTGAAAGAATGCCCGCGGAAAGAATTTCAACATCAGTTCCTGCTCCGGAACAGCTTCCTAGCCGAGGACTACCTTCTTGAAGTTCTTCTTGCCGCGCTTTACGACAAGGCCTGCGGCAATCTGCTCCTTCGTGTAGGTCGCGCGGAAGTCGGTAACCTTCTCGCCGTCCACCAAAACGCCGCCCTGCTCGATGTTGCGGCGCGCCTCAGAACGGGTCGGAGCGAGACCTGCGGCGACAAGGATCGATACGAGGTCGATCGTGCCGTCCTGGAATGCGTCCTCACCGATGGGAGCCTCGGGAGCCTCCTCTGCGTTGCCTGCGCCGAAGAGTGCGCGAGCAGCGGCTTGTGCCTTGGCGGCTTCCTCCTCGCCGTGCACGAGCTTCGTGAGCTCGAACGCGAGGATTTCCTTCGCCTCATTTAACTTGCTGCCTTCCCAGTCGGACATGGCGTCGATCTGCTCGATCGGCAGGAACGTGAGCATGCGGATGCACTTGAGAACATCGGCGTCGGCCACGTTTCTCCAGTACTGGTAGAACTCGTACGGCGAGGTCTTCTCGGGATCCAGCCAGACAGCGCCCTTCTCGGTCTTGCCCATCTTCTTGCCTTCCGAGTTGAGCAGAAGCGTGATGGTCATCGCGGAAGCGTCTTTGCCGAGCTTGCGGCGGATGAGCTCCGTACCGCCGAGCATGTTGCTCCACTGGTCGTCGCCGCCGAACTGAAGGTTGCAGCCGTAATCCTGGAAGAGCTTGTAGAAGTCGTAGCTCTGCATGATCATGAAGTTGAATTCAAGGAACGTAAGACCGCGCTCCATGCGCTGCTTGTAGCACTCGGC
>JBGUPV010000141.1:0-9264 GCA_045130455.1 Lachnospiraceae bacterium | reverse complement strand
GCAGGCGCAGGGCAAGGAGCTGGTGTGCAGTGTCCAGCCGCTCATCTCGATGAACGGCAACGACAAAGCCATTTCGCGTCTGGTTTCGATCCTTCTTGACAACGCGATGAAATACTCGCCCCAGGGTAGCCGGATCGATCTTCAGCTTGAGAAGCAGGGTCGCCGGGTGTTCCTGATCGTGACGAATCCGATCGCGGAGCCGATCCCCGAGGAGAGCCTTCGCCATGTCTTTGACCGGTTCTACCGCACGGACGCTTCCCGCAATTCGGAGACGGGCGGTCATGGGATCGGGCTTTCCATGGCGACGGCCATCGTGGAGGAGCATGACGGAAAGATCGGTGCGACGTCGCCGGACGGACAGTCCTTCACTGTCACCGCAAGCTTCCCCGGATAACCGGAGAACACACATTTTTAAAACTTTATTTTGTATTTAAGCGGCTGCCGCACAGCGGATGATCGATTCATCGGTTGCGCGGCAGCCTTTGTTTCTGCGGCATTCCGGCATTTTTCGCCGGGGAAAATGCGGCTTTATTTTTCTGCGTGGTTGTTAAAGTAAGTTTTAGGTTGGGCAGTTAGAATGAGCCCAGCAAATCGAAAGGAGGTCGCAGGATGGAGCAGACAAAGCATTATCGGCATGAGATGAAATACAGCATATCCTACGCCGATTATCTTGCCATGCGCGGGCGGCTTCGAACCATAATGAAAGCGGATCCCCATACGGACGCCAACGGTCTGTACTGTATCCGCAGCATCTACTTCGACAATTGTGATGACAAAGCGCTTCGGGAGAAGATCGACGGCGTCGCAAAACGCGAGAAGTTCCGCATCCGGTACTACAACGACGATTTTTCGTTCATCACCCTCGAGAAGAAGATGAAGATCGACAATCTGTGCTTGAAATGTGACGCGAGGATCACGGAGGAAGAGTGCCGGAAGATACTCGCGGGGGACCTGGGGTTCATGAAGACCCACGGCGAAGGCCTGGTGCAGGAGCTGTACGCCAAGATGCAGTACCAGCAGCTCCGGCCGAAGGTGCTCGTGTCGTACACCAGAGAACCGTACATCTACGCGGCGGGCAATGTCCGGGTCACCTTCGACTCGCAGATCCGCAGCAGTCTCTTTCACCGGGAGTTTCTGACGGAGCACGTGGACGACATCAGCGCCACGGACACGCCGGAGGAGCGGATCCTCGAAGTGAAGTTCGACGCGTTCCTTCCGGAGATCATTCAGGATCTCGTCCAGGTAAACGGCATCCGACAGCAGGCATTTTCCAAATACGGAGCCTGCCGAAGGTTCGGATGAGAGGTCATTTTTCAAATCATTAATCGATACTATCGGAGGATCATTCCCATGACTTTTTTAGTAACGTTCAGCGATGTGTTCAAATCCAGCTTTCTGGAAAATGTGACGGAGTTTTCCGTGCTCGACACGATCATCGGCATGCTTTTCGCCCTGGTCGTCGGCCTTTTCATTTTTTTGATCTATAAGAAAACGTTCAGCGGCGTGATGTACTCGACGGGCTTCGCGATGGCGCTGATCGGACTTTCCCTCGTGACGACGCTGGTCATCATGGCGGTCACCTCGAACGTCGTTCTCTCCCTCGGTATGGTCGGTGCGCTCTCGATCGTGCGTTTCCGTGCCGCCATCAAGGAACCGATGGAGATCGTGTTCCTGTTTTGGTCGCTGGCCGCGGGTATCGTCATCGGCGCGGGCATGATCCCGCTCGCGGTGATCGGCTCCGTGATCATCGGAGTCACGCTGGTACTCATCGCGGACCGCAAATACCGGAACACCCCTTACATTCTGATCATCAACTGCAGCGATGAGAAAGCGGAGGAAGCCGCGCTCTCGCTGATCGGAACGTCGGTTGACCGCTATCTTGTCAAGTCCAAGACGGTCAACGAGGCGGGCATTGAACTCACCGCGGAGATCCGCGTGAAGGAAGCGACCACAAGCTTTGTCAACCGTATCAACGAGATCACCGGCGTGTCGGGAGTGACCCTGGTGATGTTCAACGGGGAATACATGGCCTGACGTATTCCGGGGAGGTTTATTAAATGGTTTCCAATCGGCATATTTCGAAGATAATCCTCGTGATAGTTGCGATCGCCGCACTCCTGTGCATGGCGGCGGTCGCGTACTCCGAGGAACTCACGGATCTGCTCGGCGGAAAAGGTGTCCGCATGGAGTACGAGACGGAGCTGTTCGGCACCGATCAGGTGATGGAAGTCGACATTCGCATGGATGAGGAGACGTGGAACAAGATGCTCTCCAATGCGATGTCGGAAGAGTACTACGTGTGCGACGTGACGATCAACGGGCTCACGGTCCCCAACGTCGCGATCCGCCCGAAGGGCAACACCAGCCTCTCGGCGATCGCCATGGATCCGGACAGCGAACGCTACAGCCTTAAGCTGGAGTTTGATCATTTTGTAAAGGGCCAGACGTGCTACGGCCTGGACAAGCTGATCCTGAACAACAACTACGCAGACGCGACCAATATGAAGGAAGCGGTCATCTATGACATGTTTCAGTACATCGGCGCGGATGCTTCCCTGTACAATTACGCGAAAGTCTCCGTCAACGGAGAGTACTTCGGTGTCTACCTTGCGCTCGAAGGCGTGGAGGAGAGCTTCATGCTCCGCAACTTCGGTACGCAGGACGGCGAACTGTACAAGCCGGACACGATGGAGATGGGTTCAACTTCCCGCGGCGGCGGAGCCAACTTAAACTATACCGATGACGAGCTCGACAGTTACTCGACGATCTGGGACAGCGCGATCACGGGCACCGACCAATCGGACCACCGCCGCGTTGTTACGGCGCTCCGCAACGTCAGCGAGGGCACCGACCTGGAACAGTATCTCGATATTGACAATGTGCTCAGATACATGGCTGTCCACACATTTGCCGTGAACATGGACAGCCTCTCGGGCTCCATGTCGCACAACTACTACCTGTATGAGTACGACGGAAAGCTCAACATCCTGCCCTGGGATTACAATCTCTCCCTCGGCGGAATGTCGATGGGCGGCAGCGGCAACGCGACCGATATGGTCAATGACGCCGTCGATACGCCGTTCTCCGGCACGAAGTTCTTCAACGCGCTTCTGGAGAACGAGGAATATCTCGCAAAATACCATGAGTACCTCCGGAAACTGGTCGAAGAGTATGTCGACGGCGGCCGTTTCGATGAAGTGTACAACCGGATCCGTAGCCGGATCGATGAGTTGGTGGCAAATGATCCCACCGCATTTTACGATGCCGACGAGTATCAGACTGCGGCGCAGATCCTGTACGAGACCGTGAAGCTTCGCGCGGAGAGCATCTCCGGGCAGCTCGACGGCACGATCCCTTCGACGGATGCAGGCCAGAAACAGGACAAGTCGGCCCTTGTGGACGCGTCCCATATCAACGTCAAACTGATGGGACAGTTCAGCATGGGAGGAGGAAACTTCGGCGGACAGAGCAGCAAGGGTTCCGGTGAAAAGGACTCCTCAGACAAGGACGCAGAAGGTGACGGAACGATGCCGCAGACAGCGCAGGACGAAAGCGGTTCCAAGGGACGGAAGTCCGGCGGCGACAGCGGAAGATCCGGCGGCAGCAAGCCAGACGGATTCACACCCGGCGACGGCGGCAGCTTTGACACCGGAAATCTTCCGGACGGTTTTGATCCGAGCAGCATGTTCGGCGGCGACGGCAATTTCGATCCGGACAGTCTGCCCGACGGTTTTGACACCGGAAATCTTCCGGACGGCTTCGATCCGAGCAGTATGTTCGGAGGCGGCGGAAAACAGGGAGGGTCCTTCAGTCCTTCCAAGAGCGGCTCGGATTCCGATTCGGGTAAGTCGCGGTCCGGTTCATTTTCCGGAGCGCCGGGACAATCCTCCGGGCTCTCGACGAGAGCGAAAAACCTGATTACCTACGGAGGCTGTCTGGCAGTGCTCCTGGCGGCGATGATCATCATCGGGATCAGCAAACGAAGACATTATCGAAAAACCTGACCATAATGTGCAGCGTCATTTTGACGCCGAACCCCCGAGAGAGGAGCCTAACCCCACTAGGCTCCTTTTTCATTGCCGGGAAAGTGCATCCGGAGAGAATTTTGAAGAATTTGTGAACCTTAAATTCTTTTAAGTTTACTTAAGATTCGACGGTTATGATGCAGTCAACAAAAGCAAAGGAGTGTGCTTATCATGTTGAACAACAATGAATCTTATAACAACGGTTATGGTTTGAATATGAACCCTGAAATGACCGAGATCAGGGCGGATCGGGAATATACGGCGGAGGCGCTCGCACCCGTTACGGAGAGTGTCCGCGAGACAGCGGCTCAGCCTCGGAAGAGATGGTTCGCGAAGGTCGCGATACTGGCACTCGGATGCTCGCTGCTCGGCGGAGCGGTCGGTGCCGGCGGCATGGCTCTCTACAACAGCCGCAACGGAAATGACACGTCCTACGAGTCGACGGTTTCCGGCAAAGAGTCGGAGATCCTGTTGGGATCCGGCGCGAATTCCACCGTGAAGATGACCAAGGTTGAGACCGGCAAGGAGCTGTCGGCAGCGGATATCTACGAGGCCAATGTGAACGCGACCGTCGGTATCACTACAGCCACGACCACGAACTACTTCGGTTACAAGACGACATCGGCGGCGTCGGGCTCCGGTTTTGTCCTTACGGCGGATGGCTACATCGTCACAAATTACCATGTGGTGGAAGGCGCCAGCGAGATCAAGGTTACGACATACGATAACACGACCTATGCGGCTAAGCTTGTCGGCTACGACGAGAGCAACGACATCGCGGTGCTGAAGGTCGAGGCGACCGGACTTCAGACCGTCGTTGTAGGTGATTCCGATAAACTTCGCGTCGGCGACAGCGTTGTGGCCATCGGCAATCCTCTCGGTGAGCTCACATTTTCCCTCACCCACGGTGACGTGAGCGCATTGAACCGTAAAGTTACGATCAACAATATCGCGATGACGCTGATCCAGACGGACTGCGCGATCAACTCCGGCAACTCCGGCGGCGCGCTGTTCAATTCCTACGGCGAAGTGATCGGCATCACCAACGCAAAATATTCCAGCAGCGGTTCCTCGGGCGTCGCATCCATCGACAACGTCGGCTTCGCGATCCCGATCAACAGTGTGGTTGATATCATCCGCAGCATCATCGAGGACGGCTACATCGAGAAGACCTACATCGGTGTAACGATCTACGATCTCGACAGTCAGTATGAGGCGTTCGGTCTTACCGGCGCGGCAATCTCCGGTGTTGAGGCGGGCAGCCCCGCGGATAAGGCCGGTCTTCAGGAAAATGATGTCATCACGAAGGTGAACGGTAAAGAGATCTCCGACACGGACGAGCTGATCAGCGTGATCCGCGCAGGTGCCGAGGGCGATGTGGTGACGCTCACGATCTACCGCAAGGGCGAGACCTTCGATGTCAAAGTGACGCTCGGCGTACGCCGCCAGTCGCTCCGCCCGGATCAGGATGATGCGAACACCGAGACCGAGCAGAAGCAGCAGAACCGTCAGGGCCAGCAGGGACAGCAAGGACAGCAGGGCCAGCAGGGCCGCCGCGGTCAGCAGGGTCAGTCGGGTCAGCAGGATTCGCAGGATCAGCAGGGTCAGCAAGGTCAGCAGGGACAGTCCGGACAGTTCCCGTTCGGCGACGGACAGTTCCCCTTCGGTGACGGCGAATTCCCGTCCTTCGATGATCTTCCGTCTTTGGAGGAATTCTTCGGTAACTGATGAGGACTGCGCGGGAGAATCTGCCGGTAAAGAGGTTCCGTGAGATCCTTCAGTGAGGAAAAGAGCCTTTCGCAGGGTTCGAAATTTTCCGCAGAAAAAACGCTTGACAAATGCAAAACATGGCATTACAATGCGAACAAATGAGCAAAGGCGTTCATTTTCCGTGACGGTGACGTTGCGGAAAGTGGATGCCTTTTTTTGTATGCTGAGAGAGAATTACGTCTCAAGTAGGAGGTACAGATAACCATGACTGTGATGCGAGAAGGCGAGGTCCGGATCCCCTCCGGATGTGCGATAGCCGCAGTGATTTCCAGAGAAGGGAAGAAGATGACCGGTGAGGCGATCATGGAGTCGATGAAGCCGATGCACGACCGTTCCAACGGTCTCGGCGGCGGTTTTGCCGGTTACGGGATCTATCCGGAGTACAAGGATTACTACGCGCTTCATCTGTTCTTCGACTGCCGCGACACCCGCAAGGCTTGCGAGGCATTTCTGAAGGAGCGGTTCGAGGTCGTCAAGGGCGAGCTGATCCCGACACGAAAGATTCCCGAGATCACGGATGAGCCGATCATCTGGAGATACTTCGTGGCACCGTTGCGGTCGGTTCTCGCGGATCTGCAGCTCGACGAGAAGGAGTTCGTCGCACGCACGGTCATGAAGATCAACACGGAGATGAACGGCGCTTACGTATTTTCCAGCGGCAAGAACATGGGAACCTTCAAGGCCGTCGGTTTCCCCGAGGATGTCGGCCGGTTCTACTGCCTGGATGAGTATGAAGGCTACTGCTGGACCGCGCACGGACGTTATCCGACCAACACCCCCGGCTGGTGGGGCGGCGCGCATCCCTTCACGCTCCTCGACTATTCGGTCGTTCACAACGGAGAGATCTCCTCATACGACGCGAACCGGCGGTTCATCGAGATGTTCGGATACAAATGCAACCTGCAGACCGATACCGAGGTCATCACCTACATTCTCGACTACCTGCTCCGCGTGCAGGGACTGACCCTCACGGAGGCGGCCAACGTGATCGCGGCTCCGTTCTGGAGCACCATCGACGGCAAGGCCGACGCGTACGAGAAAGAGAAGTTAAAGTTCCTCCGCACGATGTTCCCGAGTCTTCTGGTCACCGGGCCGTTCTCCATCGTACTCGGATTTGACGGAGGTCTGATGGCGTTAAATGACCGGCTTAAGCTTCGCTCGATGGTCGTCGGAGAGAAGGATGACCGCGTGTTTATCGCGAGTGAGGAAGCGGCGATCCGCGTTATGGAGCCGGATGTCAAGAATATCTGGGCGCCTGCCGGCGGCGAACCGGTGATCGTGACGGTTAAGGAAGGGGCATATTGATATGGCTATCGATTTCATTTATCCGGAATATGAAGTGGTTCGAAACGAGAACCGCTGCATCACCTGCCGCGTATGCGAGCGACAGTGCGCCAACGAGGTGCACAGCTACGACCCGGAGCACGGGGTGATGATCAGCGATGAGACCAAATGTGTGAATTGCCAGCGCTGCGTTTCGCTCTGCCCGACGCGTGCGCTGAAGATCGTAAAGAGCGACTGCCGTCTGCGTGAGAACGCGAACTGGCAGGAAGACACCATCAAGGAGATCTACAAGCAGGCGAACAGCGGCGGTGTGCTGCTGTCGTCCATGGGCAATCCGAAGCCCCTGCCGGTCTACTGGGACAAGATCCTGATCAACGCCTCCCAGGTGACCAACCCTCCCATCGACCCGCTCCGCGAGCCTATGGAGACCAAGGTGTTCCTCGGAAAGAAGCCCCAGTGTGTGACGCGCGGCGCGGACGGCAAGCTGACCTGTGAGCTTCAGCCGCAGATCGAGCTCTCGATGCCGGTGATGTTCTCCGCAATGAGCTACGGTTCCATCAGCTACAACGCGCATGCCTCCCTGGCGCGCGCGGCAACGCAGCTGGGAATCCTCTACAACACCGGTGAGGGCGGTCTTCACGAAGACTTCTACGTGTACGGACCGAACACGATCGTGCAGGTCGCGAGCGGACGTTTCGGTGTGCATGAGCAGTACCTCGAAGCCGGTGCAGCCATCGAGATCAAGATGGGCCAGGGCGCGAAGCCCGGTATCGGCGGACACCTTCCGGGCGCAAAGATCGTCGGTGATGTATCGAGAACGCGAATGATCCCCGAGGGTTCGGACGCCATCTCGCCGGCACCGCACCACGACATCTACTCGATCGAGGATCTTCGCCAGCTGGTTTACTCTTTGAAGGAAGCAACGGATTATAAGAAGCCGGTCATCGTCAAGGTGGCGGCGGTTCACAATATTGCGGCGATCGCGAGCGGTATCGCTCGAAGCGGTGCGGACATCATCGCGATCGACGGTTTCCGCGGCGGTACCGGCGCGGCACCGACCCGCATCCGCGACAACGTCGGTATTCCGATCGAGCTTGCGCTCGCGGCGGTTGACCAGCGTCTTCGCGATGAGGGTATCCGCGGGAATGTATCTTTGGTTGTCGGCGGTTCCATCCGAAGCGCGGCGGACGTTGTCAAGGCGATCGCGCTCGGCGCCGATGCTTGTTACGTAGCGACGGCGGCGCTTCTCGCGCTCGGATGCCATCTGTGCCGCACCTGCCAGAGCGGTAAGTGCAACTGGGGTATCGCGACGCAGCGGCCCGACCTTGTCAAGCGCCTGAATCCGGATGTCGGAAGCGAGCGCCTGGTCAACCTGATGAACGCATGGCGGCATGAGATCATGGAGATCCTCGGCGGCATGGGCATCAACTCCATCGAAGCTCTTCGCGGCAACCGCCTGATGCTCCGTGGCGTCGGCCTGACCGAGAAGGAACTGGAGATCCTGGGCATCTCGCACGCAGGAGAGTAGGAGACCGACCGGGGTTTACGAAGCAGCATTTTCCGAAGCGTAAGCGCGACGGGAAACTCCATAAAATACTAACCGCAAGAGGGAAACAATGAAACGAGTCTATGTCAACGAACAATGGTGCCTCGGTTGTCATTTGTGCGAATACAACTGCGCATGGGCGAACTCCGGCGTTGCAAGCATGACGGCGGCGCTCAAGGGGAAAGCCATCTACCCGCGCATCCATGTCGAGGGAGATGAGCGCATCACATTTGCCGTATCCTGCAGACACTGCGAGGATCCGATGTGTGTCAAGAGCTGTATCGCCGGAGCCATCCGCAAGGAGGACGGCGTCGTGAAGATCGACCGCAGCAAGTGTGTCGGCTGCCTCACCTGCGTCCTGGTATGTCCGTTCGGCGCGCTTGCGCCGGCAGCGGACGGGATCATGCAGAAGTGTGAGCTCTGCCTCGCGAACAGCTGCGGGGAGCCGGCGTGTGTCAAGGGTTGTCCGAACCGTGCGATCGTGTACGAA
This sequence comes from Lachnospiraceae bacterium, assembly GCA_045130455.1. Classification (GTDB taxonomy): domain Bacteria; phylum Bacillota; class Clostridia; order Lachnospirales; family Lachnospiraceae; genus ISDg. The sequence continues at coordinate 149 of JBGUPV010000141.1, read as the reverse complement.
GAACGCGAGTGACGGTGCGAAGGGAAAACTGCCGTTCCGGGCGTCGAACAGCGGCGGCCGGGGACAAGGAGGAAGTGTGAAACGACATGTCATCATCGGCAACGGCACGGCCGCTGTCGGTTGTATCGAAGGAATCCGGAGCGTGAGCA
>JBGUPV010000140.1:0-4936 GCA_045130455.1 Lachnospiraceae bacterium | reverse complement strand
GGTGAACTTTATGAGATACACCAGAGGAGAGAAAGATAGAGGGTTTTCCCTCGTAGAACTGATAGTTGTAATTACCATAATGGCAGTACTGGTAGGAGTGCTTGCTCCTATATATCTGCACTATGTGGAGAAGACAAGAAGGCAGAGAGACGATACCGCAGCGGAACACATTCGACATGCTGCGGAACTTGTTGTCTTTTCGGGAGAGTATTCTCCGTCTGCCGGTACTGTAGTTGTAACATTTGATGAGGCCCACGGGATTTCGGTTACAAATGATCCCACAGGAACGGAGTTAACGACGTACCTGACGGACACGTTCGGATCGCTGAGCGACGTGAAGCCGATATCCAAGACTTACAAGGGCATGACCTACAAAGTGTCGATCGTCATTCCTGATGATTCGGACGGTTATCCCTCTATGAGCGGGGCCTGGTATTAACAAAGGAGAAGTGTAAATACGGATTAATATGGAATGGGCAATATATGTAGCGGCATTTTTGTTTGGTGTGGTCATCGGAAGTTTCCTGAATGTCTGCATCTATCGGATCCCGAAGGGCGAGAGTCTTTCGGCAAGACGGTCGCACTGCATGAGTTGCGGTTATCAGCTTCGATGGTTTGATCTGATCCCGCTGTTCAGTTGGATCGCATTGCGAGGAAAGTGCCGCAAGTGCCACGAGAAGATATCCATACAGTATCCTATCGTCGAGGCCGCGAACGGCGTGTTGTATGTCGTTGTGTTCCTATGTTGCGGCATCAAAGTAGATAGCATTATCTACTGCTTTGCGGCTTCGGCCCTTCTTGCACTCAGCGTGATCGATTTCCGGACGTTCATTATTCCGTTCGGATTCAATGTTTTCATCTTTGTACTTGCGGTCATTCGTCTTCTTTATCAACTGTTTGTTGAAGGCGAAGCGGTCTCGTATATTTGGCCGTATGTGATCGGGTTTTTCGCGGTAAGCGTACCGCTTGGGCTCATATGGTTCTTTACGAAAGGCCGAGGGATCGGCGGCGGTGACATCAAATTGATGGGAGCCGCAGGTCTTCTGCTCGGATGGCAGGGCATCCTGCTCGCGCTGGTTATCGGGTGTGTGCTCGGATCGTTCATCCATATCGCACGCATGAAAATCAGCAAGGCCGGACGGGTGCTTGCGATGGGACCGTACCTTGCGGCGGGAATCATGATCGTCATCCTCTTCGGATCGCAGCTGATCGAAGGGTACAAAGTGTTGATCGGACTGAGTTAGAGCAATAAGTGCGAAATTTGCTGAGACATTCTTTCAGTTAATTATATAAAGAAGGAAAGAAAAGAGCGGAGAACGAATCCGCTCGAAAGGGAGGCAAACGTATGGCAAAGAAAGTGCTGTCTATGGAGATTGGACAGGCCACAACGCGAGTCATCGAGATTGACTACATGTCGAAGTCGCCGAAGATCTATCAGGCGTTCAGTCTCGAGACCCCGCGTGACATGGTTCAGGATGGTGTGATCAGCCGGAACGAAGACTTCATCATCAACCTGAAAGCAGAGCTTCGGAAGAGAGAGATTAAGACAGATCGCGTCGTATTCTCTGTCTCCTCCAGCCGTATCGCAAATCGTGAGGCAAGGATCCCGCTTGTAAAAGAGAACAAGATCCTTCCGCTGATCACGGCCAACGCGGCTGAGTACTTTCCTGTGGATATGAACCAGTATCACCTGGTTTACAACATCCTCGGAAAGATTGACACGAAGGAGGAGAAGCAGTATCGTCTGTCGCTCCTTGCAGTACCGAACGATGTTACCACATCGTACCTTGACCTTGCACACTCGTTGAATATGCACATCATGGCAATCGATTATGTCGGCAACAGTGTGTTCCAGTGCGTGCGTCAGGATTTTGCGCGCGGCACCAACGCCGTGATCAAGATCGATGAGCACAGCTCCCTTGTAACCATCGTAAAGGAAGGCGAGATCGTTCTTCAGCGTTCCGTCGCACACGGCGTGAACGGTGTCATCGAGAACATGATGGAGCTCGATGTATACGGAGAGAATCTCGATTACTACGGAGCGACGAGAGCGTTCATGTCGAACCACTGCATCCGTCGCTACCTCAACGTCGATGTAGACTATCAGGAGCCGGAGGATACCTCCGACGAGATCATGATGTCCCGCATCATGCTCACTGAAAATCTTCGCTACCTGATCGGTAACATCGGACGTATTCTTGAGTACTATGTATCGCGTAACGACAACGAGCCGATCGACAGCATCGAGCTTGTAGGTGTCGGCGCGGACTTCATCGGTCTCGATGAACTCCTGAGCAACGAGCTCGGATACACCGTACACAACTATGACGGCCTGAACCAGATCAAGGTTGTCAGCACCGGTTACAGCGATGTAACGATGCATGTGCTCGCTGCCTGCATCGGTGCCGCAATGCAGCCGCTGCAGTTGCTGTCCCCCGAGTTGATGAAGGGTGAGAAGCAGCAGTCGCTTGTAATTCCGTTCGCGATCATGATCGCATTCCTTGCGGTAGCGCTTGCGTTGTTCCTGATCGGACAGATTCAGGTTACCAACAAGCAGAAGGAACTTGACGATGTCAAGGAACAGCTTAAGAGAAATGAGTATCTGAGAACGACCAAGGAACGTCACGACAAGACGATGGAAACCTATGCGGTCGTAATGGGCTACGACAATCTTAAGAACAACCTGAATGTTCACTTTGTCGACTTCCTTGAGGAACTCGAGGAGAAGATGCCCTCCAACTTCATCGCGGTTCGCATCACTACTGAGAAAGACACCATAACGATGGAGCTTACCTGCAGAACCAAGGCAGAGTTGAACGTGATCGCACAGCAGTTGTATCACTTCGATTCAGTACAGATCACGGAGATGTCCACTATGCTTGAGCAGCCGCTTCCAGTTGTTGAGTATAGCCTTCCCGAGGGAATCACTCCTACGCCTACACCCGTGGATCCGACACCGACGCCGACAGGCCCTACGCCCAAGCCGGAACTGTATGTGCACGGTATAATCACGATGCAGTACAAGGAAGTTGTTCCGGATCTTGTTGAGAGTCTGATGCCGGCAGCTTCTGCGAAGGGAGGTAAATAATCAATGAAAATTAATAAGCGCGATATAAGCATTGTTATGGTTTTGATTGGTTTTATTGCCGCCTTCTGCGTATACCAGTTCTATTTCACTGACAGTCAGGAAAAGTGCGAAAGCATTCAGAAGGAAACCGATCTGAAGAAGACAGAGCTCAATGAGCTCCTTAAGGTTGCTAAGAAAGAGACAGACTACGAGAACGACATGGTTAAGGCCGAGAACGACCTGATCGATCTTGTACTGAAGTACCCGGCGTTGTATCGTATCGATGATCTGCTCAACTACATGGTCAACATCGAGAACGAGCCGGCGAATCAGACTAAATATGCCGATACACATTTCTATGAGTACACGGTAAAGGGTTCGGAAGCGGTACAGGGTTACGGATACGTCGGAAAAATCAGAGATCAGAGCGTTTCGTACGGTGCCAGTGATGCCGTGATCTCCGCGAAGTTTACGAGCGACTCCTATGTGGGATTGAAGAATCTCATCAGAGATGTCTATGAATCGAAGTACGGAATGAACTTTGAGTCAATCGATCTTGTGTATGATAACGTTCTCGGACGTGTCGATGGTGCAATCCTGATTCACGCGTATGCGGTATCTGACTTCGCAACGCATCGTACCGGTGATCAGACGAACCTTCACGATCCGCTTGACGAGCCGCTTCTTACGCCGGTTCCGATGGGTGTAGATTGTGTATTCGGACCTACGGTAACGCCTACTCCTACGCTTGAGGAGTGGTTGATCCAGCAGGGAATCGACGTGGTTCCGCCGGAAGATTAATCAATAACAACAATTCCGTTACCGCCTTCGGCTTGAAGGCGGTAACGGCAAAGCTGTATATGGAGTTTTTGTTATGATGGCAAGTCATCTAAGGTCATCAAGAGGAGAAGCACGGGCTGATCGTGAGCCTACGGTTTTGCATGCAGGTTGGTACCGGAAAGGAAAGGAAACCGTGAGAAAGAGAGAGGACAATAGAGAGAGACGAGATTCCGGTTTTACTTTGGTTGAGGTGTTGATCGCAGTAGCCATCCTGGCCATTGTGTCGATACCGATCCTGCAGTCGTTTGTATCGGTTGCCCAGGTCAACGGAAAATCCCGAAGACGTCTGTCGGCGACAACGGTTGCAGAGAACATGATGGAGTCCTGCAAGGGATTCAGTATGCTGGAATTTGCCGCACAGTGTGATTACTACGGCGGCCGCAACGGCGTAAGCGGAGTGCCGTTTACGATCGTGGCCGACGGAGTTGTCGGAGCGATTGAATTGAATAATACGGCAACAGCAATATTGACTACCACGGGAGACTATACCGCGGAGCATGGTTCGGCTGGTTTTTCCTTCAAGCCGAAGGCATCCGGAACGGATCATGTATTCTGGGTCCGCGGAATTCAGGCAGGCGGCGGTTCGTATGACGCGATCGTGCGCTATACCTTCAACGAGACACGTAATAAAGAGGCAAAAAGCGGCGGCACAACCGATACCACGCTGACAGCAGGCGGTATTCGTGTACTGAAGTATTACGATGTGACGGTTACCGTTTATCGTACTGCAGGAAGCGGATTGAACAACGGCAGTCTGAGCTCGACGATCGGCGGTGGTGCATTGGCTGAGCTTACCGGTTCGGTCGCCGACTACAATAAATAGAAAGGAGCATCGATTATGAACGATCGAAGAAGAGGAAAGAATGATGATCGCGGTATTGCGTTGATCAGTGTTCTGATCTGCGTAATGCTCTGCTTCCTGCTTTCTGCCACGATCCTCAGAGTATCGCTTCTCTCCTATCTCCAGAAGGGAATTGCGAGACAGTCGACCACGACGTTCTATGAGAACGAGACTTACGTGGATGACAT
>JBGUPV010000139.1:0-2043 GCA_045130455.1 Lachnospiraceae bacterium | reverse complement strand
GTGCGCCAGCACATTTTTGTGTACGGTGGTTTGATTGTGGTTCGCGTAGCAGTAAATGCAGCCGTGCCTGCACGTGTCGTAGGCGCCGATATCGATGCCGGCGACGCAGCCGCACTCAGCGCGTTGGTTTGTGTCTTTGCCGAGGGTCAGTTTGCATTTGCCGAGGCGTTCCAGGCGGGCCATGTCGATACAGCTTGCGTGCCGGATGTTCAGACTTTCCAGGTCGATTTGTTCGGCGCAGGTATCGATGCAGAAGCCGTATTCTCTTGCGATCTCGGAAAATCTCTGCGCGAGTTCATATTGCATTTCAGGTGTCGCTGCCTTTATGTTGAGCGGCATCATATTTTTCGCTGTGTTCCTATAGAAATCCAGAAAACTGATCGTACACTTTTCCGTATGATCGGCGAGCTTGGCCGCCAACGCGCGGAAGTATCGGCAGTGATACTCCATTGTGTACCGGTCGCTGAGGAAAATGGGATCGTATCGCCAGACCACACGCTCCCGGCCGATCTGCTTGGAAAGCTGCTGAAACGCCGGTATCAGCACCTCATTTTTCGACGGGAGATTCGGCTCCACATCGCGGTCATACGCGGTCAGCGTGAACTGAAAATAATACGTGTACTTTTCCAGCTCCGCCAGACGATCCATCATCGGCACCGGATTCTTCGTCCAAAACACAACCCCGTCGACCACATCCGGCGAAAGACTGATCCTGCCGACCTGATGAAAATTCATCGGATTGCGAACCAGCACATATTCCTCTTTGAACCTGTTAAACAGCCATTCCGAGAAGAAGGCCGGAAGATCCGTTCTGCGGCTTGCACTGATGATCATGTCGGAGCCTCCTTCCTGAGAAGCATTTGCGCGCTCGCAGTATCCCCTTCACCTTATTTCTCTATAAACCAGAGCACAGCAAAAAGCATTATGAGGAAAATGGCCCAAGCGGCCGCAAAAGCCCACGGCCTCCGCACAAACCAGTAATAGACACGTTTTCGGAGGCTCGGCTTCGGTTTCTCATTGGAAAATTTCTTCGGGCGCGGCTGTCTGCACTGTTCGCACACCGCTCCCGTCGTACGAGTCCCGCAATCCGGACATTTCCAGTAGGGAACGGTAGCTTTCTCCAGAAAATCCGGCTCGGCCACAATCGTGCGGTCGCGGCGATATTCCCCGCAGCAACGGCAGACGGAACCGGTGTTTCGAATGCCGCAATGATACCACTCGGTCACCCGGCCGAATTCATTTACCTCCGGTTCCACCAAAAGAACAGCACGTTTCTTCTCCGACTGTCGCGGCTCGGGAAGATCGTAACCCGAACTGTCCATCGAATCCAAGAATGCATCCGCAGCATCGAAAACATCACCTAAATCCATGCTCTTCCCCCTTTCTCCGGGAGTTCAACAATCTTCGAAAAATGCCTCAATCGACCACCTCGACGATTGACCCCGGCCTCGGCTCCTCCGTGGGATCCTCCCTGCTGTCAGATTCCCGGGAGTCACTGATCTCGACGAACCGCAGGTTCTCCCGGTCATAATCCCAGTGCGGAGTTTTGTACCAATAATTCATCAAACCGACGTACTCGCGCACCCTCATTTCCCACCGATCCTTCGGAAAATGATACCGCATATTCCGCAGAGTCCGCTCGAACTCCGGGAGCCGCGAATCCTCGATCGCATTGTAATCATAGTTGCGGTGTTCGCGGTACATCCAGTGGCCGTACACGACATAGAGCCGCTCATAACGCCAGACCCGCGACGTTTCCGTCTTGCCGACAAATTGGCAGATCTGCTCCAGCTGCCACCACCGCAGATCCTCCTCATCCTTCGCCCGGTAAACCACCTGGTCGGGGCCGCCGCGCTCGCCCACCGCCATCACCGTAAGCCCGTCCAGATACTCCCCGCCAAACCAGTCGAGCGACTCGTTGCGGCAGTCTTCCGGGAGATGGGAGCGGAGCCAGGGTTCATCTAGTTTCATTGTAGGGGTGCTCCTTTCTGGTGGTTTCCCGACTAACTGTAAACATCTCAGTATTTGCTGATTTTTTTCGTA
>JBGUPV010000138.1:0-4813 GCA_045130455.1 Lachnospiraceae bacterium | reverse complement strand
GGGACAAGAAGACCGGATTTGACGAGGCCACCTGCATGGAGGTCGCGGGCCAGATCGCGAAGCTGATCGCGGATGGAATCCAGGTTGCGATCGTCATCGGCGGCGGTAATTTCTGGAGAGGTCGCACCAGCGAGACCATCGATCGGACGAAGGCTGATTCCATCGGTATGCTGGCGACGGTCATGAACTGCATCTACATGTCGGAGATCTGCCGTTGCTGCGGCATGGAGACGGAGATCTACACTCCGTTCGCGTGCGGCACGGTGAGCGAGCTGTTCTCCAAGGACAGGGCAGTGGCTGCCATGAAGAGCGGGAAGGTGATCTTCCTTGCGGGCGGTACCGGCCATCCTTATTTTTCGACCGATACGGCGACGGCGCTCCGCGCGATCCAGCTGGATTGCGACGCAATCGTCATGGCACGTGCGGTGGACGGCGTGTACGATTCGGATCCGAAGACCAATCCGAACGCGAAAAAATTCACGACCATCACATATCAGGAAGTGCTCGACCGCAAGCTGAAGGTGCTTGACCTTACGGCGACGGTCATGTGCATGGAGAATAAAGTACCGACGCTCGTGTTCTCGCTGAACGAGCAGAACGGCATTGTGAACAACGTATCCGGCAACAATACCGGAACGATCGTTACAGTAGATTGAGCGATAGCTCGGAACGGAGGAGTGTATTATGAATGAGATCCTGAAACCTTTTGAGGATTCGATGAACAAGACGATGGATTTCCTCGTTGAGGAGTATGCGAACATCCGCGCAGGCCGCGCAAACCCGCATCTGTTGGACAAGATCCGCGTTGACTATTACGGCACACAGACGAACCTGCAGGGTGTTGCGAACGTTTCCGTTCCGGAAGCGCGCGTGATCGCGATCCAGCCCTGGGAGTCGAAGATGATCAAGGAGATCGAGAAGGCGATCCTTGCGTCCGATATCGGCATCACACCCAGCAACGACGGCAAGATCATCCGCCTGACGTTCCCGGAGCTTACCGAGGATCGCCGTAAGGAACTTGCGAAGGATGTGAAGAAGAAGGGCGAGAACGCGAAGGTAGCGATCCGCAACATCCGCCGTGACGCGAACGACGCGATCAAGAAGGCAGGCAAGGAGATCTCCGAGGACGAGACGAAGAAGATGGAGACCGATGCTCAGAAGATGACGGACAAGTTCATCGAACTGATCGACAAGACGGTCGAGGAAAAGACGAAAGAGATCATGACGGTATAAGTCTTTGGAAACGGAGACTTCGAAAGGGCGTCGCGGACGCCCTTTTCGCATGAAATAGAACAATGTGCATGAACAATGCGCACAGAAGGAGAACCGAGTGAAAGAGACGGAAGCCAGGAAGGTTCCCCGCCATGTCGCCATCATCATGGACGGCAACGGGAGATGGGCCAAGAAACGCTTTCTTCCGCGAAATGCGGGACATGCGCAAGGCAGTCGCGTCGCGGAGCAGATCTGCGAGGACGCCTTTAATCTCGGCATCGAGTATCTGACGGTTTACGCATTTTCCACGGAAAACTGGGCGAGACCGCAGGACGAGGTCGATGCGCTGATGAAACTTCTGCGCAAATACATGAAGGACAGTATCGCGCGAAGCAGCAAGAACAATATGAGGGTTCACGTCATCGGAGACATCTCCGCACTGGACGAGGATCTTCAGGAGAGCATCCGAAAGCTCGAGGAGGTATCCTCCGTCAACACCGGACTGAAGTTCCAGGTCGCCATCAACTACGGAGGCAGGGATGAGATCCTTCGCGCCGCGAGAAAGTTCGCGGAGGACTGCGCGGCCGGACGGCGGAAGCCGGAGGAGCTGGACGAAGCGCTGTTTTACTCGTATTTCGACACTGCGGGAATCCCGTACCCGGATCTCATGATCCGCACGAGCGGGGAGATGCGGACGTCGAATTTCCTTCCATGGCAGCTTGCGTACACGGAGTTTTATTTTACGGACGTGCTGTGGCCGGATTTCAACAAAAAAGAACTTGCGAAAGCCATCGAATACTATTCCGAGAGGGATCGTCGATTCGGCGGCGTTCGATAGGCAACGGAGGATGTCATGTTTATAACTCGTCTGATCAGCGGAATCATACTTGTGCTCGTCGCCATCGGGGCGATCAGCTACGGAAGCTATGCGCTCTGGGGTGTTCTTCTGCTGATTTCCCTGATCGGGATGTTTGAGCTCAACCGTGTGTTCAAATGCCAATGGAGCGTGCCTGCGATCCTGTGTTATCTCAGCGCGATCGGCTACTATGTGCTGATCCTCGCGGAGAAGGATTCGTACACGACTATCGTGTTGATCGGTGCCGCGATCCTTTTGATGGCGGCGTTTGTTCTCGGCTATCCGAAGTTCGAGTTCACGAAGATCACGATCGGCTATTTCGGTATCGTCTATGTCGCGGTCATGCTTTGCTGCCTGTACCGTATCCGTATCCTTGAGAACGGCGCGTATCTCGCGTGGCTTCCGTTCCTCGGGGCTTGGGGCTCCGATACTTGCGCGTACTGTGTCGGTGTATTGATCGGAAAACACATGGCGTTCCCGGTACTCAGCCCGAAGAAGTCGGTGGAAGGCTGCATCGGCGGTGTCGTCGGTGCGGGGCTCCTCGGTTTTCTGTTCGCGTTGATCTTCCGCGACAAGCTCACGGTCATCGGCAATCCGCTGGTCGCGCTGCCGCTGATCACCGCGTGCGCGTCCGTGCTTTCGCAGATCGGCGACCTTGCGGCTTCCGGCATCAAGCGTCAGAACGGAATCAAGGATTACGGAAAATTGATCCCCGGACACGGCGGTGTTCTGGACCGTTTCGACAGCGTGATCTTCACGGCGCCTGCCGTATTCATTCTTCTGACGGTATTTGTGCTGCCGTGATGAGCGCGGTGCACATAGGAAAGGCATTGTCATGAAAAGACTGGCGATATTGGGGTCGACCGGCTCCATCGGAAGACAGACGCTGGACATCGTAAGACGGTTCCCCGGCGATATGCGAGTCGTCGCACTGGCGGCTCGTTCTTCGGTTTCCGTGCTTGCGGAACAGGCGAGAGAATTCCGGCCGAAGTACGTGTGTGTCTACGATCAGGCGAAGTACGAGGAGCTTCGTGCACAGCTGTCCGATTGCCCGGAGATGATCGTTCTGTGCGGTATGGACGGACTTTTGGCCTGCGCAGAGGCGGAGGAAGCAGACATGACGGTTGTGGCCGTCGTCGGAATGATCGGAATCCGCCCGACCATCGCTGCCATCGAGGCCGGCAAGACCGTCGCTCTGGCAAACAAGGAGACGCTCGTCGCGGCGGGGCACCTGATCGTCGCGCTCCTTGCGAAGCACAAAGTACCGTTGTACCCCATCGACAGCGAGCACTCCGCGATCTTTCAGTCGCTGCAGACGGTCGACGGGAAGCGGGATGGTTTCTTTCAGGGACATCCCGCGGTCAAGCGCATCCTGCTGACAGCTTCCGGCGGACCGTTCCGCGGAAAGACGCTGCCGGAGATGGAGCACTGCACGGCGGAGGACGCGCTCAAGCATCCGAACTGGCTGATGGGACCGAAGATCACCGTGGATTCCGCGACGCTGGTCAACAAGGGTCTGGAAATGATGGAGGCCCGATGGCTGTTCGGCCTTGCGCCGTCGCAGATCTGCGTCCTGATCCATCCGCAGAGTGTTCTGCATTCAGCCGTGGAATTCGTCGACGGAGCCGTGATCGGTCAGATGGGAACGCCGGACATGCGGCTTCCGATCGAGTACGCGATCTGTTATCCCGAGAGGCATCCGCAGGTGGCGGAGCCCCTTGATCTGTTCCGTGTGAGGGAACTTACGTTCAGCGAGCCCGACTATGAGAATTTTCCGGCGCTTCGCCTGGCGACCGAGGTGCTCGAGCGAGACGCTTCCTACGGTCAGTACACCGGCTCCACGTTGCCGGTAGTATTTAACGCGGCCAACGAGTACGCGGTTTCGCGTTTCCTGGCCGGACAGTGCGGTTACACGGACATCGAGCGCATGATCTCGCGCGCCGTTGCCGCACACAAACCGATCCCCGCGCCGAGTCTTTCGCAGATCCTCGATGCGGAGAGCGAAACGTATGAGTTATTGAGAGGTTAGTGAGATATGGTTTCATCGATCGTCGGCGCGATTCTTTTCATCATCGCCGTAATTGCCATGATCATCGCGGGATACACGCACATTCTGCTTGCGATCCTGATGATCGGCTTCGTCATCTTTTTCCACGAGTTCGGGCATTTTCTGTTTGCCCGCATCAACGGCGTCACTGTCAAGGAATTTTCCATCGGAATGGGTCCCAGACTCTGCAGTTTCAGGCTCCGCGGCACCAAATGGTCGCTGAAGCTTCTGCCGTTCGGCGGCTCCTGCCTGATGCTCGGCGAGGATGATCTCAGCGAGATCACCGGCGAGTACCCCGAGGAAGAGGAAGACGAGGACGCGGAAGAGAAGGCGCAGACATCGGATGACGGTACAAAACTTTCCTCGGCACGGACCGGGGACGATGAGGTGAAGCCTTCCGCAGCGCTCGCGGTGTCGGATGAAAACGAAACTTCCGACTCGGAAAATGCTTCCGCCGAAGCCGGGCTTTCGGAGATCGGCGAACCGGAGGAAGCGCCGAAGAAGCGCTCTAAGGACAGTAAGGAACTCGACGAGAAGACGCGGGAAATGATCCGCAAACTCCGTGAGGAGAGCCGCAGTGAGGGCGCGTTCAAAAACAAGTCGGTATGGCAGAGGATCAGCATCGTTTTTGCCGGACCGTTCTTTAACTTCCTGCTGGCGTTTATCTTTGCCTGCATCATCATCGGCTGGATCGGATA
>JBGUPV010000137.1:0-7413 GCA_045130455.1 Lachnospiraceae bacterium | reverse complement strand
GCGTGTGAGGATCTTCGCAAGATCGACTACTTTTTCAAGAGCTCTTTCGCTGGTGTACGGCGGCGCGTGAAAATACGTCGCGTCGATATACACGCCGCGCTTCGCGATCATATAGCCGGCAACGGGGCTGTCGATACCGCCGGACAGCAGGAGCATTGCCTTGCCGTTGCATCCGACCGGCATGCCTCCCGGACCCGGATACGTGTCCGTGTAGACATAGAGACGGCCGCGTACCTCCACGGTAAACTCCATCTGCGGATCATGTACGTCCACCTTCATCTCCGGGAACTGACGGAGCAGATACTCTCCGATGTCGGCGCAGATCTCCGGGGACGTCTTCGGATAGTTCTTGTCGCTTCTCTTGCAGAACACCTTGAACGTCACATTTCTGTCCTTCACGTGCTCTTCCACATACTCGCGGCACGTCTCGAGGATATCCTCCCACTCGGTGCTCAGACCGATCTTTACCGGGCAGTAACCGGAAACACCGAAGACGCGCGAGATTGCCTCCACTGTGTCATCGTAGTCATATCCTTCCGGACACTCAACGAAAATGCGGCCTGGCTCCTTGCGCACCTGGTAATTGCTGCCGACCTCCTTGAGGCTGTAACGAAGCTGTTTTACAAGGCAATCCTCAAAGTACGAGCGATTGTTTCCCTTTAAGCCGATCTCAGAATATTTGATCAAAAATGCCTGAAACATAGTAATTCCCTTTATCTTGTATTCCCGGCTAACCCCGGGTTATCATTCAACTTCTGCGGAATCTGGAAAGCACCGGAACAAGATCTTTGAGCGCTTCTGCGGCCATCGTCAACTCCTCCTTCGTCGTCTCGCAGGAAAGACTGAACCTGATCGTCGAATCCAGCAGGTGATCCGCGACGCCGATCGCTTTGAGCGTCCCGCTGATCGCAGGATGATTCGAGGAACATGCCGACCCTGATGAAACATAGATTCCCCGCTCGGAAAGCGCGTTCAGAAGCACCTCGCTGCGGATTCCCTCGAAACTGACGCTGATGATGTGCGGTGCCGTCGCGTTGACACGATCTTCCAGCGTCCTGCTGTCCGATTCCTCGGAAAATACGCCGTTGACCGTGGCTCCCGGGACTTCGTCCATCATTCGGATGAAATCGCATTTCAATGCGCGCATCGCGGCCCATTTTTCTTCAATGTTCGTAAAATACTCGCCGACCGCGGCACCGAGTCCCGCGATGGCTGGCACATTTTCCGTTCCGGAACGACGGTCCTTCTGCTGTCCGCCGCCGTACAAAAGCGGCTTGATCGCAAGCTTATCGCGGATATAGAGAAATCCGCTTCCTTTGGGCGCATGCAGTTTGTGACCGCTGACGGACATCAGGTCGATCCCGAAACGCTTCGGGTACAGTGGGATCTTTCCGTACGCCTGGATCGCGTCCGTGTGGAAAAGTATCTGCGGATTATACTCATGCGTGATACGGGCAAGTTCTGCGATGGGTTCCACCGCTCCGATCTCGTTGTTGACGGCCATCACCGACACGAGGATCGTATCTTCTGTCAGCGCGTTTTTCAGGTCTTCGGGACTTACGAGTCCGTTCCGGTCCACCGGTAGGAATACCACCTCGTAGCCGAGCTCCTCCAGATGAAGGATCGGCTGATACACGGAGGCGTGCTCGATCCTTGTGGAAATGATGCGCTTACCGTATCGTTTTCTCGCATCCGCTCCGCACAGAAGTGCCATGTTGTTGGCTTCCGTACCGCCGGACGTCATGATGATCTCATTTTCCGAGACTTTGAGAGTCGCAGCGATCTTCCGCGCAGTCTCCTTCAGATAACTCTCTGCAGTAATGCCTTTTCTGTGTCTGGAGGAAGGATTGCCGTAGTCACCGCGCATGATCTCAAAGGCTTTTTCGGCCGCCGCGTCAAATACGCGTGTCGTCGCTGCGTTGTCCAGATAAATCTCACGCATAGTATACTCTTTTCCTGTATTTCCCGTAATGTAACTTCTGTTTTGATGATCGTTTTTCACAAGCCGGAACATTTTTATTCACAAGTAATGATCAACGATCCGCACTTTCGGTTTCGTCAGTCGATTCGTATGCGGTTTCGACGCGGAACATCAAATTCGACAGCACCGCAAGCCCGGCGGTCTCCGTGCGAAGGATACGGTGTCCGAGACTGATGATCTTCGCGCCTTTCTCCTCGGCAAGTGCGATCTCCTGTCTCGCAAAACCGCCCTCGGGACCGATGAATATGCCGATACTCTTCTTACTGACAGCCTCTGACAACACCTGATCAGAGTACTTCATGCCCAAAGCATTTTCATAAGGCACAAGAATGATTTCGCAAGTCTCCACAGCATCCGCGATGGCATTTTTAAACGTCATCGGCGACGAAACCTCGGGGACAATGCCTCGGCCGCTCTGCTTGGCAGCACCCTCGGCAATCAGGCGAAGCCTCTCGCTCTTGCGGGACTCCTTTTTGCCTTCGTCGATCTTGACGATCGTGCGCTCACACAAAACAGGAACGATCCGCGCTGCTCCCAGTTCCACCGCTTTCTGGACGATCAGTTCCATCTTATCTTTTTTGGGAAGTCCCTGGTACAGCGTGATCGCGACCGGAAGTTCCACCGTGGATTCAGTGCGTTCTACGATCTTCAGGACACATCCGTTCTGCCCGAATTCGGCAATCTCACACTGATAATCCCATCCCGTTCCGTCACAGACGGTCAGCGGATCGCCGATGCGCATGCGCAGCACGTTTCGTATGTGATTGTAATCACTCTCACCAATGTGGATCGTCTCCCCCGAGACGGCTTCCGGATCTACGAAAAATCTCGACATGTCAGCTCCGTTCCGCGGATTCCCGCATGTTCAGTCGGCAAGTTTTGCCGTAACACTCAACCAGTCATTTCTCTTGCGAACATCAACGACCTGATACCCGTTGCGCGTAAACGCTTCCCTGACTTCCTGTTCGCGCGTCGCAAGAATACCCGAGGTGATAAACACGCCGTCCGGCAGAAGAAAACCCTTAACAACCGGCATCAGCGGAATGATCACGTCGGTCAAAATGTTAGCAACTACCACAGGATACCGGTCCTGTCGAACTTTGGCGGCTGCCTCGGCGTCCGAGATCACATCATACGCAAAATAAGACACCGTGCCGGGCTCGATGACCGGCTCTTCTGGAGTGATCAGAGTAAGATTGTTCTTCAGGGCATTTTCCTGCGAAACCTTCACGGCGATCGGATCGATATCGATTCCGACGCAATACGATGCTCCGATCAGTTTCGCGACGATTGAGAGAATTCCGCTACCGCAGCCGACGTCCAATACGGCGTCGCCGGGCTTCACACAGCGTCTGAGAGCTTCGATACACAGCCAGGTCGTCTCATGGGAGCCCGTGCCGAACGCTGTGCCTGGATCGATCTCCACGACAAGGTCGCCTTCCCTCGTCTCGCTCGGCGCCTCCCACGAGGGATGGATCACAATGTCGTCACCGATACGGAACGCATGAAAATACTTCTTCCAGTTGTTGATCCAGTCGATGTCCTCGGTCTCCGACGCTTCGATCTTCAGCTCGCCGAGATCAACGATATCTCGATACGACTCGATCTCCTCGCGGATCTCCGCGATCCTGCGCTCACGCTCCTCGGGGGAATCGGCACAACCGCCCTCGGGAATCTCCGTGTAGCAACGAACCTTCGAGGTGTTGTCGTTCGGATCGTGATCGGGCACAAGATCGATAAACATCGCCTTCACATCCTCAGGCGACAACGGCACATCGTCGATGATCTCGACGCCCTCATAGCCGAGCCCGATCAGCGCCGCACTCACATAATCTTCCGCATCCACCGTGGTCGTTACGGTATATACATTCCACTTCATAACATCTCCGTTTATATGTGTTCCTGGAAAACACAACATATTTATGTTCCCCGGGAGGATTTTCCCCTGTTTCGTCACAATCGATTCAAGAATACCACAAACTCCCTGTACGAACAAGCAAAAAGTGTGTGCCGTATTAACGACACACACTGTGCAATACTTTGGAAAATGATCATTTACCGAAGAACTTGCTCTTTTTCTTCTCGGTATCACCGCCGGGAGTCTTTCCGTTCATCGCATCGTCGTACGCTTTCAGCAGATCTTTCTGCGCCTGCGTCATCTTCGTCGGAACCTGAACGATCAGCGTCACATAGTGATCGCCGCGCTGGCTCTCACGGTGCAAGTACGGAACACCCTTGCCGCGAAGCCGCACTTTCGTGTCGGTCTGCGTGCCCGGCTTTAAATCATACAAAACATCGCCGTCGATGGTGTGAATCCGGATCTCGCCGCCGAGTGCCGCCTGCGCAAACGAGATCGGCATCGTCGAATACAGATCCACGCCGTCTCTCTGGAAGATCGGATGCCGTGAGATCTGAACATCGACTAACAGGCTTCCTCTCTCGCCGCCATTGACACCGGGCTCGCCGAGATCGCGCATGCGGATGCTCTGGCCCTCATCAATACCGGCCGGGATCGTAACTTTGATGTTCTTGCGGGTCGTAATGTAACCGGTTCCGTAACAATCCTTACATTTGTCGCGGATAACCTTGCCTGTTCCTTTACAGTCCGGACAGGTTTTCTGGTTCTGGATCACTCCGAGGATCGTCTGCTGCGTGAAAATGATGGAACCGGAGCCCTTACATTTTCCGCATGTCTCGGCGGATGTTCCGGGCTTCGCACCGGTGCCGCCGCAGGTCTTGCAGGTGTCCTTGTAGTTCAGCTCAAGCTCTTTTTCACAGCCGAAGACCGCTTCTTCGAACGTGATCCGGATCGTTGCGCGTATGCTGGCTCCGTTTCTGGGCGCGTTGCCGCGGGACGCAGATCTGCGTCCGCCGCCGAACATATCGCCGAATCCGAACATATCAAAAATGTCACTGAAATCGCCTGTGAAATCGTAACCGCCGCCTCCGCCCTGTTCAAATGCGGCATGTCCGAAGCGGTCATACTGAGCGCGCTTCTCGGAGTCGCTCAGTATGGAATACGCTTCACTCGCTTCTTTGAACTTGGCTTCGGCATCTTTGTCACCCGGATTCACGTCCGGATGGTACTTCTTCGCCAGGGATCTGTAGGCTTTTTTGATCTCATCCTCCGTTGCCGTCTTGGAAACGCCGAGGACCTCATAGTAATCTCTTTTGTCAGCCATATACAGCTCCTATCGGTCCTGTACGAAGGTCCGATTTATACCTCTCTGTAATCTCCGTCAACCACATTGTCGTCGTTTCCGCCGGACTGCTGTCCGCCGAAACCGCTCATATCGGGGCCTGCGCCCTGAGCACCGCCCTGTGCACCCTGCATCTGCTCGTACATCTTACTGAAGAGCTGCTGTGCGGAGTTCATAAGCTTTTCCTTCGCGGCCTTGATGTCCTCAACCTCACCGTCGCTCATAACCTCAGGATTCGTCTTTGCGATGAGATCCTTCAGATGATTGAGATCAGCCTCGACATCCGCCTTCAGCGAAGCATCCAGCTTGTCGCCGACTTCCTGCATAGCCTTCTCGGTCTGGAACACGAGCGAATCGGCGTCGTTGCGTACTTCAACGGCTTCCTTGCGCTTCTTGTCCTGTGCCTCGTACTCTGCAGCTTCCTTCACAGCGCGATCGATCTCTTCGTCGGAAAGGTTCGATCCTGCGGTGATCGTGATGTGCTGCTCACGACCGGTTCCGAGATCCTTTGCGGAAACGTTTACGATACCGTTCGCATCGATATCGAACGTAACTTCGATCTGCGGAACTCCGCGGCGTGCCGGCGGGATTCCGTCGAGACGGAACTGTCCGAGGCTCTTGTTGTCACGTGCGAACTGACGCTCGCCCTGTACGACGTTGATATCAACCGCGGTCTGATTGTCAGCTGCGGTGGAAAATACCTGACTCTTCTTGGTCGGGATGGTCGTGTTACGCTCGATCAGACGGGTAGCAACACCGCCCATTGTCTCGATGGAAAGCGACAGCGGAGTAACATCCAGAAGAAGGATGTCGCCCGCACCGACATCGCCCGCGAGCTTGCCGCCCTGGATGGAAGCACCGAGTGCGACACACTCATCCGGGTTCAGGCTCTTGCTCGGCTCATGGCCGGTCAGCATACGAACCTTGTCCTGTACGGCCGGGATTCTGGTGGAACCGCCGACGAGAAGGACTTTGCCGAGTTCGGAAGCGGTGATGCCTGCATCGCGGAGCGCGTTCTGAACAGGAGTCGTCGTGCGCTCTACAAGGTCGTGCGTAAGCTCATCGAACTTCGCTCTCGTGAGGTTCATATCAAAATGCTTCGGGCCGTCGGCCGTAGCGGTGATGAACGGAAGGTTGATGTTCGTCGTCGTTGCGGAGGAAAGCTCTTTCTTCGCCTTCTCTGCAGCTTCCTTCAGTCTCTGAAGGCTCATCTTGTCGAGCGAAAGGTCTACGCCCTCCTGCTTCTTGAACTCATCGATCATGTAGCGGGTGATGCGCTCGTCAAAGTCATCGCCGCCGAGACGGTTGTCGCCGGAAGTAGCCAGTACTTCGATGACACCCTCGCCGATCTCGATGATGGAAACGTCGAACGTACCGCCGCCGAGGTCGTAAACCATGATCTTCTGCTCTTTCTCATTGTCAAGACCGTATGCAAGCGCAGCCGCCGTAGGCTCGTTGATGATACGCTTTACATCAAGGCCTGCAATCTTGCCGGCGTCCTTAGTCGCCTGACGCTGTGCATCGTTGAAGTATGCGGGAACCGTGATAACGGCCTCCGTTACCTTCTCGCCGAGGTATGCTTCCGCGTCAGCCTTCAGCTTCTGAAGGATCATCGCGGAGATCTCCTGCGGTGTGTACTTCTTGTCATCGATCGTTACACGGAAATCCGTTCCCATGTGTCTCTTGATCGAAGAGATCGTCTTGTCCGAGTTCGTGACAGCCTGACGCTTCGCAGGCTCGCCGACGATACGCTCGCCGGACTTCGTAAAAGCGACAACGGACGGCGTCGTTCTGGAACCTTCCGTGTTCGCGATGACGGTCGGCTGACCGCCTTCCATAACAGCCACACAACTGTTGGTGGTACCCAAATCAATTCCTATGATCTTTCCCATAATCTTGCCTCTTTCTGCACCGCTTTGATAAATATGTCGCATCCGTTGAGCGGCGCTTCACCGGACACAGAAATGTTTGTTTCCAAACGAATTCTCGTAAAATGATCGGTAACCGTCAGTTGGCTACCTTTACCATGCTGTGACGCAGCACGGAGTCGCGATAACGGTATCCTTTCTGGAACTCCTCGACGACAATGTTCTCGCCCACCGATTCGTCCTCAACATGCATCACCGCATTGTGCAGATCCGCATCGAAGGGCTGGCCGACAGCCTCGATCGGTGTAACTCCGGCTTCCGCAAGTGCCGAGATCAGCTGACGGTACGTCTTCTCGATCCCCTG
>JBGUPV010000136.1:0-2928 GCA_045130455.1 Lachnospiraceae bacterium | reverse complement strand
TCGGCGTTACCGCCTCCGTCGGACTCTGCGTCAAAACGGTCTCCGTCTTCTGTTCTCCCGGATTTCCGTCGGCGACACCGCCTTTTTTCTTAGCATCCCGGTCGGTACAACCGGCCGTAAGGCACAGCGCGAGCACGCACGTCGCCGCAAGCGCCGTCAATCTTCTTTTACTTCTCATTTTCTTTTTCCTCCCTGATCCTGCGGACGCCTCTCTCCCACGGTCGGCGCCCGCTTTGTCACACTTACTGCGTTTTCTTTTCCTTTTTCCTCTTATCTTTCGATCACGGATTTGCCACGATACCAATGAACAGCGGTGCCATGTTGAATTCGCCGCCGTAGAAGCAATTGTCGGTCATCCGGATCACGAACAGGAACGGTCGGTCCAGGACAAAATCGATCTCTTCCTCCTGCGGAAGCATCGCTCCCGCCATCATGATCTCGGAAAATGCAACCGCCTTTACGCCTTCCTCATCAATCTGTACACGCGCAGAGTGTCTGGCTTCCGAAACAAAGGCTTTTACGTTCGTAAGCGACGAAAAATCAGCCTTCGCGCCGTCCCATGCATCAACGATTCCGAGCTTCTTCAGCCCTTCTGCCATGTCAATATCCGACTTTACGTCGAATTTCGGAACCGAAAAATGAATCTTAACCGTCTTGTTGTTCTCGAACGGAGATCCTCCGTAGATCAGCTTGAGAACCTCGGGATCGGTAAGCAGCTCGTCAACGGAAACACCCTCATCCGGGAGGATGAAGAGCATGTCGCTGTTTGGCATCGATTCGTCCATATACTTGGCCACCGCACCGAAATGCTCGCCCCAGTAATAGATTCCGTTATCTTGAGTCTCCTTCATAAACGTGCAATCCACGTCACCGCCGGCCGCATGAAACTTGCCGGTCTCCGTCTGACGGAACTCATCTTCCCACTTCGCGCGGTAGCAGATCGTCGTTACAAGCGCCATCACGGTCGCAGGATCAAACGAGATCTCCTTCACGGAATCCGTGAGAAGATTGTCGGTCTGATCGTTGATCCAGTTTCGAAGAGCGTCCGAATAAGCCGCAGAACTCATATCGCCGCTGTACAGGGACGCATGATACTTCTTCTGCAGATTTCCGATCGTGGTCGGCACATAATCCTGCCCGTCGCGCATCCAGAGCGATGCGGCAAGAATATTTTTCGCCGCGCCGTTGTCGACGTACGTAGCTTTCCACAGAGCGTCCACACGTGCCCTCAGATCCTCGATGTCCGTCGTTCCGAGCGCCGCAAGGATCTGGTCACGGGTCTCACCCGCTGCCGTCTCCGCGAGCATTCCGAGCGCCATGTAGATATTTAACGGCGAGTAGACACGGTTTTCCCCGTTCGCATTGCCCAAAAACTCCGGCATGCTGTTCGCGATAAATGTGTACACTCCCGAAAGTGCCCTGCTCGCACCGTACGTTCTGAGCTGGGACATCAGCTCCCATCTCGCCTCGTGATAATTTCGGTCGATCTCATTGATATCACCCTCCATATTGCCGACCAGGCACGGCGGCATCTCCGGGATCTCGGCCTCGCCTACGCAAAATGACTCCGCTCCCCCTGTCAAGATTGAATCCGATCCGTCCGGCTGTTTCGCGGCGTCCTTCTTTCCCCCGCCAAGCACACCGGTTGCGATCAATCCGATCCCCGCGACGACAACGATCGCCGCCACGGCAGCGGCTATGGCAAGAACACGCTTCCAGGCACCGGGCTTCTTCACCACCGTGTTGCCCGCTGCCGCTTCCTCGCTTCGCTCCAGGATCTTTTCATCGATCCCTTCCATGCTGTTAAACAAGTCTTCAGGCTTCATACACTTGTCTCCTTTCCTTATTTTCCGGGCTTTTCAAGCATCATTTACACGCATTGCCCGAAGATGTCTCCCTCACATCAACTGTTCCTTTTGAAGGTGCTCACGGAGTTTTTTCCTGGTCCGGTTCAGGATCACGCTCACGTTTGTCTGCGTCAACCCGTATTTTTCGGCGATCTCTTTCACGCTCTCCGTGAAGAAATACCGCCTCACAAAGACGTTGCCGTCACGCTCCGGCAGCTGCTTCACGAACTCGTTCACCGATTCGGACAGTTCGTCCGCCATCGCGTTCGATTCCGTGTTCTCACTGCCTGCGACAGTCTCCGCCAGCTCGTCCAATACCAGCGCGATCTCCCCGCCCCCGCGCTTGCCCGCGGTGGTTACTTTGCGTCGGTTGATGGCGCGGTTCCGCACGATCTTCGCAAGAAACATCTTAAAGATCCCCGGCCGTGCCGGCGGTATGGAATTCCATGCCGCGAGAAGCGTGTCGTTCACACACTCCTCGGAATCCTCCCGGTTGCCCAGGATCCGCATCGCGATCGTGTGCAGATACCTGCCGTATTTGCGTTCGGTCTCGCTGAGCGCTTCCTGTTCGCGACCAAAAAGCATCTCAATGATCTTCTCGTCTTCCATGGGTAATCCTCCTGCGGATGGCCATTTTCCGCATTGCTTTTTTGCCCTTCACCTCATATGACAACTTCCGTCTCCGAAATCTTACATCATTTTTCAAAAAATCGACTGCCGGTGGAATCTCATTTTTCGAAACGCCTGCTGACGATCCAAAATCCCGATTCTCGAAAAATGCGCGAGCAGTTGAAACATCCCCCTCCGAGGCGTATACTTAAGGAAAATCCTTTCGGAGGTGTCTCTTATGATCGCTATCGTTACCGGCGCCAGCTCGGGAATCGGATATGAAGTATGCGCACAGCTGCGCGACCGCGGCTATACCGTGTACGGCATCAGCCGCCGCGGAACCGTGCCCGAAGGCTGCACAGGGTGCACCGCGGACGTCACCGACGAAGCTGCTCTGCGCCGCTGTATCGACGGGATCGCAGCCTCCTGCGGACGCATCGACCTTCTCGTGGCCAACGCGGGCATGGGCATC
>JBGUPV010000135.1:0-20843 GCA_045130455.1 Lachnospiraceae bacterium | reverse complement strand
GTCGTTGTATTCGTTCAGAAGTTCCTCGCGCTTCGCCGCCGGATCCTCCGCCTCCTCGATGGCCTTTCTGCCGATGATGGAGACAGCACCCGACGCGCCCATGACCGCGATCTCCGCGATGGGCCATGCGTACACGACGTCAGCGCCGGTACCCTTGCTGTTCATGGCAATGTAAGCGCCGCCGTAAGCCTTCCGCATGATCAGACCGACCTTCGGAACCGTCGCCTCGGAGTACGCGAACAGAAGCTTCGCGCCGTGACGGATGATGCCGCCGTGCTCCTGCTGGCTGCCCGGAAGGAACGCGGGAACGTCGACCAGCGTGAGGATCGGAATGTTGAAGCAGTCGCAGAAACGGATGAACCGCGCTCCCTTGTCGGAGGCGTTGATCTCGAGGGACCCTGCCATCACCTTGCTCTGGTTGGCAACGATGCCGATCGTCTCGCCGTCAAGGCGTGCGAAACCGATCACGATGTTGGCCGCAAAGCCCGGCTGGATCTCAAAGAAGCTGCCCTCATCCGCGAAGGACGCGATCACATCGCGCACGTCGTAAGGCTTCTTTGCGTCCACGGGAACGATGTCCTGCAACGCCGCGCAGTTGTCCACGGACTTGCCCGCGATGCGCATGGAATGCTCCTCGTTGTTCTGCGGGAGGTATGCAAGCAGCTGACGAACGCCGTTGAGGCACGCCAGATCATCCGGATACACAAAATGAGCCACGCCGGAGACCGTGCTGTGCACCGCCGCACCGCCGAGGTCGGCGGTCGTGATCACCTCGCCGGTGACCGATTTGACAACGGCCGGACCGGTGATGTACATCTGGCTGTTCTGCTCCGTCATGAAAATGAAATCCGTGATCGCCGGAGAGTAGCAGGCCCCGCCGGCACAGGGTCCGAGGATCACCGAGATCTGCGGGATCACGCCGGACGCGATCGTATTGCGATAGAAAATGTCGGCATAGCCCGAGAGGCCGTCAATGCCCTCCTCGATGCGGGCGCCGCCGCTGTCGTTGACCGAGATGAACGGCGCCTTCATCTCCAGCGCCTTGTCCATCGTCCGGCAGATCTTCATCGCCTGCGCCTCACCGAGGGAACCGCCGCCGACCGTAAAATCCTGCGACGCCGCAAACGCGAGCCTGCCGTGAATATATCCGTAGCCCGTGACGACGCCGTCGCCGGGTTTTTTCTTCCGATCCATACCGAAGTCCGTCGCCCGCGACGTGATCATGTCGTTGATCTCGACAAAAGTATCGTCGTCGAAGAGGACCTCCAGTCGCTCACGCGCCGTCAATTTTCCGGATGCATGCTGCTTTGCAACACGATCCGCTCCGCCGCCCGCGAGAACCGCTTCGCGCCGGGCGAGAAGATTGTTTACATCATTTTCCCAACTCTGACCCATTATAACACTTCCTTTCTTCCGTTGTGCTTTCTCAGAAATATATCTCTACCACACCTTACGGTCAAACAGTAACTGCGTGCGCTCACGCCTTCGCATTCCCCGTGCCGCGCCCCAGAACGAGGCGATCATCACGATATAGTTGGACTCCTCAAAGCAATACGACGTCAGCGAGAACACCACAATGATGCTCAGTGCGAAAAAAGCGGGCGCTGCATACGGTTTTTTCTCCCGAAACAGTCGCCACACAAACCACGTCATATTCACGACAAGACATAACAAAAACAAGACTCCGACCACACCGAAGTCAAACAAAAACTCCACATAGCTGTTGTGCGCAAAAATGCCTTTTCCCGAAGGACGGACCAATCCGGGTACCGAATGCACACCGTGTCCGAACAACTGCTCAAACACGGTCGATTCCTTATACTCCGTAAGGATCTGCGTCCAGATCCGGAGTCTTCCCGAACCTTTATCCTCGGAAATGCTGCTGAAACGCTGCATGATCTTTCCCGAGATATCCGAGAAGAACGACGCAACCACAACCAGCGCGACGCTCAGAAAAATGATTCCCGCAATATTGCGGGCCTTCTTCTTCGCGGAATCACTCTGCAGTGTTTTGATGACAAAGTAGCCGCAAAAACCGAAACCGAGAGCCAGCAAACCCGCGCGTTTGGCCGTTACCACAACAAGGATCGTCGTGAACAACGACAGTACGATCTTCGTCTTCTTCCCGCACAAAAGCAGGATCATCGGAAGATACACGATCGCATGATATACCGGTCCCGGGTTGGTTTCTTCCTCACCCAGCGTTGTGACCGTTCCGACCAGCAACAGACAGCAGAGCAGGTGCAGCAGGATCAGGATCCTCCGGTATCCCGCCGGAAAATCTTTCCTGCTGAAATACTGGTAAAACACCAGATACGTCAGCGGCCATGTCATAGCATCCCCGACAAAACGAAGGAAACTCAACCGATATACTAAAAATGCGACGCCGCATACATACAACAAAATGATCGCGATCTTGGCGGAAACCAAATTGACCGTTCCCCTGCGCATGAAATCAAGCAGCAGAACGACCGCGTTCACGCAACACGCAAAAAAGCGCGCATAAAAAGCGAAACTTCTCCAGATTCCTCCGAATCCGTTCTGAAGCGACAGGATGTTTGTGACGGCGATCAGAAAGGTCGAAAACTGAACCGCATACAGCAATACGGCATCAAGGTCGATCCTTGCACGCATTCCAACTGACTTTTCATTTTGCATCCGAAACACCCCGCATATCGGACTACGGAACCGATCCGGCTCCGTTGTCCGTTGTTACATCATCCGGCTGATCAGCCGATATATTCTGCCGCAGCCGTGCTTGACAAGAAAACGGAATACCGCATTCCGAAAGCCTCTCTTCGGCATTTCATTCCGCTTCAGACCCGTACAGTACGGCTCTTTGGAAATGAATTCACGGAATTGCTTCTTCCCCTCACGGACATTGCTGTCTCTGTGAAAGAACTCCTTGGAAAAGCATCTTCCGACCTCAAATTCCGCGCGGACATAATACTCGCGCTCCAACTCGCTCCACAGATCCTCACGTTCGATGAACTCACGGATCTTATCAAAGAACACATCCATATCCGCCGACAATCCGGGACGATACTTTCTCGTAACGCTCTGCGCGTTATCAACATAGTAATACAGGAACTGATCGTGATAACGGATGGACGAAGCCTTCCAGAACACATTGAGCGAAAACAGCGTATCCTCCGCAAATTTTACACTCTCATCGAAGAACAGGTTCTCCGAGATCAGGAACGACCGACGGAACAGTTTACAATACGGCGCACCATAGGAAAAGCGCTGAACATACCCTTCCGGGATCTTTCCGACCGTCAATGCGGATTTCATGATCAAAAGCCTGTCCTCGGGCTTTGCACCGTAATCAAAGCCTTCCTTCAGGAAAGTCGTGTTTGTCACGACCTTTCCGTTCGTTTCCAGGCCGCCGTAAAAGAGCTCAATATCTCCGTTATACTGATCGATCTCCGCGGCGATCCGCGCAAACGTATCCCTGTTCACATAATCGTCGGAATCCACAAACGTGATCCAATCGCCTTTTGCCTCGCGTACCCCCCGGTTTCTGGCCGAAGAAACACCGGCATGCGGAGCGTAGATCACCCGGACTCTGGCATCTCCCGCGTATTTTCGCAAAGGCGCCGTCTTTTCCTCCGGGGATCCGTCATCGATTACCAGCACCTCTACATTATCGGCATTTTCCGAAAGAAGGCTCTGCACGCACCGGTCAAACAACGTCTCCGGCGTGCAATAAAACGGAACGACCACGGATATCATCGGCTTCATGTGTCTGCCCCCTGTTATTGTATCAGAACTCTACTCCGTAGCGCTCCAGGATCTTCTTACCGTTCTCGTACGAACCGAAATGAAGGATATCCTCCGACTCGAAGAATACGTCAAATGCGTCCTCCAGTTCGGAGATCAGCGACAGATGCGCAACCGAGTCCCACTGCGGTACCTCACGGAACGTGAACCCTTCATTCAGATACTCTTCGGTTACATTCAAAACACGACAAAACGCGTCGTTGTATTTTTCAAGATTACTCACAGGACCACACCTCTCTTATTCCATCACGGCCAGAATGTCCGCCACCGTCACAAAGCCCTTGATCATGGCCCCCGTGACACTCACTCCGAACTCATCATCCAGCATCGCCATCAGCGAAAGCTTCGCCATCGACGTGTACTCATCGAGTTCTGCCAATTCCGTCTCCGGCGTCAACGTTCCCTCATCAACCTCCAGCGTCTCCTCAAGGAGCGCGATCTTTTCCTGTTCGTTCATTTTTTACTTCCTTCCTGCCGCTCTTATTCCATCACGGCTAAAATATCCTCGACCGTCACAAAGCCCTTGATCATGGCCCCTGTGACGCTCACTCCGAACTCATCGTCCAGCATCGCCATCAGCGAAAGCTTCGCCATCGACGTGTACTCGTCGAGTTCCGCCAACTCCGTCTCCGGCGTCAACGTTCCCTCGTCAACCTCCAGCGTCTCCTCAAGAAGCGCCAGTTTTTCCTGAATGCTCATTGTACATTCCTCCTTTTCCTGCTCCGTTCGGCAAACCGGACGGCAAAACGTACTATTCTGTCTATTTCTTAATACTGTCCCGGAAGGAACTTTCCCTCCGCGTAGAAGTCCTCCGTCTCAATGATCGGAAGGATCTTCGCAGTATCGATCATAGCGCTTGTCACACCCCAGGAGAGTCCGATCCCGAAGCCGCACATCAGGAACTTTTTAACTCCCTCGCTCTTATCTCCGAAAGCGTCGCACAGCGTTAACGGGATGGAGATACCTCCTGTGTTTCCGTACCGGTCCAGAGAGATTGGAACGCCGTCCTTCGGCAGTTTCATCTTTCGGATCAGCTGATTGATGATGAAACGGTTCGCCTGATGGAACACAAACATATCGTAATCTTCAACCGTCGTCTCCGTCTGCTCCAGATAATCCTTTAATGCCTTCGGCACATCGGTGATGGAGAAGGAAAATACGGATGTGCCATCCATGAAGATATCGTAGAGCGAACGCTCGATCCCGTCGCTGCACATGAATCTCTCATGCCCGGGGTTCATGTCGCGGAATCCGCCTGCCGGAAGCACGATTGCCTTATAACGGTCGCCGTCGCTTCGCAGAAGCGTTTTCGCCTGCTCTTCCCTGCGCTCCAGAAGGATCGCCGCACCGGCATCGCCGTACATCATTACAATGGACTTGTCCTTCGGGTCCACCAGTTTGGAAGCGGTCTCGCCCAGGAGAAGAAGCGCATATTTTGCGTCCGTCGTCATCATCATGGAACGAGCCGTCTGCAATCCGTAGATAAAACCCGAACATCCGAGGTTGATCTCCATACAGGTGCAGTCGATTGGCAGCTCCAGACGCTTCTGGACAATACTCGCACTGGAAGGTCTGCGGTAATCCGGAGACTGCGTGACCATGATCATCAGACCGATCTCCGACTTGTCGACCGGATTGGCAGCCAACAGGCGCTCAGCGGCCGCAACCGCCAGATCGCTCGCAGTCTGCTCGGGAAGCGCCTTGTACATCGCCTGAATTCCGGTGCCCGCCGTAAACTTCGTCGTTACTTCCTCTCCGAAAAGAGGAATAAAACTCTCCACCGTCACATGATTCTTGGGAACCGCGCATGCAACTCCCGCAATTCCTATTCCGTTGCTTTGAAAAAACGACATATATTCTTGTCTCCTAACTTCTGTTTCCCGATATCCTTTCGGGAATCTATGCCTGAAGTGCCGCGAGCGTGCTTTCCAATGTCTTCGCATTTTCCACGCGGTAGATCGCGACATCCTTAAGCGTCTTCTTGACGAGCCCTGACAGAGTTCTTCCCGGACCGCATTCGATGAACGTATCAAATCCGTCCTCACGAAGATTCTGCAGGGTTCTTACCCACTGAACCGGGCTCATGGCCTGCTTCACCAACAGCTCCGGCAGCTGCGTTTTCTCCGCAACCGCCTCGCCATGGTAATTCATATACACCGGAACGGAAGGATCCCTGAACTCTTCCGTTCGGAACAGTTCCTCAAGTTTTCTTGCCGCCGGCTCCATCATAGCGCAATGAAAAGGCGCACTGACCGCGAGTTTCATACAGATGATCCCATCAGCCTCCGCGTATGCGACCGCCTCATCCACTCCGGCAGCGCTTCCGGAGATCACGGTCTGTACCGGACTGTTGTAATTCGCCGGCACGACATATCCCGACATCACTCTTCCGCACAACTCTTCCGCCTGCTCAGGGGAAACCCCGATCAATGCAGCCATAGCTCCTTCACCCGGCGCCACCGCCTCCTGCATCGCGTCCGCCCGAAGCTGGATCATGCGGAATACATCGCTCTGCGAGATCGCGCCCGTAAACGCCAGCGCCGCGTACTCTCCCAGGGAAAAGCCCGCAACCGCCTCCGGTTCGATCCCTCTTGCGCGAAGCGTCATGCCCGCCGCAAGATCCGCTGCAAGCACGCAGGGTTGCGTGTTATGCGTAAGATTCAGTTCCTCCTGTGTCCCGCTGAAACACAGAGTCGATATCTCCCGGCCGAGAGACGCATCCGCGATCGCGAACACCTCGCGGGCCGCCGCCTCCGAATCGTACAGATCCCTCATCATGCCGGGATACTGGGCTCCCTGGCCGGAAAAAAGAAATACAGTTTTCATTCAAACACCTTACCAGTCCACACGTTTCGCCGGATTACCGAACACCTTGGTACCGGCCTTCACTTTGTTGACAACAATGCTTCCCACGCAGACCGTCGCATCGTCCTCCACCGGACAGAGCACCACCGCGCCGGCTCCGACATACACGCGTTTTCCGAGCGGTCCGTGCGAAATGTTGGAAAAACCGAGCGTCGTGGAATAATCCCCGATGACCGCCTTGCCGCCGATCATCGACCCCTGAATATTGACAAAGTTGCCGATCTTGGCACCGTTATTGATGTTGTACGCATAGATCACACATCCTTCGCCGATCTCAACATGCGGTTTGATACGGCTGTAAGGCGCTATGATCGTCTCAAAACGGCAGCCGCGCTCCTTCAGCATCAGCACGATCTTCTCTTTTGCTTTCGGCGAGGAATTCCCGAGCACATACCACTCGTCCCCCTGGGGCTGCCAATCCTTCACGGTACCGAGGATCGGGACCGTCACGTAATCCTGCAACTCCGCCTTGGGGTTGTCCTCGATAAAACCGAGCACGCGATATTTCGGCTCCCTCCCGACCTTTGTTTCCTCGTCATTGATCATCTCGATGATGGAATAAACCTCGTGTCCGGTCGATCCCGCACAAACGATAATGATGTCTTTCATTCTGTTTCACCGCCTTGTTCATTCTGCTTCATAAATGCCGCGATCAGTTCCGCCTGACGGCGCATATCATTTTCGGAATACCGCTGATCGCAGATCAGCGAAAGTTCCTGACGGCGAATGCCTTCGCATTTCGCTCCTATCGTCTCACGCCACGTAACCGGGCAGTAGACACCGTTCTCCGCGAGGTACTGCTGCAACGCTTCCCTCAGGTCCTCCCGTACCAGAATCGGCACATAGAGCGGCGCCGTACCGGGATCATCCGGAAGGATGTATCGGATCCCCTTGATCTCTTTCAGTTTCCCGCAAAGTGCGGCGGCATTTCCGATCCGTGTCCCGGACACTCCCTTCGCGTCCGTCTTCATGAGCACCGCATAGGAAATCGCGTCCGGCTTGATCATCGGATCAAGCTGCACGAGACTGCTCTCAAATCTGGACGAGCTCTCCAGATACGGAATCTTGTCGTCCGTCTCGCCGCGGATATACGCCGCTTTCGCAAGCATGGCGTCCGCACTCATGCGCGCCGCCGTCTCGCCGCTCTCCGTCGGCTTGTATAACAGCTTGCCCTCGCGCTTTCCGAGCCATCCGCCGGCAGGCAAGGGCAACCATGCCCGGAGGCCGGCGACCGTGTAATCCGCTTCTCCGCCGACAGGCGCGGACGCGAACAATGTATGCGTAACATCCTCGACGACAACACTGCCTTTTTGGCGGAAGATCCCGGCGATCCGCGCTGTTTCGCCCGTTCCCTTTCCGAAAAATGACATCAACAGCACAAGGTCGCATCGCCGGTTCGGATCGATCTGACAGCGGAATTTCCCGTCTTCGTAAGTCACATCATAAAACGAATACCGGATTCCCGCGTCGATCAGCGGCTGCAGCATGCCGAAGCTGCAGTAGGACGGAACATACGCCGTTCTGATCTTCCGGTTTTCCGCGGCATCCTTCAGAGCGAGCGCAAAAGCCGCTCGGCCCGAAAAGGTAAATGCAGAATCCGACGCTTTCGGAAGCCATGCAGGCAGGGAGTCCTCCTTATCGCACGCGATCGCTTCCTCATCGCCCGACATCCAAAACATTCCGCCCATCTCGCGGTACGTCATCGCCCCCTCAAGAGGGTGCGGCGTCCCTTCCGACTTGACCGTGCGGAACGTATCAAACTGATAATGGGTCGTCTCATCCGGCACAAGCACATCCGCCTTTTTCAGAACCTTCAGTGCCGTCCCGAAGACGATCTTCAGATCCCCGAGAAAGGAGATTCCGTCAATATATTCCAGATCCTTGTCAAAACGCTTGTTCCAGATCAGGTTGTTTCTTCCGCTGATCTGAGCCAGACCGGTAAGTCCCGGACGCACACTGTGGCGCACCCGCTCCCCGTTGTTGTAATACGGCAGATACTTCATCGCAAGTGGCCGCGGCCCGACAATGCTCATATCCCCGAGCAGGATATTAAACACCTCCGGCAGCTCATCGATACTGCATGCGCGCAAAAACTTGCCGAATTTCGTGATCCGGTCCTTGTCCGGAAGCAGTTTTCCGTTTTCGTCTTTTTTATTCGACATCGTGCGGAACTTGTACACGCGAAAGATCTTTTCATCTTTTCCCGGTCTGGTCGGGCAGAAGAGGATCGGTCTCCCGTGGAAGATCAGCACGAGAATTGCCGTGATCAGCAGAAACGGACTGAGCAGTATCACTGCCAGCGCCGACAGAAAAATGTCCCATCCGCGCTTTCCGTATTTCTGATAAAAGGTCAGCGGTTTCTTATTATCGCTTCGGCTCATAATCAATCATTCACTCCACTTACCGTCGATTGAGTTTCTTCCTCACGCGTCTCCGCACGGTTACTCTCGAAAAATGCCCAGGCAGCTGCAGCTTCTTCCTGTGTCATGTTCTGGTTTTTCTTCACATACGGATAACTGTAGCTTCCGTCCGACAACGCTCCGCGCTTCTTGAGAAAATCGGAAAAACTTCCGATCCTCTTCGCAGGCGATCCGACGTAGATGCCGTCCGGTTCCAGATCCTTCGTGACAACCGAACATGCCCCGACTATAACATTGCTGCCGATCCTGACATTCGGAAGGATCGTGGCATTGTAGCCGATAAACACATTGTCCATGATCTCGATGCATCCGATCTGCTCCGGGAACGAACCTTTCCCGAGCCGGTTCAGTACCGTAAACGATGCATCGTGCGTCACAAGGCGTACCCCTGCGGCGATCATCACATTGTTATGGATCCGGATCAGTTCCGGATAGAGCGGGATCATACGGGGCTGAAACCCGACATTTTCCCCGATGAATCCGAAGATCTGCTTCTTTCTCAGATAGTCCGCTCTCTTTCGCGCACTGCGCTTAGTTGCAAGCCGGATCGTCTGAAACAGACGTTTCTTATTCATGCGTCCACTCCTTTCCCGAAAAATGCTCTTCGGAGATCATTCCCCGAGAACGGAAGCCGGGCTGTCGAAGATCTCTTCACTCTCCAGAATGATCGGCTCCACATCCACATCTCGCAGGAACACATACGGCTTATCATAATGGTAGAACGGTGCGCGCGCTACGCGGTCGCAATTGCCGTCCTCCATGATGCGGATCGTATCCTCGATCAGATCGAAGCCGACACGCGCCATAACACCGGTATACGCCATGTGGCGGATGTTCACTTCGGTCACCTTAAGCTCTCCCTTGCTGTCCTCCTTCAGGTCGAAGGAGAGGATCCCGTGCGCCGGAACCCCGAGCTTTTTCTCCAGGTATTTGATGCAGCGGTCACAGAATTCATTGATCCGGTCCTCGTTGAGGAACCGGCCGAAATGCGTGTTGCCGGTCACGTGAGACGGCGCGGTATTGGCCATCACGTACTCCGCGCACTCGAGCGCCGCGCCCTTGACGTATTCCCCGTTGTAGTAGAGCATCTGGTTGGCCAGATGTCTTCCGGTGAGAAACTCCGAAACCGTAAACTCCGGGATCGACGAGTTGATGAACAGCCAGGACCGATAGGAACTGATATCGTCGAGACGAAGCGATCCGAGTCCACCGGTGCCTTCCGTCGCACGGATCCAGCAGGGGAATCCGATCTCACGCTCAACCTCCTCGAAACGGGGATCCTCCTGCGTCACGCGGATCGTCTTCGGAATAAACTCCGTTCCTTCCAGAAGCTCCGCCATAATGGATTTATCTTTCAGAGATACCGAAAGCAAGCGGCTGCCCATGAATACCGGGCAGGGATATTTTCCGTGCTCTTCGAAATAACGGCCCCACTCCACGATCTCGCTCTCGGGCTGAACGAACGCGTAGTCGACACCGGCCTTCTCCACCAGTTTTTCCATCCACGGAAAATACTCCGGCGAAGAGCATCTCGGTGCCACATAGTATTCATCCACCAGCCCTTTCATGAAAAAGCCCATGGCCTTCTTATCAATGTCGCAACCGACGATCCGGTAATCCGGATGATTTTTACGTACAATGGTCGCGATCGATCGCGGCGTAAGACCGCCGATACCGGTAATCAAAACCGTTTTCATATTCCCTGCTAACCTCGAATCCTTATTTACTGTTTTCGTGACCGCACTCCGGCGTAGGGTATCGTTTTACGCAAAACACCTGCGGATGATCTCGATCACGCGGTCCTGCTGCTCCGCCGTCATCTTGTTGTCGCTGGGCAGGCACAGGCCTCTGCGGAAAATGTCCGCTCCGACGTCGATGCCGCTTCCTGCGATGTACGCGTTGGTGCGGCCGCGGCCGTTGCCCTCCGCCGTGACAAACGCGTGCGTGCGGTAGATCGGCTGCATATGCATCGGTTTCCAGATCGGACGTCCCTCCGCGTTAAATGCGGCAAGCGCATCCAGGATCTCGTGCGGCGAGCTCTTGCCGGGTTCGCTCTTGTACAGGTAGTCCTGCTCCCCGCGTACCATCGGCGCCATCGCATCCTCATCGATGATCATGCAGCTGAGCCAGAAATTCGGCACGCTCTTCTCGCGGTCCCAGGGGTTCATCTTCACGGGAAGTCCCGCGAGTCCCTTCTCGTAGCGCTCCCAGACCGCGCGCTTCTGCGCGATGTGCTCGTCAAGATACGGGATCTGGCCGCGCACGACGCCGGCCACGATATTGCTCATACGGTAGTTGTAGCCGACTTCCTCATGCTGGTACCACGGGGCTGCCTCGCGGCTCTGGGTGGACCATTTGCGGACCTTGTCTGCATCCTCCGCGCTGTCCGTCAAAAACATTCCGCCGGCGCTGCCGGTGATGATCTTATTGCCGTTGAAGGAGATGCAGTTGTAGGAGCCGAGCTTTCCCGTCTCAATCCATTTGCCGTTGAGCAGGTATTTTGCGCCGAGACTCTCCGCGGCGTCCTCGACGATCAACGCGCCGTGACGGTCCGCAATGGCTTTGATCTGCTCCATCTTGCCGGGCGTTCCGTACAGGTGCGCCACGACGATCAGCCGGACCTCGGGATAGAGCTCGTACGCCTTCTCAAGCGCCTCCGGGCTCATGTTCCAGGTGTCGGGCTCGGTGTCGATAAATACGGCCTCTCCGTCCTCGTACGCCACGGGGTTGATGCTCGCGTCAAAGGTGCAGTCCGAGCAGAACACCTTGTGTCCCTGCAGGGTGCCTTCGTTGGGCTTCGCCTGTCCGTACAGTTTCTCGCCCGCGAGTTTGGTCGCAAGATGCAGCGCCGCCGTACCCGCGGAAAGCGCTACCGCGTAGCGGCAGCCGACATACTCCGCGATCTGCTTTTCCACCTCATTGATGTTCGCACCGACCGTGGACACCCAGTTCGTCCGGATGGCGTCGTCCACCCATTTCTGCTCGTCACCGTGCATCGTCGGCGTCGCGAGCCACACCTTCTTCTCGAAGGGCTCAATACCCGCAAATCTCGGGTCATTCCGAAAATCGTTCATCACACTGTCTCCGTTGATTACTCATATTGAGGACGCCATCAGTCGTCCTCTTCGCCGATCTCGCTGACCAGCTTGCGGTAAACTTCGCTGGTCACTGCCTCAACGCCCTCCTGGTGATACGTGTTCACCATGCCGGCGACGAGACGCTTGATGCGGCGGCTGTTCGCGTACGCAGCCTCCATCAGATCATCGAGATCGTCAAGGAATCGATCGATATCAAACTTGAGAGGACATCCGATGTGGATCTTCTCATTTTCCGTCTTGCGAATGCCTTCCTCGGCCATCAGCTTCTCTTCATAGAGCTTTTCGCCGGGGCGAAGGCCCGTATATTCGACCTTGATATCCTCGTCCGGCTTGAGTCCGGAGAGGCGGATCAGGTTGCGCGCCAACGTATCGATCTTGACCGGGCTGCCCATGTCGAGCACGAAGATCTCGCCGCCCTTGGCGTTGGTTCCCGCCAGGAGCACAAGGCTGACAGCCTCGGGGATCGTCATGAAGTAGCGGATGATGTCCGGGTGCGTGACCGTCACCGGACCGCCCTTCTCGATCTGCTTCTTGAAGATCGGGATCACGCTGCCGTTCGATCCGAGCACATTGCCGAAACGAACCGCGACGAACTCGGTCTTGATGTTGCGGAAGAACTCCGCGTTGGCTTCCGTATCGAGTTTCTCGTGACCGTCGCTGCTCTTCGTGTGGTGCGTGAACAGCTGCGGGATCTCGGCAGCCTTGCCTTCCTTGATCTTCGCGTCGAAACTCTGGATGATCATCTCGCACAGACGCTTCGAAGCGCCCATGATGTTGGTCGGGTTGACGGCCTTGTCCGTGGAGATCAGGACGAAGCGCTGGCAGCCGTGCACCATCGCGGCGTACGCGGTCTTGTACGTGCCGATCGCGTTGTTCTTGATCGCCTCGCACGGGCTGTCCTCCATGAGCGGCACGTGCTTGTGCGCCGCCGCGTGGTAGACCACGTCGGGCTTGTAGTATTCGAACACCTGGAACATTTTGCGCGAGTCGCGCACGGATCCGATCAGCGTTACCAGATCGAGCTCGGGGTGCTTCTCCCTGAGTTCGAGCTGAATGCTGTAGGCGTTATTTTCATAGACATCGAAAATGATCAGGCGCTTCGGGTGATGCTCGGCCACCTGGCGGCACAACTCGCTGCCGATGGAACCGCCGCCGCCCGTGACAAGAACGGTCTTGCCGTGAAGGAAGTTGAACACGTTGTCCATGTCCACCTTGATTGGCTCTCTTCCGAGAAGATCCTCGATGGACACGTCCTTCAGCTGCGACACGCTCACTTCACCGTTGACCAGCTGGTACATTCCGGGCAGGTTCTTGAGCTCGCATCCGGCCTCCTGGCAGATGTTGAGGATATCTCTGCGGTCGGTCATGCTCGCCGAAGGGATCGCGAGGAAGATCTTGGTCACATGGTATTTCTCCACGCTCTCAAGGATGCTCTCACGTCCGCCGACGACCGGAACGCCGTCGATATAGCGTCCCTGCTTGTTGCGGTTGTCGTCGATGACACAGACCACGCGGTCGCCGATCTCACGCGCACTGTTGATGTCACGGAGGATCATCTGACCCGCGGACCCCGCGCCGATGATCATAATGTTGGCACCGTTGCCCTTGTTCCTGCGGCGCTCGGTCTTCAGAAGAAGGAAGAACCGGTAAGCGAAACGGATGCCGAGAACGAGACAGAACTGAATGATCGCGCCGATGACGTAGTACGAGATCGGCATTCGGTCCATCCGGAACGTCTTCTTATAGAAACGGACCATCGCAGTGATGCCGGCCGAATGGATCGTGATCGTGATCGCGGAAGCGATGATCACGCGAAGAAGCTCACTGTAGCTTGCGAACCGCCATATGCTCTTGTAAAGACGAAGGATGTAGAAAATGATGATGACCACCGCTGCATACAACGGCGCGAACCACATCCACGCCTTGAGGTATTTCGGTGTGATCAGAGAGAAGCGGCAATCGAAACGAAGCCACAACGCAAGAAAATAAGCCGCCGACACGGCGATCACGTCGTACAGCATCATGAACAGGGACACGCCGACCCAGTGTTCTCTGCCGAAGAATCGATGCATCGGTTTCACTTTTTTTTCGGATTTACTCATTGTCTGTAACTGTAACACACTCCTGTATTAATCGTCGCAGCGCCGGGCCGTAAGGCTCGTTTCGCCCGCGGAAAATGCTCCGTCAAGTCGCCCGTGCGCATAGTCATACATAGTAATTATATCCATTATCCCCGTAAAATGCAAGTATGATGTATCGGCACCGAAAACGCGGCCGTGCGCAAAAGAACCGCGAACCCCGCGGCAGCCTGAGCTGCCGCGCAGTTCGCGGTTTCCTTTTCCGTATTGTTTCTTAAGATTATTTCACGGTAAGAACAGCGTTGTTCGATATATTCATCTTGCCGTTGCCGTCCATAACGAGGCAGCGGAACTTCTTACCGTTGTGACCCTTCTGCGCCGTGAAAGTGAAGGTCGCCGTCTTTGCGCTCGGAGCGGAGCAATTGACCCACTTCGATGTTGACGTATTGTACGTCTGCCACTGATACTTCAGCGTCTCTTTTCCCTTCGCGGTGACCGTGAATTTCGCGGTCCCTCCGACCGATACGGTCGTGCTCTTCGGCTGTGTCGTGATCGCCGGCTTCACCGTCAGCTTCGCAGCGGACGACGTGGTCTTATTGCCCTCCGCGTCGGTCACGATGCAGCGGAACTGGAATTCGTGGTGTGCCGCCTGGGCGGTCAGGCTGAGCTTCTCGGTCTGTGCGCCCGGAGCGGACGAATTCGTCCACTTCTTCGTGTTCGGATTGTATGCCTGCCACTGATACGTCAGTTTCTGCAGTCCGGTCGCGGTCACGGAAAACTCCGCGGTTTCACCGACGCTTACGGTGGCTTTTTTCGGTTGTGCCGAAATATACGGCTTCACGGAAAGCTTTGCTGCATCGGATACTGTCGGCACTCCCTTGCTGTCCACAACAACGCAGCGGAATCGGTATCCCTGATGCGCAAGCTGCACCGAAACGCTGAGTGTCGCCGTCTTCGCACTCGCCGCCCCGGAGTTTACCCATTGTTTCGTCTTCGGATTATAGGCCTGCCACTGGTACTGAACGGTGCCGGTACCGGACGCGGCGACCGTAAATTTCGCCGTGGACCCTACTGCGGCTGCGGTATCCGCCGGATGCTTTGTGATCTTAGGTGCATCCTCCGACTCAAAGGCGGCATAGATCATAATGCCCTCACTTACGGTGATCGGATACTCCTGTGCCGAAGTCAGCTTTTTGCCGATATCAGGGGTGCCTTCGTACCAGCCGACGTAGCGGTACCCCGTGGCAGGATATGCCAGCATCGTGATCTTGGTTCCCACCTCGAATGCGTGACTCGTCCCGCCTCCGGTATAAACGATACCGTCCCCGGTTGCGACCATATATGCACCGCCCTGGTACTCCCATGCCTCCGTGCGGTCGTAAACACGAGCATCAATACAGCGGCCGTTCTCCAATACCGTCAGCGTCGCTTCATCGGAAATGTCCTTTTTCCCGTTGGACTCGTCCGTCACGATACAACGGACCTTGAACCCGTTGTGCGCAGCCGTTGCCTTAAACCGGAGATCAAAACTCTTGGCGCTTTCCGAAAGGAAATTGGACCAGGACGTATTGCCCGAACGGCGATACTGCCACTGATACTTCAGATTTCCCCGACTCTCGGCAACAACGGAAAAATTCGCCTCCATGTTCCGCGCGACCAAGAGATCCTGCGGTTGGTCCCTGATACTGGGAGGACACTCATAGTCCTCCTCATACACCGCAAACAAGGTCATGCTCTTTTCCGCGGTGATCTCAATCCGACCATCCAAACTCAGCGTCGGCCCTGACGTCGGGCTTGTTTCGTGCCACCCGCGAAATTTTCTGCCGTAAAAACCGTACGTATCCAGTCTGAGCACATCCCCTATGTCAACGACAAACTGCTCGGCGCTCCCGACCCCGTTATAGATCCACGACCCGTTCCGATACGCTGTGATCGCACCGCCTTCCGCTATCTTGCCGGTGGAAATGTTATACACAGATACCGTGATGAGGACCTGCGATCGTGCGGCCCGAGCCGAAAGCGGTCCCATGAGTGCCAGCACCATGACCGCCGCGAGCGCGACGGAAAGGGCCCTCGTCAAATACTTTCTCAACCTTCTCATACTCCGATACACCTTCCTTCCGTAAACACACACCCTGCGGCACGCTCTCTTCCCCTGATCATCGTAACCGCACTACGGGATAATTGTATCATCTTCACAGAATCAATACAAGGAAGAAAAGGAAAAAGCCCCTGCCTTGCGACAGGGGCTTTTTCTGGAGAAGGTATTTTTGTTACTTATGGGGTGTAGCAAAAACTATAATGTATTGGGGTTTACGTCCATTATAATACCACGGGTCTGTATTTTAGTGTGCATAAACATTACAATAATCAAAAAAAGTTTTTGTGCACATTTACTATGGTTTTGGACCTTATTCACAGTTTTTCATCATGGAACAGGCCATTTTTGACCAAGTTTCCGACATATTGCACAAACAGCCTTGTCAAAGCGACGATTACCCCTTGTGACACACCCCGCGGGAGGGGCAGGATTCGCAGCCGCAGCCGCAGCTGTTTTTGCCGTTTCTGCGATCGCGGACCATCTTCACGATGATCAGCACCACGATCGCGAGCAGGATTGCCGCAACGACGATCGTCGCGAGATTATCCGACAGCCATGTGAGCATTTTCCGCACTCTCCTTCCCGTCTTTTATTCTCAGCGTGCTTCCTTTACGGTAAGCTTCTCTGCTTCATAATACTTCTTAACGAAGAGCATGTAAAGCATTCCGGCCAAAATCGCGATCGCGAAGATCAGTGCGATCACGTTCACGCCGCCGGCGAAGATACGGGCGAACTGCGTGATCATCAGAGCGATCGCATACGCGAAACCGCACTGGTAAAGGATCGCGAACCAGGTCCATTTTGCGTTGTTCATCTCGCGGCGGATCGCGCCGATCGCGGCGAAGCAAGGTGCGCACAGCAGGTTGAAGACAAGGAACGAGAAGCCCGTGATCTTCGTGAACGCTGCGCCTACGGAAGCGATGTCGCCGTAGAGGATGCCCATCGTGCCGACGATATTTTCCTTCGCGACGAGACCGGTGACGGACGCCACGGCCGCCTGCCAGTTGCCCCAGCCGAGCGGCTTGAAGATCCATGCGAACACACCGCCGATGGAAGCGAGGATCGAACTGTCGATCTCATCCTCGGTGAGCATGCGGAACGTTCCGTCAACCCAGCCGAAGTACGAGGTGAACCATACGAAAATGGTCGACAGAAGGATGATCGTGCCGGCCTTCTTGATGAAGGACCAGCCGCGCTCCCACATGGAACGGAGTACGTTGGAAAGGGTCGGCATATGATAAGCCGGAAGCTCCATTACGAACGGTGCCGGATTGCCCGCGAACATCTTCGTCTTCTTCAGGATGATACCGGAGACGATGATGGAAGCCATACCGATGAAATATGCCGTCGTAGAGATCCATGCACTGCCGCCGAAGATCGCGCCGGCAACCATGCCGATGAACGGAACCTTCGCGGAGCAGGGGATAAATGTCGTGGTCATGATGGTCATACGGCGGTCACGCTCATTTTCGATCGTACGCGAAGCCATGATACCGGGCACGCCGCAGCCGACGCCGATCAGCATCGGAATGAAGGACTTGCCCGAAAGACCGAACTTTCGGAAAATACGGTCCAGAACGAAGGCGATTCTCGCCATATAACCGCATGCCTCAAGCGCGGCAAGCATAAAGAACAGCACGAGCATCTGCGGAACAAAGCCGAGCACCGCGCCGATACCGGCGATGATACCGTCAAGGATCAGACCCTTGAGCCAGTCCGCGCAGCCGATCTTGTCAAGAAGCGACTCGACAAGGCTCGGGATGCCGGGCACCCAGACACCGTAGTTTGCGGGATCCACACCGCCCTCGTATTTTTCGTACATTGCGATCGCGTCGTTCACGTCCGCGAGACTTGCGGTCTCCCCGGCCTCTTCGAGGGTTTCCTCGTCGACCAGCGTGTACGGGAACTCCGCATCCGCGGCATTGTAGTTTGCAAGCAGCTCCCTGAGTGCCGCCACGGCAGCCGCGGAGTCGTAATCTTCCGCCTCGCTGTCCATCGCATTCTCAACAGCCTCGGTCTCGATGCCGTCCTCCTGCGCCTTGGCGATCAGACCTTCCAGGATCGCGTCGGTGTCGCCGTACTCTTCCTCAGCATCCTCGGTGTCACCGGAGCCGATGCCCAGAAGATGCCAGCCGTCGCCGAACAGACCGTCGTTGGCCCAGTCTGTTGCCGGTGCGCCCACACCGACCATGGCGATCCAGTAGATCAGGAACATGATGACCGCGAAGATCGGAAGACCGAGCCAGCGGTTCGTCACGATGCGGTCGATCTTGTCCGACGTCGTGTCCGTTCCCGGCTTTGCCGCCTTGCGGCTGCATCTGCGGATCAAGTCCGCAATAAACACGTATCTCTCGTTGGTGATAATGCTCTCAGCGTCATCGTCGAGCTCTTTCTCCGCGTTCTGAATATCCTTTTCGATATGATCGAGGGTCTCCTTCGAGATCTTCAGGCTCTCGATCACCTTCTCGTCGCGCTCAAACACCTTGACCGCGTAAAATCTCTGCTGCTCCTCCGGCATGTCATGTACGACCGCTTCCTCGATATGCGCGATCGCGTGTTCGACGACTCCGGAAAATCCGTGCTGCGCCGGGTTTGCTTTTCTTCCGGCCGCCTTGACCGCCGCGTCCGCCGCCGCGGACACGCCGGTTCCCTTGAGTGCGGAAATCTCAACGACCTCGCAGCCGAGCTCCTTGGAGAGCTTGGCGGAGTCGATCCGGTCGCCCTTCTTCTCCACGATATCCATCATGTTGACAGCCATCACGACCGGAATGCCGATCTCGAGAAGCTGTGTCGTCAGGTACAGGTTGCGCTCCAGGTTGGATCCGTCGATGATGTTCAGGATCACGTCCGGTCTTTCATTCAGGAGATAGTTTCTCGCTACAACCTCCTCCAAAGTATAAGGAGAGAGCGAGTAGATGCCGGGCAGGTCGATGACCGTGACACCGTCGTGCTTCTTCAGTTTTCCTTCCTTTTTCTCAACCGTGACACCCGGCCAGTTTCCGACGAACTGGTTGGATCCGGTCAGAGCGTTAAAAAGCGTTGTTTTGCCGCTGTTGGGATTGCCGGCCAACGCAATTTTGATATCCATAGGATTCCTTTCCCCGGCTCATGGCCGGTCGCTTTGCTGGTTGCCTTCCGCTAACCGCTGTGTAAAAAAATTACATCACCATGATCATGGCCGCATCTTCCTTGCGCAGGCTGAGTTCATAGCCTCGCACGGTCACTTCGATGGGGTCTCCCAGAGGAGCGACTTTGCGAACGTAAACACTTACGCCCTTCGTGATCCCCATGTCCATGATACGGCGGCGCGTCGCGCCCTCACCGATCAACCGGACCACTTCCGCGGTCTCACCGACCGCAACTTCCTTCAAAGTCTTCATGTTTCTCCTTTCCGGGCGCGCGTACACCGCCCGCCGCAGTTGATACTTTCAGCCTTCATTTTCCTAAACATAAATGTGCGAGGCTGCCTCGCTGCTGATCGCGATCCGCGATTCCTTGACATCAACGATCACATTGCCGCTGTTCTCCGAGATCACACGCACCGCAGCTCCGACGACAAAGCCGAGATTTTCCAGATGTCTCTTCATCTCCTGCTTGCCGGCGATCCTGCGGATGATGACCTCCACATTGCAGTCCGCAAGGTTCAACGGAATCATTGGATCACCTCCTTCGCTTGCCTTTTGTTATTTTCGGTTGTCTGCAGACAACTCTTCGTCGACATTATAGTTACCCGTGAACAACTTGTCAAGCGTGATTTTTCACCATTTTCCGCCCGATCCACCCCGGCATTCCCGTCAAACTGCTGTGTC
Source organism: Lachnospiraceae bacterium (assembly GCA_045130455.1). Classification (GTDB taxonomy): domain Bacteria; phylum Bacillota; class Clostridia; order Lachnospirales; family Lachnospiraceae; genus ISDg. Next base: position 689 of record JBGUPV010000135.1, on the reverse strand, counting down.
GAAGTACTGTCAATTCCTCTCGACCCCTTGACGGTATTCCCGAGATTTCATATAATAAATGAAAAAGCAGGAGCAATCCGGCTATCCCGAGGAGGCCGCCATGATTTACGAATCCGGTGAAATGTACCTTGAGACCATCCTGGTTCTCTCCAAGTCGCAAAATGAGGTCCACGCAGTGGACATCGCCGCAGAGATGGGCATCTCCAAGCCCTCCGTGAGCCGCGCGCTCGGCCGTCTCAAGGATGAGAACTGTCTCATCATCGACGCCAACGGCCGCATAGCGTTCACCGAGAAGGGCCGCGGGATTGCCGAGAAGATTTACGAGCGCCACCAGGTGCTCACCACCATGCTCGTCTCCCTCGGCGTGAGCGAGCGTGCTGCCGCGGAGGATGCCTGCAAGATCGAACATGACATCAGCGACGAGACGTTCGCGAAGATCAAGGAGCACTACACAAAGATGCAGAAGTAACCGTTCGCTGCAAAGTGAAGCAAACCTTCCCGCGATGCAACGGAAGCAGCATCATTTATCAGGCACAAAAAACAAGGCCGGACGCTATGATCTCATAACGTCCGGCCGCTTTTATTATCCTCACCGCTTATCCTTGTATTCCAACTTGAGCTGTCGCTCGAAGGTCTTTTCCTGCGTTACAGGATCGATCCGGTAACATTCCACCGTCAGCTCCTGCAGA
>JBGUPV010000134.1:0-5967 GCA_045130455.1 Lachnospiraceae bacterium | reverse complement strand
TATTGTGAGAGCGGGACGATCCGGCTTCACATGCCCGGTCACAAGGGAGTTCCGGGGCCTCTCGGCGCGGAGCTTCTGGATATCACGGAGATTGCCGGCGCGGACGTGCTTTCGCAGGCGTGCGGCATCATCGCGGAGAGTGAGGCCAATGCGGGTTCGCTCTTCGGCTGCAGGACATTTTACTCGACGGAGGGCTCGTCGCTGAGCATCCGCGCGATGGTGTTCCTGCTCAAAAAGTTTGCGCTTCACCGCGGCGGAACGCCGAGGATCCTGGCAACGCGCAACGCGCACCGTTCGTTTGTCGACGCGGTCGCGCTTCTTGACGTCGACGTCGAGTGGATCATGCCGCATGTGTCCGAATCGTACGTGAGCTGTACGATCACGGCGGAGGAGCTTGCGGAGCGCATCGAGGACTGCCGCGCGAGAGGCGAGATGCCGACGGCGGTCTACATCACCAGTCCCGACTATCTCGGCGGAGTTGCCGACATCTCGGGGCTTGCGGAAGTGTGCCATATCCGCGGCTGCCTTCTGGCGGTGGACAACGCGCACGGCGCATATCGGAAATTTCTCGCGGATTCCGGGCATCCGATGGATCTCGGCGCAGACATTTGCTGCGATTCCGCTCACAAGACGCTGCCGGTCCTGACGGGCGGCGCTTATCTTCAGGTTTCTCTGACTACGGACCCGTATCTGCGTGAGCATGCGCGCACGGCGCTGTCTCTCTTCGCCACGACGAGTCCGTCCTATCTGATCCTTCAATCCCTTGATCTGTGCAACGCGTTTCTCGAGGAGAACGGCAATGCCGTCGAGAAAGCGGCCCGCCGCGTGGACGCGCTGAAGTCGAGCCTTCGGAATGCCGGCTACACGCTGTACGGCGAGGAACGGCTGAAGATTACGATCACGGCGGAGACCGTTGTGGACGATGGCTTTGCGCTCGCGGCCGCATTGCGTGAACGCGGGATCGAGGCGGAGTACTGCGACAGCGATTATGTCGTGCTGATGTTCGGTGTCACCGCACCGGAGAGCGATCTTCAGGCGACCGGCAAGGCGCTTCTCGCGATCGCAGCGGAGGCGAAGCAGGCAAAGAAGGCTGCGGAGGCCGAAGCCGAGGATTCCGAGGGCGATGCGTCGGAAAATGAGCCCTCGGAGGCCGGGGAAACGAACGCGGCAGTCGAGTCTGAGGAAAGCGGAGATGCAAAACCGGCTGATGAGCCGGAGGAAGCAGGCAATCTGAATCCCGCCGGGGAGCCGGAGAATCCACGAAGGCGTCTTCCAACGCCGATCCGGGTCTTAAGTCCCGCGCAGGCGATCCTCGCGGAGAGCGAGTATGTGGACAAGTCGCACTGTATCGGAAGGATCCTTGCGGAGCCGATGCTCAGCATGCCTCCCTGTGTCTCCCCGTACATTTGCGGCGAGGTGCTCGGTGAGGACGCGGTCCGCTATGTGAGCGGCCGCGTGAGAGTCGTCAGGGAGCCGGTTTGGAAGGCACATCGGTGATCGACGGGATCATTTTTCGAAGGAATACATTTTGCGGCGCGAACTGATGTGCCGTGAAGAAGGGCGTAATATGGAGTGGAAGATCACATCCGCCTGCGCAAAACTACTTGGGCGGACATATAAGTTGGACGGGACGCTGTGGCTCAGCCTTTCGGCGTCCGGCGCGGAGTGGGAGTTCACCGGCGTTGAATGTACGGTGAATCTGGAAGGCGATGCGCTCAGCGGCGACATCGTACACAGCCCCCGCTACGCCATCGAGGTGGATGATGTCCGCGTCGTGGATGCGACGATGGGAGAGACGCGGCACGCAAGTCACACGGTGATCAAAACGGAGCAGCCGGGCAGGCATATTGTGCGTGTTCTGAAACTCTCCGAGAGCGAGGATTCGACGCTCGGGATCACTTCGGTGACAGGGCATGGTGAGCTGCGGCCGACGCCGCAGAAACTGCGGAGGATCGAATTTATCGGCGACTCCATCACCTGCGGGTACGGCGTGGACGGACGGCTCGGCGAACTGTACAGCACATCCAATGAGGACGCGACGAAGGCGTATGCCTACCGCACTGCGCAGGCACTGCACGTCGATCACAGTCTGGTTTCCTTCAGCGGTTACGGCATCATTTCCGGCTACACGGAGACCGGCATGATCCGCTCGGAATGCACCGTTCCGCCGATCTATGCGACGATGGGCGACTCGTACGGAGCATTCGGTGACCGCGTGAAACCTTCGGACGTTCCGTGGGATTTTTCGAGGTTCGTACCCGACCTGATCGTGGTCAACCTCGGCACCAACGACGCGAGCTATTGTACGGACGACGCCGCAAGGCACGAGATGTTCACGTCAGCCTACGCGGCTTTTCTGGAGGATGTCTCAGCGCACAACCCCGGCGCGACGCTGGCCTGTGTGCTCGGCACGATGGACGGCCGTCTGACCGGTTGTGTGAAGAACGCGGCGGAGCGTTTCGGCGCGGAGCATCCGGACGTGCCGATCCACACGATGTTCTTCGAACCGCAGGATGAAGCGAACGATGGGCTCGCCGTCGACTGGCACCCGAGCGCGCGGACGCATGAGCGCGACGCGAAGAAACTTGCAGCATGGATTTCCGGCTTGCCGGAATGGAAATAGAGAACAGGGAGGAAAATGAAATGGAGATTCAGGAATTGCTCAGCAAGGTCGATCACACGCTTCTGGCGACGACCGCAACCTGGGAGGACATCCGCACGATCTGCGATGACGGCATCCGCTTTCGCACGGCGAGCGTGTGCATTCCCCCGAGTTTTGTGAAGAGAGCCGCGGAGTACGTGCAGGGACAGGTACCGATCTGCACGGTCATCGGTTTTCCGAACGGTTATGCCACAACGGAAGCCAAATGTTTCGAAGCCTCGGACGCGGTGCGCAACGGCGCGACCGAGATCGATATGGTGATCAATCTCGGTATGGTCAAGGAAGGCCGTTACGACGATGTGCTCAAGGAGATCAACGAGGTAAAGCGAGCGTGCAACGGCAAACTGTTGAAGGTGATCATCGAGACGTGCCGTCTTGAGGAGGAAGAGAAGATCGCCCTCTGTGAGGTTGTTTCTTCGTCCTACGCCGACTATATTAAGACGTCCACGGGCTTCGGCGGAGGCGGAGCGACGTTCCACGATGTTGAGCTCATGGCGGAGCGCTGCAAAGGAAAGAAAGTCAAAGCCGCCGGAGGGATCCGCTCCATCGAGGACGCGGAACAGTTCCTCGAGCTCGGTGCCGACCGTCTGGGAACCAGCAAGGTTGTCAGTGAGGTCAAGTCACTTCTGAGCGTAAAGGAACATGCGAATCTGAGTTATTTTTCGTGATCGGGGTTGCTTTCGGCCGATCGGCCGAGAGCGCAGTTTAAGCCAGTCCGGAGCCGGGCGCTTCGGGCGTTAACGGAGGAGGTCTGTTATGGGAAAGAATTATCCGACACCGCATATCAAGGCGACACCTGAGGACATCGCGAAGACCGTGCTTATGCCGGGCGATCCTCTGCGCGCCAAATTCATCGCCGAGACATTTCTCGAGAATCCGGTACTGTTCAACAACGTGCGCGGGATTCAGGGTTACACGGGAACGTACAAGGGCACGCGCGTCAGCGTGATGGCCAGCGGCATGGGCATGCCGTCCATCGGCATCTACAGCTACGAGCTGTTTAACTACTTTGATGTGGAAAATATCATCCGCATCGGATCCGCGGGCGCGTACAGCCCGAAGGTCAAAGTGCGCGACATCGTGATCGCGCAGGGCGCCTGCTACGACAGTAATTATGTGCACCAGTTCAATCTGCCGGGAACCTACTCGGCGATCAGTGATTTCGGGCTGCTTTCTACAGCAGTAGAATCAGCAAAAGAATTGAACCTCCGTTATCACGTCGGCAACCTCTTCTCGAGCGATTGCTTCTACGGAGACCCGGAAGCATTTACCGCCGCGGAGCAGCCGCTGGCCGCCTGGAGCAAGATGGGCGTGCTCGCCGTCGAGATGGAAGCGGCAGCGCTCTTCATGAACGCAGCCCGCGCCGGCAAGAAGGCCCTAGCCATCTGCACGATTTCCGATCACCTGATCACCGGTGAAAACCTGCCGGCGGAAGACCGCCAGAACTCCTTCACCGAGATGATGGAGCTTGCGCTGAATGTCGCCGTGAAACTCGGCTGACCAACACCGCAGAAGAATACTCCAAACTGAAACACACAGACGCCGGGCAGCCCGCCCGGCGTTTTTGTTTGCCACCTGCTACTGAAACCGTGCCTCTCAACGCGGCGGTCGACCGCCGCGGATAACTGTAATCGGTTTACCTGAACTGCGGCAACATTTTTTTCGCCTGCTGAAAGCCACCGTTGATAGTGAGAACGATGTGACAAAACGCTGAAATCTGCATCCCGACGCGGCGGTCGACCGCACAGATAACCAATAGCCGTTCAGCTGATCAACTCAACCGTGCCTCCCGACGCGACGGGAAACACGAACAAAAGGCATTGCGAGCATTTAACCTGCGAGCAATGGCTTTTCGTCCGTGGTCGACCGCCGCGGACGATTGTACCCGATTCAGCAGAACTGCAGCAACAAGCTTTTCGTCCGTGGTCGACCGCCGCGGACAAGTGTACCCGGTTCACCCGAACTGTGGCAGACATCATTTACAACGATAGTTGTAAGCTGCGAAAAAAATGCATTTGCCGCGGTGATTCACATTGACTTTCAGCCGCGGAATTGATATGATTATTAAGTTATTGTATCCGTTATCAGAATCCGGCTCAGACGTGTACGTTACGCGGGGCCGGAAGACAGCAACCGGATCGAAGGAGGATGGAAATGGGCAAGATTATACTGACGGGCGACCGGCCGACGGGCAGACTTCATGTCGGTCATTATGTAGGATCGCTGAAGCGCCGTGTTGAGATGCAGAATTCGGGGGAGTATGAGAAGATCTTTATCATGATCGCCGATGCTCAGGCGCTGACGGATAATGCCGACAACCCGCAGAAAGTGCGCGAGAATATCCTTGAGGTGGCGCTTGATTATCTGGCGGCGGGCCTGGATCCGGAGAAGAGCACCATTTTCATTCAGTCGATGGTGCCGGAGCTGACGGAGCTGACGTTCTACTACATGAACCTCGTTACGGTCGCGAGACTTCACCGCAACCCTACGGTGAAAAATGAGATCGCGATGCGTGGGTTTGAGGAGAGCATCCCGGCGGGATTCTTCACGTACCCGGTGAGCCAGACGTCCGACATCACGGCGTTCAAGGCAACGACGGTGCCGGTGGGCGAGGACCAGCTGCCGATGCTTGAGCAGGCGAGAGAGATCGTTCGCCGGTTCAATATGACGTACGAGGAAGTTCTTGTGGAGCCCGAGGCGGTAATTCCGGACAATGAGACGTGCAAGCGTCTTCCGGGAACCGACGGCAAAGCCAAGATGAGCAAGTCGCTCGGCAATTGCATTTACCTTGCGGACAGCGCCGAGGAAGTGCGCACGAAAGTCATGAACATGTACACCGACCCCAACCACATCAAGGTGACCGACCCCGGTACCGTGGAGGGCAACGCGGTATTCACATATCTCGATGCATTTTGCAAGCCCGAGCAGTTCGCGAAGTACCTTCCGGATTACGCGAACCTCGACGAGCTGAAGGATCACTATCGCAGAGGCGGACTCGGTGATGTGAAGATCAAGAAGTTCCTCTGCGCCGTACTGGAGGAGGAGCTGGCACCGATCCGCGCCAGAAGAGCGGAGCTGCAGACGAAGATCCCAGAGATCCTCGAGATGCTTCGCAAGGGAAGTCTTGAAGCGCAGAAGACGGCAGCGGCAACCCTCGCGGATGTGAAGCGCGCAATGCGGATCAATTATTTTGAGGATGAATCCTGGATCAAGGAGCAGGCGGCCAAGTATTCGAATTGACGGAGGTGTGCTTTGAATTCCATAAGCGCATACTATCAGAGCAATGAAAATGAGATCAACGGCAT
>JBGUPV010000133.1:0-17887 GCA_045130455.1 Lachnospiraceae bacterium | reverse complement strand
CCATCTTCGTGAGCATGGACTCAAGATCACCGGTTTCCTCACCGATCTTGGTCATATGGATAACCATCGGAGGGAAGAGACCGCTTCTCTTCAGAGGCTCGGAGAGCGGAACACCCTTCTTAACCTCTTCCTTACACTCGTACACGGCCTGCTTGAACAGGTAGTTGGACATCGTCTTTGCCGTGATGTCAAGTGCATCGATCATCGAGATACCTGCTGCCGTCAGAGTACTGAGTGTACGCGCAAGACGGGAGGATGCGGACTTGATCGTGAAGTTCTTGATCGCCGGCAACTTGATCGCCAGTGTTGCAAAGAACACAACGCCGGTTTGCGTTGAAGTGAAGATCTTGAAGCCGACTGCTATCAATAGGATGACACCCAGGGCGATGAACCAGTTGGCTTTCAGCCAGTCACTTGCGTTCATAACGAAGATCGTGATGCTGGGCATCTTGATATCCATATCGTTGAACATCTCCATGAACGTCGGCACAACGTACACAAGAAGCACAACGCATACAGCAATAGCAACAACAAAGACGACGATCGGGTAAACCATGGCCTTCTTAACAAGTCCGGCCAGATGGGCATCCTTCTCGAACTGGGTCGCCATACGATCCATCGAGACGTCGATACTACCGGAAGCCTCGCCGGCATCGACCATGTTGATCAGCATCGAAGGGAATACATCCGTGCGCATGCGCATCGAGTTACCGAGCGTCTCGCCCTTTGCAACACTGGTACGAACTTCGCCGATGGCCTTCTGGAACTGCTTGTTCTCGGTCTGCTCTTCCATCATGCCCAGCGCATCCATGATCGGAACGCCGGCGTTGATGATACTCACGAACTGTCTGCAGAAGACTGCCAACTCTCGGTTCTTTACTTTCGTACCGCCGAGATTCAGGTCTTTGTTGAAGATGTTCGCCTCGGTGATCTTTACCGGGAGAAGACCTTCGCCCTTCAGCATGGACGCGGCGCGGTCCGGGGAGGTGGCATCTACGCTGCCCTTCTTCTCCTTACCGAACTTATCCACGGCTGCATATTGGTAAGTAGCCATACATAACCTCCGTAATCAGGTTTCCTCTTTAGAATGTTACCTTTCGGCTCATGCCGATGGCGTCCTGCGCGTAGTTCAAACAGTTCTCTGCGCTGATCAAGCCGCCGATGTAGAGATTGTACAGAGCGTCGTCCATGGACTGCATGCCCTGCTTCTTGCTGGTCTGGATCATCGAAGGGATCTGGAACGCTTTACCTTCACGGATGAGGTTGCGGACCGCGCTGGTTCCCATCATGACCTCGAATGCCGCAACTCGTCCGGATCCGGTCTGGATCGGAAGGAGCTGCTGCGAGATTACGCACTCGATAACGCTCGCCAGCTGCACGCGGATCTGCTGCTGCTGATGCGGCGGGAATACGTCGATAACACGGTTGATCGTATCCGCGGCACTGTTCGTGTGGAGCGTCGAGAATACGAGGTGGCCGGTCTCTGCAGCGGTGATGGCGGTCTGGATCGTCTCCAGGTCACGCATCTCACCGACGAGAATAACGTCCGGGTCTTCACGAAGGGCCGCACGAAGCGCTCCCGCGTAACTCTCGGTATCGTCACCGATCTCTCGCTGGTTAACGATCGACTTCTCGTGTCTGTGAAGATACTCGATCGGGTCCTCCAGCGTGATGATATGCTTGCTGTATGTCTTGTTGATCATGTTGATCAGGGAAGCGAGGGTCGTCGACTTGCCGGAACCGGTCGCGCCGGTTACGAGGACAAGTCCTCTCTTTCTCTGACAGAGCTCCTGCACGGATGCCGGAAGTCCGAGCTCTCTCGGTGCCGGGATCTTGAAAGGAAGGAGTCTCATGACCATCGCGAGCGTGCCGCGCTGCTTAAATACGTTAACACGGAAACGTCCGCGTCCGTACAGCGAGTGCGCGAAGTCGATCTCGCCGGTCTTCTCCATCGTCTCGACCAAACGGTCGTTGTCTGCGAAGAGCGGTACTACCAGCTCCTCAATCTGCTCGGGCGTAAGCTTGTCTCCGTCGAGCGGTCTCAGGTCGCCGTCGATTCGGAAAATGACGGGGCGTCCTGCTGTGATGTGGATATCGGATGCATGCCGGTCTACGGCCTCCTGAAGGATCTCATCCAGTTCTCTCATACAGCTTGTTGTTCCTTTCTATGTGTTCTCTCTCCTGTTCTCGCTTCGCTTACTCCTCAAAGGATACGCGGAGCATCTCGGAGAAGGATGTGATTCCCTGCAGGCAGCAGCGCACGGAACTCATACGGAGTGTGCTCATGCCCTCCTCGAGAGCGGCCTTCTTGAGCACTTCGGAATCTTCCTTGTGGGAAATGATCTTCTTAAGTCTGGGCGAGATCTCCATGATCTCGTATACACCGATTCGGCCTTTGTAACCCTTGTTGCAGTTCGTGCAGCCGACCGGGTCGTACAGGACGACGTCTCCGACGCTTGCCGGGATACCCATTGTCTCCTTCTCTTCCTCGGTCGCAAGACGTTCCTTCTTGCACTTCGGGCAGAGACGGCGGACAAGTCGCTGTGCGATAACGCCTACAACGGAGTCCGCGATCAGGTAACTCTCAACACCCATATCCATCAGACGGGCGATGGTCGCCGCGGAACTGTTGGTGTGGAGGGTACTTACAACCAAGTGGCCGGTGATGGACGCCTGAACGGCGATTCCTGCAGTCTCACCGTCTCGGATCTCACCGATCATGATGATGTCCGGGTCCTGTCGCAGGATGGAACGGAGAGCGGATGCAAATGTAAGTCCGGCCTTCGGGTTAACATGTACCTGGTTGATGCCGTTGATGTTCGCCTCGACAGGGTCCTCGACCGTGATGATGTTAACGTCTTCTTTATTCAGTTCGCTCAAAGCGGTGTAAAGCGTTGTCGATTTACCGGAACCGGTAGGTCCGGTTACGAGGATGATACCGTGAGGGTTCGACAGAATGTGGTCGAACACCTTCATCTCCTCGTCGGAGAAACCGAGGTCTTTCTTGTTTCTCGTGAGTGCCGTCTTCATGGCGAGACGCATTACGCATTTCTCTCCGTAATATGTAGGAAGGATGGAAACACGGATATCGTACTCGATTCGGTCGACCGTCTGACTGATACGACCGTCCTGCGGCTTTCTCTTCTCGGAAATGTCCATGCCGCCGATGATCTTGAGTCGTGCGATGATGGCCGGCAGCAATCCGATATCGTAGGTGATCTGCTCGAAGAGCGCACCGTCGATTCGGTACCGGACTCTTACTTTCGTCTCAAGAGCCTCGACATGAATATCGGATGCTCTCTGGCGGGCAGCGGACTCGATCATGTTTCTTACGAGAACGACGATCGGGGAGTCACTGACTTCGTCGGCATCTTCCTCTTCGCCCGCGAGCATCTTGCTCTCGCGCTCCTTCGTGTACGCCTCTGCGGCATCGAGAGCCTCGGCATTACCGAAGTGACGGTCGATACACACCATGACGTCGTGCGCGGTTGCGATATAAGGTTCGATCTCCAGATGCGTTACCATCTGAACATCGTCAAGTGCGTTCATATCCATCGGGTCGGCCATTGCGACTCGAAGGATGCCGCTGTTGTTCGGCGCGAATCCGAACGGGATTACCATATACTTACGGAGAATACCCGCCGGGATCAACGCCAGAACGTCGTCCGGGATCTTCATGGAAGACGGAACAACCATCTCCATGCCGAGCTGCCTTGCGAGCGCTCGCGTGATATTCTCTTCGGAGGCGAAGTTCATCTCGACGATGATCTCGCCCAGTCTCTTCTCGCTGGTCTTCTTTGCTTCCAGCGCCTGCTCGAGCTGCTCCTGCGTGATGACGCGCTCCTGAATGAGCATGTCGCCGAGCCTTCTCTTCCTGCGGTAAACCTCACCGGCCATGTGTGCCCTCCCGATTGCTGCGCCGATCGCCGGGTGCGCATCGGGACGCTGCTTTGATACTCAAATAATAACACTTTTGAATAAATTGTGCAAGGTTTTCAGAGGAAAAACTGTGCGTTTTATCAGAAAAACTGCCCGTTTGCGGCATGATTTTTGTCAAAACACTATATCTTGTGGTTTCAGCATAGCAGATACTCTACTAATGGGCAAGATGTTTGTAAACATTCTTTTAACCAAACAGGTCGAAAAATGCATTTATTTCAAAATCATGTCGTGTATCACGTCAAAGCCCGTGAACAATTTGTAAACAAACTGTAAATTTCTCGGTTTTTTCTGTGATTTTGGCACCACGTGATTGTACTTGATTCCATTCTGTATGTCAAGGGTCTTTTTTATCATTTTCCCGGCGCTTTCCCTTGTTTTTGTGGTTTCCTGTCCGGCCGGGTTGTGCTTTTTTGCAAGCTTTTTTTCCTTTTTGACCCGTTCCGGGGATCACTTTGATGTTTTATTACGTATTTTCTGACACTACAAAATTTGTGAAATTTTCTTGAATTTTCCGCGCTCTTTCCTATTGTTTCCATTCCCGAAATGTGTTACTATAATGGATACAATCGCAGGCGCGGAGAAGCCTGCGGAACCGGAGGTATATCTTATGGCAAGAGGCACCGTCACCGTCATCATGGCGGTTTATAATGTAGCGGCTACCATCACGGAGACGCTCCGCAGCGTCACGAATCAGACTTACAAGGACCTCTCGATCCTGATCATCGACGACGGCTCCACGGACGGCTCCGATTTCATCCTTAAGAATTATGCGAAGGAAGATCCCCGTATCATCTATGTTCAGATGAAGCAGCACCAGGGTATCTCCTACGTTCGTAACTACGGTATCGACCACGCGAAGTCCGACTGGATCGCGTTCCTCGACGGCGACGATCTGTGGCGCGAGGACAAGATCGAGAAGCAGGTCAGCCTGCGCGACCGCATGATGCGCGGCGATATTCCGATGTATCTTGACAACGGCGATCCGAACCCGGATTTCCCGGCGATCATTTTCTCGGGCACTGCGTACAAGGACTACAAGGGCAACCCGTACGGCTACATTCTCCACGTTCCGGAGAAGATCACGTACAAGAAGCTTCTCAAGCAGAACGTCATGTCCTTCTCCTCAATCCTTCTGCACCGCGACCTGGTGCTCTCGGAGAAGTTCCCGGTTGACGGCAACCTGCACGAAGATTTCTATACCTGGCTTCGTATCCTGAAGCAGGGCTTCTGCGCATACGGTATCGATGAGCCGTTGCTCACCTACCGTCTCGACCGCGACTCCAAGTCCGGCAACAAGTGGGCTGCCGCGAAGATGAACTACAACGTTTACAAGAAGCTTCGCTTCGGCCGCATCAAGTCCTTCTACTATATGTGCTGCTATGCACGCCGCAACACGGCGAAGTACCGTAAGATCAAGAACAGCTGATCGGCAGCGACAAACTAACAAGAATGAAGAAAACTCCCGGCGGGTTCAACTCGTCGGGAGTTTTTTTATCGGTTTGGATCATCCGTTTTTTCAGGATTTCCGTTTTGACTTTCGTCTTGGTCTTTCGTTTTTTCGGCTCGCTTTCGTTCAGCCGTTCTTCACGCCGTACGCCTTGCGCACGACCCAGGAGATCGGACGGTATCCGAAGCCCTTGAACCTGAAGAGGAAGCGCACCGCGCGCTTCTCGATGCGGGCATTTACCGGGGGGTAATCCTTCTTCACGCGCTCGCCGAGTTCGCGGATCTTCTGCTTGTACTCCTTCGCCGGCGGGAACGAGAGCCAGATGCGCGTCTGCGTCACCACAAGCCGCGCCAGCTCGTACTCCAGGTATCGCAGCAGCGCATTGCTCGTGTCCTCGTTAAGCACCCGGTCGTAGAAATCAAAGATCCGGTCCAAAACATGGCTGTGATCCGCCACGTATTTCTGCATCCGTCCGATGCTCATGCTCTGCTTCGGGCGTCCGATGCGGTACCGGTACACCGGCAGGTCATAGAACCGCAGCGTGCGGACGAAAGGCATCGGGAAAAGGGCAAATTCGACGTCGACGTAGAAGCATTTTTCGTCGATCGTGATCTCATGCTCCTGCAGCAGCGACGTGCGATAGTTGAGCTGGTGGATGCGAATGTAAGGAAGCTCCGCGATCTCACCGAAGGTGTACGGCTTGTCGCAGTCTATGTGGTGGAAAATGTCGTAGGCATCCTCGGGCATGACCCGCTCGGTCGCGTCCTCGATCATCGTATAGCGCGTGACGATCACGTCCTCGTCGGCCGTGCGAAGTTTCTCCGCAAGCGCGTCGAGCGCCTCGACTTCAACCCAGTCGTCGCCGTCGAGAACCCGGAGATAAAGCCCCGTCGCCGCGCGGATTCCGGTGTTGATCGCGGATCCGTGGCCGCCGTTGACCTTGTGAATGACACGAACGATCCCGGGGTTCGCCTCGGCGTACGCGTCGGCGATCTGCGGCGTCATGTCCGTCGAGCCGTCGTCGACGATGATCACCTCGAGATCCGCAGCGTGCGCGGTCGCGATGACGGAGTCCACGCATTTCTTCAGGTACTCCTCAACGTTATACGCCGGCACCACAATTGTCAGAAGCTTCTCACCCATCGAATCCTCCGTTGGTTACCTTTCCGACCCCGCAGGGATCAGAATCCTTCCGTGCTGTCCTCCTTGAGCATGACCAGAACGGTCTGCAGCAACAGTTTCAGGTCGAGCCACAGGCTGTAGCTCTGGATATACATAAGGTCAAGCATGAGCTTTTCCTTGTTGGTCGTGTTGTATTTTCCTTCGATCTGGGCGAAGCCCGTCAGTCCGGCCTTCACGCGCAGGCGGTACTCGTACTCCGGGTAATCCCCGTCAAATCCGTGCAGATACACGAGCTGCTCCGGCCGCGGCCCCACGAGGCTCATGCTTCCGCCGAGCACGTTCAGAAACTGCGGCAGCTCGTCGAGACGCGTCGCGCGCAGGATCTTTCCGGCCCGCGTCACGCGGTTGTCGGTCTCCTGCATCGGCTTCGTCGTCTCGCTCTCGACCATGGTGCGGAACTTGTAGATCTTGAAGGGCTTGCCGTTGCGCGTCGCGCGCATCTGCGTAAAAAATACTTTGCCGTGATCGTCGAGTTTGATCAGCAGCGCGCTGAGCAAAAACAGCGGGGACGAGAGGATCAGCAGGATCGACGCTCCGAGAATGTCGAACGTGCGCTTCAGCACGCGCTCCGACGTGGTCAGCTCCGTCTTCGCGGAGGAGAAGATCAACGCGTCGCCGAACATTCGGTACTCCGACGTCACCTCGACAATGTCGCTGATCTCGGGCGTGAAGAGGATGTTCTTGCCGCGCCCGTAACTGTACTCCATCAGCTTTCTGCGCTGCTCGGCAGGCACGCCGCTGATGAAAATGTGGTCGAATTTTTCGATCTCCTGAAAGAGCCCTTCCATCGTGTAATCGACAACGAGGTCGCCGGGCATCTTCGAGGCACGCTCCTCGATGTTCGCGATCATTTTCGGCTCGTCGGCCTCACGGTTGACGATGTAGAGCGTGTGGCTGTTGCGGGTCGCGTAGTAGTACACCTCGAATCCGAGGCGGATCAGCAGCAGTGTGAGGATTCCCTGCACGACCACCGCGAAGAGAAGCAGTCCCAGGCTGCTCAAAAGAGCGCTGCCGTTGTCGATGCTCTTCGTCAGCACCGCGAACAGCGTGAACACAACGATATCCGTAAGCCACGTGTTGATGAACACGCAGTTCTGTACATTTTTCTTACTCTTTTTGCCGATGTCGTAACCGCCGTAGATAGCCGTGAACATCATGTTCGTCACGACAAATGCGCCGATCACGATGATCGATGTCCGCAGGTCCTCGCTCAACCCCGGGTTCGCGATCGCCATGAACGCGTAAAATGCGGCGACAACTCCGAGAAAGAGTGTCACCTTCACGATCGTTATCAACAGCCGCCATTTGTCGTTCATTGCCATCCCCCATATCGGGCGCGCCGCGCCCGGTGTTCACACGGACATCCGTCTTTTCAGTATACCATCATCGGTTTGAAACTGTCAAACTCTTTCGGGTCGGTTCCTCCGCGGCCGGGTTCCCCGGTGCGTTTCTCCCCGGATCTACTCATTTTCGCCCTTTTCAAGACAGGCCGCGTACACTTCGCGCTTGCTGATGCCGCGGTCCGCCGCTGCCGCTTTCATGGCGTCCTTGCGGCTCATGCCCTGCGCCTCGTAACGGGCGACATGTGTCGCGATGTCGATCCCGCTCCACTCCGCCTGCGCCGCCTCGCGCGCCGCGTTCGGGTCCGCGCCGGCCACAACGATCACGCACTCGCCCTTAGGCGGCTCCGCCTCGTAGTGCGCCGCTGCCTCCGCGAGCGTCCCGATATATCGGTCCTCATGTTTCTTCGTAAGTTCCCGCAAAACTCTTACTTCGCGGCCGCCGCCGAGGGTCTCCGCGAGTTCCGTCAGCGTCCGTACCAGCCGGTGCGGCGCCTCATAGAGCACGATGGTCCGCGTCTCATCCTTCAGTTCCTCCAGGATCGCTGCGCGCTCTTTCTTGTCCGTCGGCAGAAACGCCTCAAATGCCATGCGCCGTGTAGGCAGCCCCGAGATTGCCAGTGCCGTCACGCACGCGCTCGCTCCGGGCACGCATGTCACCTCGACGCCCGCCTCGAGCGCCATCCGCACCAGTTCCTCGCCGGGATCGCTGATCCCGGGCATTCCCGCGTCGGTGATGAGGGCGATCTCCTTACCCTCGACAAGCATCGTCGTCAGTTCGCGCCCCTTGTCGAAGCGGTTGTTGTGGTGATAGCTCGTCATCGGGGTATGAATGTCAAAATGACTCAGGAGTTTCATCGAATTGCGCGTATCCTCGGCCGCGATCAGGTCGACCTCGCGGAGGACGCGCACCGCGCGCATCGTCATATCTTCCAGATTGCCGATCGGCGTCGCCACCAGATATAACATGCAAAACTCCTTTCCCGTGCCGCTGCCGCGGACGATCTCAGTATCTCATTCGCCGGAAAATGAACCCGGCGTTCCTTTCGGTCTCTGCCTTCGTTTTTCAAAAACCGTACAGTTCCTGCACTTCCGCCGTATATTCCCCGGGCTTGTCCCAGAGGATCAACGGCTTCTCCACCTCGATGCGCGGCTTACCCCCGCGCACGCATCCGAGCAGCACCAGATTGGGCTCCCTGTCGACGTAAGGGTACACGAGACGCATCCGTTTCGGCTCGAGTCCGTAACGGCTCAGCGTGCACATCAGCTCCGCCAGGCGGAACGGCCGATGCACGATATACAGGCGTCCTCCCGGCACCAGGACCGCGGCGGCTTCCCTCGCGACATCCTCCATCGTACACGCGATCTCATGCCGCGCGATCGCCTTCGCGTCCGCCGGATTGACGATCCCGTGCCCGCCCGTCATGTACGGCGGATTGCACGTCACAACGTCGAAACTCGAACGCCCGAACATTTTGGAAGCTTCCTTCAGGTCGCCCTGTACGATCCGCACGCGCCCCTCGAGGAGCGGCATATCGTCGCACTGTGCCGCAATGTTCATGCGGACGCTTCGGTCCGCCATATCCGCGCTCTCCGGCTGCAGCTCAAGCCCGACGAGCTCGGCGGCCTCCGTCTTCGCGGCAAAAAGCAAGGGCAGGATGCCCGTGCCGGTTCCCATGTCCAGACACCGCTCTCCTGCCCGTATTTCCGCAAATGCGCTGAGTAGGACGGCATCTATTCCAAAGCAAAACCGGTCCGGCGCCTGCAACAGCCGCAGATTGCTGCGCTGCAGGTCCACCACACGTTCTCCGTCCCTGATGAACTCTTCCTGTTTCATCCGTGACGCCCTTCCTCTCTCACGCTTCTCTACATCACATTTTCCGCGGGAACACTGCCCCGCGAAGACTCATTTTTCGAAAAATGACCCGAATCAAACATATGCAAGGCCGGCGGTCAGTCTTCCCTGTGGCCTTCCCTCTTCTCGAGCATCTCGAGTTCGCGCGCCTCGCGCTCCTCCTCGCTGTTTCCGCGGTCTTTGCGGCGCTTCGGATGGAATTTGAGGTCGTCCACCGGGTACTCGCGGACTTCCTTCTCCTCGCCCGACGGCCCCTTCACGAAGACGATGACCTTCACCTTCTGCTTGAGCACGTTGACGTCCGAAACCTCGCCGGTCAGGCCGTCCGCGGTGTGCACCGTGTCGCCGATCCCGGGCAGACGGCTGTTCAGATACTCGTAGGCTTCCTCCTCGTTCTTGAGGCAGCACATCAGACGTCCGCAGTTGCCGCTGATCTTCGTCGGGTTGAGCGAGAGGTTCTGCTCCTTCGCCATCTTCACGGAAACCGGCGCAAAATCAGCCAAAAACGTGTGGCAGCACAGCTCACGTCCGCAGATGCCCACGCCGCCGCGCAGCTTCATCTCGTCGCGCACGCCGACCTGGCGAAGCTCGATCCTCGTGCGGAACACCGACGCGAGATCCTTCACGAGCTCGCGGAAATCCACGCGCCCGTCCGCCGTAAAATAAAACAGGATCTTGCTGTTGTCGAACGTATACTCGCAGTCGATGAGCTTCATCTCCAACTTGTGCTTCTCGATCTTCGCGGCACAGACGCCCATGGCCTCCTGCTCTTTCTCGCGGTTGCGGGCTGCCGTCTTCTCGTCCGCCTCCGTCGCCTTGCGGATCACCGGGCGGAGCGGGGGGAATACCTTGTCGTCCTCCACCTCGCTGCGTCCGCGCACAACGTAGCCGAACTCAATGCCGCGCGCCGTCTCCACGATTACGTGCTCGCCGGCGACGATATCCATGTCAAGCGGATCAAAATAGTACGCTTTTCCGCCTTCGCGGAACCGCACTCCGATGATTGTCGTCATTCTTTCTTTCCTTTCCTCTATTCGTGAAAGCTCTCCTGAATCTTCATCAGGAACAGCCAAAAAGCAAACTCCATATTGACGTTGACGCTGCGGTTGCTGCGGATCCTGCCGATCTCCGCCGACAGCTCCCAGATCTTCTCGTACGACAGCGCTTCCGCGTGATACGCGACGCTGTCCCCGTCGTCCTGGTACATCAGCCGCGCCTTCGCGCCCACCGCCTTGCGCTCGAGCACATCGCGGAACCACACGAGCATCAGCCCGAGGATCGATTCCTGCGTATCCTTCGCGCCCGCGAACTCCTTCGCGAACTGCGCCATGCGGTCCTCCCGCATCGTCGCGATCGCCTTCATGATCGTCGCGACCGTCTCTCTCTGCTGCCGAAAATCCTCCGACCGCGCGCACGCCAGCGCCGCTCCGGGGCTTCCCCCAGCGTACGCCGCCGCGAGCCTCGCCCGGTAATCCGGCAATTTCTCGCGCTCCATGAGCCACTCCGTGAGTTCCTTCTCCGGCGCCGGCAGCATCGCCAGCGTCACGGCTCTCGAGCGGATCGTCTGCAGCAGCGCCTCGGCGTTGTTCGTGAGCAGCATGATCACCGCGTAGGACGGGGGCTCCTCGAGGGTCTTGAGCAGCGCATTTTGCGCTTCCTCGTTCATGCGCTCCGCCTCGTCCACGATAAAGATCCGATACGGTCCGGTCATCGGCTTGACCGGCACGACATTGCACAGCTGGTCGCGGATATCGCCCACGGAAATGATCGCTTTCTCGTGGGTCACCCAGGCCACGTCGGGCTGGTTGCCGCTATCCATCTGCATGCACGACACGCAGTGTCCGCACGGCTCGTCGCCGCCCTCGCGGCACTGCAGCGCCGCCGCAAAGATGCGAGCCACCGTCCGTTTACCGACGCCGTTCGCACCCTCAAATATATAGGCATGGTTCACGTGTCCGCTGCGAATGCTCTCCTTGAGGTGCTCAATCACCTTGTGATGTCCGATCACGCTGCGAAACGTCTCCATAGCTTCCTCTCACTTCCGCGGGTCTTCCGCGGGATTCTCTCTCAAAATCGCCCTCAGGTCGCGGACCTTCAGCGTCCTGCCCTTCTTGAGATATCTGCGGAACTCGCGCTTGGCCTGATCCATACAGGCGTCGAAATCGTAATTGTAGAACTGCATCGCCTTGTCCGTCACGATGCTGTCCACGATCTCCGGCGCGTAATCCACCTCATCCGAAAGATATCTGCGGCAGACTTCCTTGTAGTTCGGATCCTCCTGCTTGCGCTCGCGGTAGATCGCGCGCATCAGGCGGTCCTCATCGTCCACCTCGATCAGGAACGGCACGATGTTGCGCTTGCCGACAGCCTTGACCATGCTGCGGTACAGCTCGGGCGTTCCGACCATCATGCAGTTGGAATTCTTGAGGTCGATCTGTCCGTCATCCGCCGTAAAATAATACCACGTCCCGGCGACGGTCTCGTACGACCGGCACTCCAGGATCTTGCCCGCTTTCTCCATCGCGCGCATCTTGGATTCCGACACAAAATAATACTCGACGCCGTTCTTCTCCTTGGCTCTTCTCGGCCGCGTCGTGTACGGGATCACCATGTGCAGATCCTCCGGGAAACATTTCACCAGAGCCTGAGCCACCGTGTCCTTGCCGGAAGCGCTCTTGCCGATCGCCATAAACAGTTTACCCATTTGCCGTACCCCTCTTTCGCGGTTTCACCGCCGATTCTCCTCAGGTTTCCTCAATACCGCGACGCGGTGCCGTCACCGCATACGCGGAAAAATCTTAACACATTTTCCGTGAAAATGCTATCCTTTTTCTAAATCTTATGGTAACATCTTGCTTGTATCGGAACCGCCGCGTGAGCGCGGACCGTTCCGATCCGCAAGGGTTTCCGTCGGGAGGAGAGGAGTTACGGATATGGCTGATCTGCCGGAAGAGAAGAAAAATGATATCGGCAGCGGTTCGGGCAAAAAGAGCCGCCGCGCATATTGGACCGTCGTGGCCGTCATCGCGGTCATCGTTGTCATTCTGAACGTCACCGCGCGCCTGTGCACGCCTTTCGCGGACTGGTACACGCGCTATGTCATGCCTCTGTGGCTCAATTCGCTGGGCCGGCTGACGAATCTGTTCCCGTTCTCCGTGGGCGAATGGATGGCATTTATCGCCGCCAACTCGCTCATCGTCGCTGCGATCCTCTGGATTCCCGCGCTGATCCTGTTCCTGTGCAAAAAAGCGGCGAAATTCCGCCGTTTTACCGCCGGTTTCTACCGCGTCTACCTGATGCTTTTGTGCTTTGTCGCACTGATCATGACGCTCAATTGCTTCATCGCCTACCAGTGCGCTCCGCTGGACCCGAACCCCGAGCGCACGGCACGCCAATACACCGCCGAGGAGCTTTTCAAGGTTTACGATTACGTCACCCAAAAGCTCAACGAGTACGCGCCGCTTCAGGAGCGTGACGCCGACGGCTGGCTCATTGCCGACGTCTCGACGATGTCGGAGCGCGCCGCGGATGCTCTCCGCGCGCTCTCGGACCGCTATCCCCGGCTGGCCGGCTGGTACCCTGACGCCAAGCCCCTGTTCTTCTCGAACATCGTGACCCACATGAGCATCAGCGGCTACTTCTATCCCTTCTCTATGGAAGCCAACTACAACAAGCTCATGTACGAGTCCAACTACGACACATTTGCCCATGAGCTGGCGCACACCCACGGCTACATGTTCGAGGACGAGGCCAACTTCCTCGCCTTCGCGGCCTGCACAGAGAGCGACGATCCTTTCCTGATCTACTGCGGCTACCTCGGCGTCTACGGCTATCTCTACGACGACACCTGGGAATCCTTTGATGCGCTTGACTCGCAGCTCGGGCCTGACGAATTCCTCGACATCTACCCGAAGGCCGCGCCCGATGTTCTGATCTGGCACGACTGGTACTTCCTTCGTCCCGACGTCCGCGAACAGCTGAATAAGGACGATGAAACTCTGACCGATATCATCTCCGAGGAGACCATCTCGGACATCACGGAAAATGTCTCCGACGCTTCGATGAAATGGAACGGCGTAAAATCCGGCTGGGCAAGCTACGGCGAGGTCGTCAAGCAGCTGCTGGAGTACTACGACGGAAAGCTGTACTGATAAAAATGTTTTATTGACTGGAGTTTCGCACTATGCGTTTACGCAACATCCCCGGGGCACGCGAGCAAATGCTCGTCAACCCTTTCATCGTTCAGGATCCGGACCGCCTGCGCGGCATCTGGAACACCGAATTCGGCAACGACCGCCCAATCCGCGTTGAGATCGGAATGGGCAAGGGCCGGTTCCTGCTCACGCTCGCGCAGCAGAATCCGGACATCAACTACATCGGCATCGAAAAATACTCCAGCGTCCTCCTTCGCGCCCTTACCGCCCAGGAGACGCTTCAGCTTCCGAACCTCCGCCTGCTCCGCTACGACGCGGAGACCATCGATCAGCTCTTCGGCGAGGGCGAGGTGGACCGGATCTACCTGAATTTTTCCGATCCCTGGCCGAAGGACCGCCACGCAAAACGGCGCCTGACCTCCAACCGTTTCCTCGCGCGCTATGAGAAGATCCTCGCGCCGGACGGCCGTGTGGAGTTCAAGACCGACAATGTCGACCTCTTTGATTTCTCGCTGGAGGAGGCGGAAAATAACGGCTGGACGATCCTTATCAACACCCGCGATCTGCACAACTCGCCGTACTCCGAAAACAACGTTATGACCGAATACGAGGAGCGTTTTTCCTCGCAGGGAAACCCGATCTGCAAGATGGTGATCACCCGCGGGAAGGTGGCGGAATCCTGAACACACAACTGCTTTTTCGCGGATTGAAAATTTTCCGAAAAAAGGTGTTGACAAAGGAAATGCAATCGTGTATATTGATTCTTGCGTTCGGAAAAAACCGCATAGCAACGCGCCTCTAGCTCAGTTGGTAGAGCACCTGACTCTTAATCAGGGTGTCCAGGGTTCGAGCCCCTGGAGGCGCATCCAAAGGTCTCCATTTGACAGCTTGACTGTTGGGCGGGGGCTTTTCTTCTTTTCTACGGTTATTTTCCGGCTTTTCCTGCGGATGCAAGTACGAACGGAGGTGTCCTATGATCTCTTTGCTGGCTAAGATCTTCCTGCGCGGCGAGCGCGATCGCGAACAGACCCGCATCGCCTACGGCAAACTCTGCGGCGGCCTCGGCATTGCCCTGAACCTGCTGCTCTTCGCCGGCAAATTTCTCGCCGGTTTCCTGAGCGGCTCCATCGCCGTCACCGCGGACGCCTTCAACAACCTCTCCGACGCCGGCTCGTCCGTCGTCTCCCTGGTGAGTTTTCGCATTTCCGCGCAAAAACCCGATTCCCGCCATCCCTACGGCCACGGCCGCGTCGAGTACATCGCGGGCCTGATCATTTCCGCGGTCATCATTATCATGGCGTACGAGTTGATCAAGGATTCCGTCGCGAAGATCATTTACCCGGCAGACACCGAATTTTCCTGGCTCGTCGTCGCGATCCTCATCGCGTCCATCCTCGTAAAATTCTACATGGCATACTACAATACCGCCATCGGCAAGCGCTATGACGCCGCTGCCCTGCGCGCCACCGCGACGGACAGCCTGAGCGACTGCGTTGCCACCACCGTCGTTCTTCTGTGCACGCTGGCATCGCATTTCTGGAATCTCCGCATCGACGGTTACGCCGGTCTTCTCGTGGGCGGCTTCATCCTTCTCGCCGGAATCCGCGCCGCGCGCGAGGTCATCAGCCCGCTTCTCGGGGAACCGCCGGAACAGGAATACGTCGACGCGATCGAGCGCCTGGTGCTCACCTACGACCCCGAATCCGTCCTCGGCGTACATGACCTTCTCGTGCACGATTACGGCCCGGGAAGGCGCATTATATCCCTCCATGCGGAAGTTCCCGCCGAGGGCGATATTCTCGCGTTACACGACGTTGTAGACAATCTGGAGCACAAACTGGGCGAGGAGCTCGGCTGCATCGCGACGATCCACATGGACCCCGTCGTCACCGCGGACCCGATCGTGGACGAACTCCGCTACAAGACTCTTCAGGTGCTCGCCTCCATCGACGAGCAGATCACGATGCACGACTTCCGCGTCGTCTGCGGCCCGACGCACACCAACCTCGTCTTCGACATCGTACTGCCCTTTGACTATCCGGTCGGGGAGGACGAACTTCTGGCGCAGATCCAGGAGCGCATCACACGCGACATCGGACCGAACTATTTCTGTGTGATCGACGTGGACCGCAAGGCGGTCAAGCCGGAGTAAACGTCGCCCGCGGCGACAGCAAAACCCCTGAAACGCAAAAATCCGGCGGCCTGAAACCGAACTTCAGCCGCCGGAATTTAAGTTTTTACGAAGAGACGTCCGCGCAAGAATCAGATTTGCCCCCGCCTTGAACATGAACTGATAACGGATAACAGAAAGGGAATAACAGCAAACCGGCACCTTGAACCAAAACCTTCAGAAAAAAGTAAACAAGTTTTAAAAAAAGGTGCGGCGCTCTTCGACGGAAAACAATTAAAATTCGAAATCAAACGTGACCGTGCTGTTCACCAGGTCAAGCGCCGTCTGCGCTCTGCCCAGGAGATCCGCGGTCTTTTCATATTCCTTCTGCGCCGACGCGATGTCGTAGTTCGCGTAGCGGTAGTCGATAATGTTGCTAGCCGTGCGCATCCCCGCCTCCACACGCTCCTTCGGAAGACGGTTCTTCATCGTCGAGAGACGGTCCTTCTTGCGCGTCAGCTGCGGGATCAAGACAAGCATCTCGTCGATGGTGATGTTCCAGTCCGGGATCAGCGTGGTGGAGTTAAATACGTTGATCGCATGCTTTAACTTGCGGATCTTCGCGGAGAGCACTTCCTCCTCCTTGCGCACCGCATCATAGTCGTACTCGGGACGCACGGACTCCACGTCCTCCGAGATCGCGGCAACGAACGTCTGGCTCATCGACTCGCGGTTCGCCAGATCGTAGAGATCGTCATTGAGTTTGCGCAGCACCTTTGCTGCCTCAGCAGATGTCAGTTTCATAATAATCCTCCCATTTTCCGGACCGAAGCGCATCACCGCCGGCCCGCATTTTTCTCTTCTCAGATCGTGATGTCACGGTACATGAGCCGCACGAAGCGCTCAACGATCTCCGTTTTCTCATCCCAGAAAGCCTTTCCTTCCGGCGTCACCATCGGGCTCTCATACTGCATCGGCAGCGTGTAGCGGTTGAAATGGTTGTAGCAGTCGAAAAATGTGGCTTTCTCGTCGCGCGCCCGCACGATCAGGCTGTCCATGACAAGCCCGAGCACGCCCATATCATCGAGATAGTCGGCCTCCATCAGCATCAGAAGAGTCCGGTCGATGCCCGGCTCTCTCATGCGCCATTTGTCGGAGTGTGCCCCGACAAGACCGCAGATGTACTCCGTCCGCTCCTCGGAAAACCCGTGCGACCGCAGGTACTCCCGAGTGATCGGAACCCCGGCCGCCGCGTGGGACATAAGCCCCTTTGTCGCGGATTCCGAGCGTCCCACATCGTGGAAGATCGTCGCGATCATCAGGTCCTCGTACCGAAGCCCCGTCTTGTCCTCCGTGCGGTCGTACAGGCGCTTCGCCCACCCGAGAACGCGCTCGGTGTGCTCGTAGCGGCTGTATCCGAACTCCGTCTTGTGGACGCCGATCCCGCCTTCGCCCTCGGTCTGCACCGGCTCGAGAACGCTCTTGACGTACGCGAGCATCCCCGCGTAATCCCCGTCGCCGAGCTCTTTTACGGCGAGCGCCCTGTCGCGAATGTATTTGCGCCTTCGGACCTCGGTATCCGCCATGTCGAAGACACGCATCTCGCGCTCGATGATCCCGCGGTTGCCGCCCTTTTCCAGGTTCCTTCGGTTCACACGCACAAGCGGCGTCAGAAACTCCGCCCACACGGGCGTGAAGCCTTCCTCCTGCTCATACGCGTCCTGCCGAAACGGCACCGTCTCACCGGTGATATCGCAGAAATAATAGTAATTTTCCTGCTCGAAGATCTCTTCCGGATTGGCGTTGTCGCGGCATCGGCGCAGGACGCTGCCGTACTCCTCGATCGAGTCGGGCACA
>JBGUPV010000132.1:0-11945 GCA_045130455.1 Lachnospiraceae bacterium | reverse complement strand
TTATTCAGAAATAGATATCAACTCGTATTGGCTTAAACCGCTTAAAATGCGTAAGTCCGGAGTAATTCTTAATGAATTCCGCCGCGTCATCTTCCGTGATTATAAGCGTCATCAGATAGAGTTTTTTTCTATTTCCCCTGATCCTTAATAGCGGCCTGTGCTGCTGCCAGTCTTGCGATCGGCACACGGAACGGCGAGCAGGATACATAGTCGAGGCCGATCTGGTGGCAGAACTCAACGGAGGTCGGATCGCCGCCGTGCTCACCGCAGATTCCGCAGTGGAGCGCAGGGTTCACGTCCTTGCCGAGCTTGACAGCCATCTTCATCAGCTTGCCTACGCCGGTCTGGTCGAGCTTCGCGAACGGATCGCTCTCGAAGATCTTCTGATCGTAGTAGCCGCCGAGGAATTTGCCGGCGTCGTCACGGGAGAAGCCGAAGGTCATCTGGGTGAGGTCGTTGGTACCGAAGCAGAAGAACTCAGCCTCGGTCGCGATCTCGTCAGCGGTGAGGGCTGCACGAGGGATCTCGATCATGGTACCTACATGGTACTTGAGGTCTACGCCTGCTGCCTTGATCTCCTCATCAGCGGTCTCTACGACTACCTTCTTAACGTTCTTAAGCTCCTTAACCTCGCAGATGAGCGGGATCATGATCTCCGGCTCAAGTGCCCAGTCGGGATGCGCGTTCTTGACTTCGATCGCTGCGCGGATAACGGCCTTGGTCTGCATCTTTACGATCTCGGGGTACGTTACCGCGAGACGGCAGCCTCTGTGGCCCATCATCGGGTTGAACTCGTGGAGAGACTCGCAGATTGCCTTGATCTCCTCAACGGTCTTGCCCTTCGCGTCAGCAAGCTTCTTGATGTCCGCCTCCTCGGTGGGAACAAACTCATGGAGCGGCGGATCCAGGAAACGGATCGTTACCGGGTTGCCCTCAAGTGCCTCGTAGAGCGCCTTGAAGTCGCCCTGCTGGTAAGGAAGGATCTTCTCGAGTGCTTCCTCACGCTCCTCGCAGGTGTCGGAGCAGATCATCTCGCGGAACTTCGCGATACGCTCCGGATCGAAGAACATATGCTCGGTACGGCAGAGGCCGATACCCTCGGCGCCGAGCTCGCGAGCCTTCTTCGCATCGGCAGGAGTGTCGGCGTTCGTGCGAACGCTGAGCTTGCGGTATTTGTCAGCCCATGCCATAACGCGGCCGAAGGTGCCGGCGATCTTCGCGTCTACGGTAGGGATGATGCCTTCGTAAATGTTGCCGGTGGTACCGTCGATGGAGATCTCGGATCCCTCAACGAAGGTCTTGCCTGCCAGCGTGAACTTTTTATTCTCCTCATCCATGGTGATGGCGTCGCAGCCGGATACACAGCAGGTTCCCATACCGCGCGCAACTACGGCTGCGTGGCTGGTCATACCGCCGCGGACGGTCAGGATACCCTGAGCGGCCTTCATACCGGTGATGTCCTCGGGAGAGGTCTCAAGACGAACGAGAACGACCTTCTCGCCCTTTGCAGCCCATGCCTCCGCGTCGTCAGCGGTAAATACGACCTTACCGCAGGCAGCTCCGGGGGATGCGCCGAGGCCCTTGCCAAGCGGCGTTGCAGCCTTCAGAGCCTTCGCGTCGAACTGCGGATGAAGGAGCGTGTCGAGGTTTCTCGGGTCGATCATCGCAACAGCCTCAGCCTCGGTCTTGTGTCCCTCGTCAACGAGGTCGCAGGCGATCTGAAGCGCAGCCTGTGCGGTGCGCTTTCCGTTACGGCACTGGAGCATGTAGAGCTTCTTGTTCTCTACGGTGAACTCCATATCCTGCATATCATGATAGTGGTTCTCGAGGATCTCGCAAACCTTAACGAACTCTGCGTAAGCCTCCGGGAACTCCTGCTCCATCTGCGTGATCGGCATGGGAGTACGAACGCCGGCAACAACGTCCTCGCCCTGTGCGTTCTTCAGGAACTCACCCATGAGCTTCTTCTCGCCGGTGGCGGGATCACGGGTAAATGCAACACCGGTACCGGACTCCTCGTTGAGGTTACCGAATACCATGGGCATTACGTTGACTGCGGTACCCCAGCTGTACGGGATATCGTTGTCACGGCGATATACGTTCGCGCGCGGGTTGTCCCAGGAACGGAACACGGCCTCGATCGCGAGCTTGAGCTGAACTACCGGATCGGACGGAAAATCCTCACCGAGCTGCTTCTTGTACTCTGCCTTGAACTGCTCGGCAAGCTTCTTGAGGTCTGCGGCATCGAGCTCGATATCGAACTTAACGCCCTTCTCCTCCTTCATCTTGTCGATCAATACTTCGAAATACTTCTTGCCGACTTCCATTACGACGTCCGAGAACATCTGGATGAAACGGCGATACGAGTCATATACGAAACGCTCGAACTTCGGATCCGGGTTGCCGGCGATCATCGCTGCAACGACCTCGTCGTTCAGACCGAGGTTCAGGATCGTGTCCATCATACCGGGCATGGAAGCTCTCGCACCGGAACGAACCGAAACAAGGAGAGGATTCTTGAGATCACCGAACTTCTTGCCGTTGATCTCCTCCATCTGCTTAACACCTTCCATAGCCTGCGCCATGATCTCGTCGTTGATCTTGCGTCCGTCTTCATAGTACTGCGTGCAGGCCTCCGTCGTGATCGTGAAGCCCTGCGGTACCGGGAGTCCGATGTTCGTCATCTCGGCCAGGTTCGCACCCTTGCCGCCGAGAAGATTTCTCATATCGGCGTTACCCTCGGTAAATGCATATACCCACTTTTTAGCCATATTCTCTTATGACCTCCTCTGTATTTTTCGCTGTCCACGGTCCCGTTCCGACTTATTTTTCGAATTCGCCGATCGTTATTCTTCGGAAAATGCCGTCTCACATCCACACTGCCTCATCCCGGTTCCACCGGGCAACGATCGCGACAAGACAATCCCTTCTCCGCTTAAAGACACGCAAAAGAAACGCCTGTGGACAGCCGCTGTCAGTATTGTAGCACACACGCATTACCTTGGCAAGATTTTTCGAGGCTTCCGCGGCGGTTTCTCCATGGATTACAAAAGCTTTTGACCGTCTGTCCGAATTGTTGTCAAAATCGCACGGAATTTGCTTGCGAAGAGCCCCTTCTTAGGGTAAGATATCCCTATGGCCGCGGTGCGCGGGACTCCTGCGCGAGAGCTCCGGAAAGACGAACGCGGCACAGCAATGACACTAACTTACAGGAGGGTTTACAACTATGGCAAAGGTATGGCCGCTCGACACGGCGCTCTCGTTCGATCCGATCTTCGGAGAGCCCAACCGTGACGGCAATCAGGGGTACGAGATCCTGCCCGACGGCAGAGTGACGATGCGCATCATCGCACCGAACGCGAAGGAGGTCCTCATCGACCAGTTCGGCAAGACACAGGCGTTTGAGAAGAAGGAGGACGGCTACTGGGAAGGCACCTTCGACATGGGCCGCGGTTTCCAGTATTTCTTCCTCAAGATTGACGGCGCTGACGTTCTCAATCCGTATCTTCCCATCGGCTACGGCTGCTGCCGCCCGATGAACTTCATGGACATCCCGGTGGAGGACATCACCTGGGACGGTCTGACGGACATCCCGCACGGCGCGGTGACCCGCCACTACGTCATGTCCTCGGTAACCGGCAAGCACGAGATCTGCCTCGTGTATACGCCGCCGAAGTACGATCCCAACAAGAAGTATCCGGTGCTCTATCTTCAGCATGGTTACGGGGAAAATGAGATCGGCTGGACGTTCCAGGGCCACGTCGGCCGCATCGCCGACCAGCTGCTGGACAAGGGCGAGATGAAGGAGATGCTCATCGTTATGTGCTGCGGTATGACGCAGCTCATGGAGCCCGCCGAGAAGAGCCCGATGACCCGCATGGTCTTCCTCGACGTCTTCCTCAAGGACATCATCCCTTACATTGAAGGCCGCTATAACGTCCTCACCGACAAATGGAACCGCGCCATGGCCGGTCTCTCCATGGGCAGCTTCCAGACGAGCATCACGACGCTGTCGAACCCTGATCTGTTCGGTTACGCGGGTCTCTTCAGCGGCTTCCTGCGCGCTCCGTGGGGCAATATGCCGCAGCCCTGGCTCGACATCCTGGACGACGCCAAGAAGTTCAAGGAGACCTACCGCGTGTTCTACCGCGCGATGGGCACGGAGGACCAGTACTTCAACGCATTTGACGCTGACGACGAATTCCTCAAGGACAAGAATCTGAACATGATCCGCAGCACGTATCCCGGCGGGCACGACTGGACCGTCTGGAGACGCTGCATCCACGAGTTCCTTCCGCTGATCTTCCGCTGATCGGAATTTCCGATTGCAACAAATGATAAGAGCGCCCCGCCGAACCGGCGGAGCGCTCGTTTTTTCCTGTCAGTCATTACCGTCTCCGGAATACTCGAAGAGGAAAGTCGTGTACCTTGTGACCTCCCCGGTCGTCGTATCCAGAGAAGTCTCAACGATCGATGCCTCGATCAGTTTGCCGGCGGAGTCATAAGTGAGCTGCGCCACCGAGTTCACTATCGGATCGTCGAAATCGAACGACTGATTATTTGCTGTTATCTCGATCAGGCGACCGTTCGCATCATATCGGTAGTCAGTCCCGCTCTCTCCCCTTTTCCAGCGGACCAGACGATGCCCGGAATCATACTCGAAGTAGGACACGGCACCGCTGGCTACATCGTAATAAATATATTTCTCCAGCAACCCGTCATGGTATCCCGCGAAATAAATACCCGGAGCATACTCGCCGAGGTCAATGCCACGGCTGTCAAACGTCTGTGCCCGCAACAGCTCATCCCTGTAAGATTCCTCATAATCACTGTAAAATACAACCAGCGGCCGGCTCTCCGGAAGCTCCGTAAAAGGAATATCAAGATACCGGCTGAGTCCCTCTCTGCTGTCGTACGCCGTCGGAAATCCCTTATAGGAATACTCCGCCAATGACCACGCAATATCGGAAACGCTGTAGATCGGATTCAGATTTGTGCAGCTCTTAAACGACTTCACCGTATCCTCATCCGGATAGATCACCGTTGTTGTTTTCGGCTGCAGATACGTTCCTGTCTCCGCCATAAGGACTGCCCCGTCATCATAATAGCGGAAATCAATGACAATTTCGGTCTTAACCTCTTCCTGGGGCGAACAATAGAGACGCTTCAACCTGCTCAGCCGCCCCTGCTCATCCTTCTCATACAGAAAATCATACCTCCCGGCTGACGATCCTTTGTCATAATAGCCGTACTGCTGATCAGACGGGTCCCAAAGCTCAACCGAAATA
Organism: Lachnospiraceae bacterium; assembly: GCA_045130455.1. Taxonomy (GTDB): domain Bacteria; phylum Bacillota; class Clostridia; order Lachnospirales; family Lachnospiraceae; genus ISDg. The sequence goes on along the minus strand of JBGUPV010000132.1, from coordinate 6,657 downwards.
CAGTTTCCATTCTCATCGTACGCGTAATCACGCTGACTCACCAGCTCCGTCTCATGATCGAGCGCACTGTAAGTCGATTCCTGCAGCGGGCGTCCGGCTTCGTCGTAAGTATATACCGTGTATTCCTCCAACGCCTCGGTCATCGGATCTTCCGTATTGACGTACGAATAGTATGCCTTCACCGAAAGCCTGCCGGCTTCGTCGTACGCATAGCACGTATAGGTATTATAGCTGCTGAACTTCAGCAACAGTCGCCCTTCATCATCATACTTTTTGAGATCAAAGTCGTACAATATACGCCCGTCCGGACGACAGAACACCGTGCCCAGGCTTGTGTAGTACCAAGTCATCACTTCCTTGCCGCTCAACAGAAAACGACGCTTACGACAATTCAGATCGGAATCCAGATACGAGACTACGCTGTTATACACAAATCTGTTATCATCGTCTTCCTGCTTCACATGAAACAGCTCCCACGGATCCTCCGCCTGTGAATTCCGGCCCAGCGCACCTTTGTTGGAGAAATAATAGTATTCTCCGGTCGGATTGCCGATCGTCATCTCTTCGCGATACGCGTACGTAAAGCAGCTCATCTCATCCTCTATCGCCTGTACCAGGGATTTCGGCTGATACTCCTCGGGTCGTTCGGGGATCCTTACACCATCCGTCGGCTCCGCGGTCGGTGTCGCTTCGGCAGGAGTCGGCGAGCTCGGATCCGGCGAGATTGTATCTGTCGGCTCCGGTACCGCCTGAGTTACCGTCGGCGTGTATTTTCCTGCCTCCGTCGGTGTCACATTCCCCTTGTCATCGCCGTCCTTCCCGCATCCCGCGAGCAACAGCACAGAAAGGATCAATATGCAAAACAATCTGCGCTTCATGATCGTCCTCCCCCGGAAAATGATCTGTTTCCGTTATAGCATACAGTACATTTTTTATTCTCACATCAGTCATTACCGTCTCCGGAATACTCGAAGAGGAGCGTCGTGGACCTCGTGACCACCTTGTTCGTCGTATTCTGGGAATTTTCAACGGTCGATGCCTCGACCAGTTTGCCGGCGGCGTCATAGCTGTACCGCGACACCGAGGTCACTGCCGGATCTCCGAAATCGACCGGCAGGAAATTCGATATCTTCTCGACCAGACGGCCGTTCGCATCGTATCGATACTCGGTCGTACCGCCGGCCTTCTCCCATCTGACCAGACGTTGCTCGGAGTCATACGTAAAGACAGACGCTTCCCCGCTGCCGCCCTCGTAAAACGCGAACTCCTCCAGCCGTCCGTCGCGGAATCCCGCGTAATACGGGAGCGGAATAAACATTTCCGGCCCAAGCTCAATAGCACTGCTGTCAAACGTCCGGATCCGCAGCAGCGTATCTTTGTCTTCATCGGACCAGTTGTAATACACAACCAACGGCCGGGTCTCCGGCATCTTCGTCACCGGAAGATTCTGATACCGGCTGAGCCCGTCTCTGGTGTCTTCCTCAACCGGATATCCAATATATGAGTACTCATAAGAACCAAGAGTGCGAACGCTGTAGATCGGATCCAGGTTTGTGCAGGTTCTGAACGACTCCGCCATATCCTTATCCGGATAGATCACCTGCAATGACTCTGACTCATTTGTTTTTGTCTCGATCACAAGGATTGCCCCGTCATCATAATAACGGAAATCGATGATGCTCTCGTTCTCAAGATCTCCCTGAGGCGAATAAAAGTGACGTGTCCGGCTGCTCAGGCGTCCCTGCTCATCCTTGTCGTACAGAAAATCGTACCGCCCGTTTGCCGTTCCGCCTTCATCCCATTCAATCGCATATTCCGAAGTGTTCCGGTATTCAACCGAGATACAGTTTCCGTTCTCATCGTAAGTGTAATCACGGAGTACCTGCAGTTCCGGCTTATGATAGATCGCAGTGTACGTTTCTTCCCGGAGAGGACGTCCGGCTTCGTCGTAAGTATATACCGTATATTCATCCAGGGCCTCGTTCATCTTATCATCCCCCGTATTATCGTACGAATACGCTGCCTTCACCGAAAGCCTGCCGGCTTCGTCGTACGCATAACACTGATAGGTATTATAGTTGTTAACATTCAGCAACAGGCGCCCGTCATCATCATACGTTTTGAATTCAAAGTCGTACAAAACAGTCCCGTCCGGACGGTAGAACACCGTGCCCAGACTTGTAAAATACTCAACCAGCACTTCCTGGCCGTTCAAAAGAAAACGCTTTTTGCGGCAATTCAGATCGGCATCCAGATACGAGACCGTGCTGTTATGCTTGTAACCGGGAGCATCACCGCTGTAATTCACGTTGTAAAGCTCCCACGGATCCTCCGCCCGCGTATCCCGGCCCAATGCACCCTTGTAATGGAAATATATGTATGTATCGATCGGACTGCCGAGCGTCATCGTCTCGCGGTATGCGTACGTATAACTGTGAATCTCATCCTCAGCCGCCTGTACCAGAGCCTTCGTCTGATACTCCTCGGGTCTTTCGGGGATCTTGACAGTATCCGTAGGCTCCGCGGTCGGCGTCGCTTCGGCAGGCGTCGGCGAAACCGCCTCCGTCGGCTCCGGTACCGCCTGGGTAACCGTAGGTGTATACTTCCCTGCCTCCGTCGGTGTCACTTCCCCCTTGTCACCACCGTCCTTCCCGCACCCCGCGAGAATCAGCACAACCAGGATCAACACGCATAATAATCTGCTCTTCATACTCTTCCTCCTCCGGAAAATGATCTGTTTCCAGTATAGCATACCGCACATTTCTTTGGTTACGTTTCTGTTAATTCTTTGCCCTGATTCCTAACAAAAGTGTTACAAAAAACCGCGCTCCCCGGAAGAACTTCTTCCGTGAGCGCGGTCTTGCGCTTCGCCGGCCGCAGCCGGCGTCATTTTCCGATAATTACCATTCGAACTTGCTTGCGAAGTACGCCTTCAGATCCTCGATCTTCACGCGCTCCTGCTCCATCGTGTCGCGGTCGCGAACCGTGACGCAGCCGTCATTTTCCGAATCGAAGTCGTAGGTGACGCAGAACGGCGTACCGATCTCGTCTTGGCGGCGATAACGCTTGCCGATGTTGCCGCGGTCGTCGTACTCGCAGTTGTAGTACTTCGAAAGCTCGGCGTAGATCTTGTCAGCGCCGTCCGCAAGCTTCTTCGAAAGCGGAAGAACGCCGATCTTCACAGGCGCGAGCGCCGGATGGAAATGCAATACGGTACGGACATCGCCCTCCGCAAGCTCCTCCTCGTCGTATGCCGCGCACAGGAACGCGAGAACCACGCGGTCCGCGCCGAGGGACGGCTCTACAACGTAAGGCGTGTAGCGCTGCTGCTTCTCATCGTCGAAGTATGTAAGGTCCTCACCGGACGTGTTGATGTGCTGCGTGAGATCGTAGTCGGTACGGTCCGCAATACCCCAAAGCTCGCCCCAACCGAACGGGAACAGGAACTCGATATCGGTCGTGCCCTTCGAGTAGAAGCAAAGCTCCTCGGGAGCATGGTCGCGAAGACGCATCTCGTCCTCCTTGATGCCGAGGGAGAGGAGCCAGTCGCGGCAGAACGCTCTCCAGTACTGGAACCACTCGAGGTCGGTGCCGGGCTCGCAGAAGAACTCAAGCTCCATCTGCTCGAACTCGCGGGTACGGAACGTGAAGTTGCCGGGCGTGATCTCGTTACGGAAGCTCTTGCCGATCTGGCCGATACCGAACGGAATCTTCTTGCGGCTCGTGCGCTGCACGTTCTTGAAGTTGACAAAGATACCCTGCGCGGTCTCCGGACGGAGATACACGGTGTTCTTCGCATCCTCGGTTACGCCCTGGAACGTCTTGAACATCAGGTTGAACTGGCGGATATCCGTGAAGTTGTGTTTGCCGCAGGTCGGGCACGGAACGTTGTTGTCCTCGATGAACGCCTTCATTTCCTCCTGGGAAAATGCGTCGATCGGCTTCGGAAGCGTGATGCCCTTCTCCTCCGCAAAATCCTCGATCAGCTTGTCCGCGCGGAATCGCTCGTGGCACTCCTTGCAGTCCATCAGAGGATCGGAGAAACCGCCGAGATGGCCGGAAGCCACCCACGTCTGCGGGTTCATCAGGATCGCGCAGTCAACGCCGACGTTGTAAGGATTTTCCTGAATGAACTTCTTCCACCAGGCCTTCTTTACGTTGTTCTTCAGCTCAACGCCGAGGTTGCCGTAATCCCAGGTGTTGGCCAGGCCGCCGTAAATTTCGGAGCCCGGATATACAAAGCCTCTTGCCTTCGCAAGTGCAACAATCTTGTCCATCGTTTTTTCCATAGTCGCTACCTCATTTCTTTCGCGTTTTGCTGTAATAATCGTTATATATAGCACGCAAACGTGCTTCTGTCAACCGAAATGTGCTTGTCCGCGCATGTCCGGCTGTTATGACATTCCCTTTCAGCTACTTCCTGCGCCTTCGGGCTCTTCCGACGAAAAATACCGCCGCTGCCGCTGCGGTCAGCCCGCAAGCCGGGAGTATGTACAGAAGCGGGTTTGTGGCCTCGTCCTTGTTCTTGGCGGTGCTGCTGTCACCCGCGGGCGGGTTGTCGTCGGACGCTGGGCTCGGCAAGGCCGTCGGCTCTACGGTAGGAGTCGGGCTCGGGCTTGACGTCGGCTCCGGCGTCGGACTCGGCTCCGATGTCGGTTCAGGTGTAGGTGTCGAGCTTGGTGTCGGGCTCGGACTAGGAGTCGGACTTGGTGTCGGGCTCGGTGTCGGACTTGGCGTCGGACTTGGTGACGGAGTTGGCGTCGGGGTCGACGTCGGCTTTGGCGTCGGTGTCGCCGTTGGCTTTGGTGTAGGTGTCGAAGTCGGTTTAGGTGTTGGCGTCGACGTTGGCGTTGGACTCGGTGTAATCGAATCCTGCGGATTCGGCGTCGGCTCAGATGTCGGCTCCGGTTCCGCCGTCACAACAGGCGTTACCGTATACGTAGGCTCCTTTGTCACAACGGGCGTTACCGTGTCAATCGGCTTCTCCGTCGGCGTCGGTGTGACTTTCTCCTCCGCCTTCTTTCGCGTCGCGTGCTCCATCATATTGTTCCCGGTGTCCTTGCCGACCGTCGTGCGGTACAGACCGAAGTCCGCCGCGCTGTACTCGTAGTCGTCGGAGACGTAGAACCAGCACCACTGCTGCGACTCATGCTTCTTGTAGGCTTCCTTCGCAACCTCGAGCGCCGTTTTGCCGCCGAATTCGGAGAGCGGCACACGCATGTTCAATTTCAGTTTATTTTCCCCGTAGAGATGAAAATACGTCTTCGGCACATCCCACGTGCCGTATTTTTCGGCCGATTCCGGCAGGTAATCCGGGTCCATCGAGTGCTCGATGACTTCCTGCACCGCCGCGTTCATGATCATGTGGCCGCCGTGGCCGTACTCGCCCTTGATATCGTGCGTGACGATGACGAGTGGCTTGAAGCGGCGGACCATCTCACATGTGCTCTTGATCAGCTTGTTGAGATCATACTGCTTCTTGGCCGCGTCAAGGGTTTTCGAGTAATAATCGTAATATCCCATGCAGGCCGGGTAGTTGCGGATGCCGCTCGCCCACAGGCCGTCGAGTTTCTCGTGCTCGCGCACATGCTCGGTCTCCCAGAATTCACACATGTACACGACCTGCACACGGCGCTTCTCCTGACCGCCATACTGCGCCAGCACGCCGCCCATGAAGAGGATCTCGTCATCCGCGTGGGTCGAGAAGACCAGTATGTCCGCCTCCTTGAAGGCCGGTTGCCAAACCTGGACATCCGCGGGCAGTTTGCCCTCGGAAAATGCCTCGATCTCGCTCACATAGACATCTTTGTCGAGCTGGATCTCAACGCTTGTCGCGGGCTCCGCGAGTTCGACGTAGTCGTGCAGGAAGCCCTGCTTGCCGTGCTTTTCCGTTTTATCGTTATAGTGCAGTGCGTACGGGGAAACCTTGGACCCCCAACGGATGTAAATGCCGTACATCGGCGTCTCCGATGTCACGGTGAGGACTTCGCCCTTCTTGTACTTCACACGGGTTTTGTTGGAGTTGTCGCGCAGTTTGTCCTGCGCGCTGCCCTTGGCATTTTTCACGGTGATCTTCAGCGAAACGGCTTCTTTGGTCTCGTCCTTTTTGCTGTCCGCGGCCTCCGCCGCCGGGCTGCTTACGCAAAGCAGAATGAAAAAGGCACAGGCAATCGGAAGCACCCATCGCACCGCCGTCCCAATAAGCGGCCTGAGCCTCTGCCGAAGCCGGCTGATCCATTTTCCCCCAAAGAGTTTCATTCGGATACCCCCTCCATCGCCGAGACCATCTCGGCGCTCCGAAACTCATGACCGACGTACTCGCGGTACCAGTCCTCTGACACCGCCCGCAATTCCGCGAGCACCGTGTCGCTCACCGCGAAGGAGTACAGGTCCTTCGGCGGCGTCGCCGCGATAAACCGCAGCGCAAACCATGTGGAATCCTCGAGGTTGCGGTAGCCGGTCGCCACGATCTGCGTGCGCACCTCCATCTCCTTGCGCCCCGCCTCGTCGAAGAAATTGCCCGCGCAACGCCGGCACAGGCACCCGCCCGACGGCACGTGCAGGACGAATGGCCCCTCGTTGTCGCCGCAGCGGACACAGGCGCCGACCTGCGGCCCGATGCCGCCGATCCATAGCATTTTCAGCTCAAATACGACT
>JBGUPV010000131.1:0-32621 GCA_045130455.1 Lachnospiraceae bacterium | reverse complement strand
GCTGAAGATGTCCGTTTCGGGGAAATCGGAGAACAGGCAGGCTCCGAATATGAAAATCTTGTTTTGCCGCCGGAGATGTGATACAATAAATTAACTTTGGGCTGATGAAGGAAACGCGGACAGGAGTCGGAGCAATATGGCAAATGCGGAAACGACAAACACGCAGGCCGGCGATGCGATCGAGGGCGTGCGGATCAATAAATATCTCGGGGAAGCGGGAATCTGCTCCCGCCGTGAGGCCGACCGGCTGGTGGAGGCCGGCCTGGTTACCATCGACGGTGTCACGGCGAAGGCCGGTGACCGTGTGAAACCCGGGCAGAAGGTGGTCGTACAGGGAAAGCAGGCGAAGAAGGAAGAGCAGGATATCCTGCTGGCGTATTACAAGCCGAAGGGCGTCGAATGCACGTCCGACCGCAGCAACCCGGACAATATCATCGACAGGATCAACTACGGAAAACGGATTTATACGGTCGGCAGACTGGACAAGAATTCGAGCGGTCTGATCCTTCTGACCAACAACGGCGAGCTTGCCTACGAGATCTCGAAGGCGGGCGACAATCATGAGAAGGAATATGTGGTGACGGTGGACAAGCCGGTCACCGAAGAGTTTTTGAACGGTATGGCGGGAGGTGTGCCGATCCTCGGAAAAGTGACCGCGCCCTGCCGCGTGAGACGGATGGGGGAGCGCAGCTTCGATATCGTGCTGATCCAGGGAATGAACCGGCAGATCCGCCGGATGTGCGAGTATTTCGGCTTCCGCGTGACATATCTGAAGAGGATCCGCGTGATGAACATCTCCCTCGGCAGTCTCGAGAAGGGGCAGTACCGTGAGGTGTCCGCGCAGGAGCGGAGCGAACTGATGAAGATGCTTTCGAAGAGGTGACTATGGACAAGATCGCCAGGATCCGTGAACTGACGGAACTATTGGATCGCGCGGCCTACGTGTATGAGCAGGAGAATCGCGAGATCATGAGCAATCACGAGTACGACGCGCTCTATGACGAGCTTTCTGCCCTCGAGCGGGAGACCGGTTTCGTGCTCGGCAACAGCCCGACCCAGAGAGCCGGATACGAGGTCCTCTCGGAGCTCCCGAAGGAGCGCCATGAGTCGCCGATGCTCTCTCTCGACAAGACGAAGGATGTCAACGCCCTCGAGGACTGGCTCGGGGATCACGAGGGACTCCTCTCGTGGAAAATGGACGGCCTCACGATCGTTCTGACCTATCGAAACGGCGAGCTTGCCAAGGCCGTGACGCGCGGAAACGGCGAGATCGGCGAAGTAATCACGAACAACGCGAAAGTGTTCCGCAACGTGCCTCTGAAGATCGCGTATCCCGGGGAGCTTGTGCTCCGCGGCGAGGCTGTCATCCGGTACAGCGATTTCGAGGAGATCAACGCACAGATCGAGCGTGACGAGGACCGATATAAGAATCCCCGCAACCTCTGCAGCGGAACCGTGCGGCAGCTCAACAGCGAGATCACGGCGAAGCGTAAGGTCAACCTGTTCCCGTTCGCGCTGATCAGCATGAACGGCGAGGCAGGATTTGCCACGCGGAGAGAGCAGCTGGAATACCTGAAGGAACTCGGCTTTGAGCCGGTGGAATATAAAGTGGTGACGAAGGACACGGTCGCGGAAACCGTTCGTGGTTTTGCGAAGCGTGTCGCCGACGAACCGATCCCGTCCGACGGACTGGTGCTGTGCTACGATGATATCGCGTACGGCGCGAGCCTCGGCCGCACCGCCAAATTCCCGCGGGACGCCATCGCGTTCAAGTGGCAGGATGAGATCCGGCAGACGACGCTGCGAAGGATCGAGTGGAGCACTTCCCGGACCGGCCTGATGAACCCCGTGGCGGTGTTTGACCCCGTGGAGCTTGAGGGAACGACCGTGCAGCGCGCCAGCGTTCATAACGTCAGCATTCTCGAGGAGCTTGAACTCGGCATCGGGGATACGATTGACGTCTACAAGGCCAACATGATCATTCCGCAGATCGCGGAAAATCACACGCGAAGCGGCAATGTGGAGATCCCCTCGACATGCCCGGTGTGCGGAGGCAGGACGGAAGTGCGCGCGGTGGCGGAAGCCAGGGCGCTGTACTGTATGAACCCGGACTGTGTTGCGAAGAAGGTGCGCGCATTTGCCCATATGACACAGCGCGACGCGCTCAATATCGAGGGCCTCTCGGAGGCAACGCTCGAGAAGCTGATCGGCTGCGGAATCATTCATGTGCCCGGCGATTGCTTCCGGCTTGCGCAGCACCGCGAGGAGTTCACGAAGCTCGAGGGCTTCGGCGAGAAGTCGGTAGACAATCTCATCGCGGCGGCGGACCGTGCGCGCAGCGTGAACATGGCGAAGTTTTTGTACGCGCTCGGGATACCCGGGATCGGGCTCGCGAACGCGAAGATCATTTGCCGCCATTACGCGTATGACTGGGAGAGCATCTACACGGCAAAACGCGAAGAGCTGACCGGCATCGACCGTGTGGGTGAGGTGCTCGCGGCCAACTTCGAGGATTTCTTCACAGATGCGCACAACCGTGAGATCACGGAGGACCTTCTTGCGGAGGTCACCTTCGAGGCGGCCGAGGCCGTGAAGGAGTCGCCGATCACCGGCAAGACGCTGGTCATCACCGGAAGTGTGACGCATTTTGCGAACCGTGATGAACTGAAGACCTATATCGAATCGTACGGAGGCAAGGTCGCCGGGTCGGTGTCCGCGAAGACGGACTACCTGATCAACAACGACGCGACAAGCGCTTCTTCGAAAAATAAAAAAGCAACAGAGCTCGGGATCCCGATCCTCACGGAGGACTCGTTCCTGGCGCTCGTGGGAGGCGAGGAAAATGCCGATTAAGGTAGCCAATGATCTGCCGGCAAAGCAGGTCATCATTGATGAAAATATCTTTGTGATGGATGAGAACCGGGCGATGACGCAGGATATCCGTCCGCTCTCCATCGCGGTGCTGAATCTGATGCCGCTGAAGGAGGATACGGAGGTCCAGCTGATGCGAAGCCTCTCCAACACGCCGCTGCAGATCGACCTGACCTTCCTGACGACGGCAACGTACGTCGGAAAGAACACGGCCAAGAGCCACCTCGATCAGTTCTATCTCAGCTTTGACGAGGTGAAGGACCGCCGTTTCGACGGCCTGATCATCACGGGAGCGCCGGTGGAGCAGATGGAGTTCACCGATGTCGTCTACTGGGACGAGCTCGTGAAGATCATGGAGTGGAGCAAGACGCACGTCACGAGTACGCTGCACATCTGCTGGGGCGCGCAGGCGGCGCTGTATTACCACTACGGGATCGAGAAGGTGCCGCTGCCGCACAAGATGTTCGGATTGTTCCGGCACCGCGTGATGAACCGCAGGGAGCCGCTCGTGCGCGGATTTGATGATGAGTTCTGGATGCCGCACTCGAGACACACGACGGTCCGTCCGGAGGACATCCGCAACTGTGAGGAGCTGACGATCATGGCCGAGTCGCCGGAGGCGGGAGTGTTCCTCGTGATGGCGAAGGAAGGCCGACAGATCTTTGTCATGGGTCATCCGGAGTACGACCGCATGACGCTCGACTCGGAGTACAAGCGCGATCTCGGCAAAGGCCTGCCCATCGATCTTCCGCGCAACTATTACCCGAATGACGACTGCAATGAGAGACCGCTCCTTCTGTGGCGCGGCCATGCCAATACGCTGTATACAAACTGGCTCAACTATTACTGTTACCAGTTGACGCCTTACGACTGGACGATGCGGTGACCGGCCGCAGCGAAGGCAGACGACGGAAAGTGTATCGATAAAAACGCGGGTGTCGGACCCGTGAAATGAGGGTGACGGAATGTATGTAATGAGTGTCATAACCATGCTCGGCGGCCTGGCCATGTTCCTGTACGGCATGCGCCTTATGAGCAGCAGCCTGAAGGAGAGTTCCTCCGGACGGCTGAAGACGATGATGGAGAAGGTGACCGGAAATCCTTTCAAGGCGTTCCTTCTGGGATTGATCGTGACGGCCGTCATTCAGTCGTCGACGGCGACGATCGTCATTACCTCCGGTCTCGTGGCCGGCGGGATCATCACGATGCACCAGTCCTTGGGCATCATCGTCGGAGCCAACGTCGGTACCACCATCACCGGCCAGATCGTCCGGTTGATGGACCTCAATTCCGAGTCGACTTCGTGGCTCCAGTTCCTCAAGCCCTCGACATTGGCGCCGATCGCGCTGATCATAGGAATCCTTTTACTTGTATTTATCCGCATTAAGCGTTCCGACACCATCGGCAATATCGCCATGGGCTTCGGTATCCTTTTCACAGGTCTTATGACGATGTCCGATTCCGTGAGCATCCTCACCGAGACCGGTGTCATCGACAAGATCTTCTCCGGCATCGGCAAGAATCCGATCCTCGGCTATCTGTGCGGCGCCGGCGTCGCGTTCGTGCTGCAGAGTTCCTCCTCGACGGTGGCGATCCTGCAGACGGTGGCGACCAACACGGTGGTAACCTTCGGCGTTGTCTACGTGATCGTCGTCGGTATCTACCTCGGCGACTGCCTGACCACCGGCATCGTTTGCTCCATCGGCGCAAAGGCCGACGCGCGCAGAGTCGGTATCGTCAACATTCTCTATAATCTCGGCAAATCCGCGCTTGTTCTTGTGTCGGTCAACCTGCTGCATGCGTTCGGCCTTCTCGATAAACTCTGGAACGCCGGCATGACCGCAGGTGACATCGCCAACGCCAACTCCATCTTCAATCTCGGCTGCGCGATCATACTCCTTCCGTTGGTCAGCGTGTTTGAAAAACTGTCGCGCCGCATCGTCAAGGACGAGCCGGACAACAAGGTCGTGATCCCGGAGTTCAACGCGTTAAATCCCGTATTTTACGCGACACCCGCGCTCGCTTTTAACAGCTGCTACAACGCTCTGAAGCTGATGCTCCAGAAGTCCGTCGACAACATCAACCGTGCCATCGGACTGCTGTCGACATACAACCGGCAGATCAAACAGGGCATCGACGAGGATGAGGATATCATCGACGCCCTTGCGGACGGCGTCAGTAACTATCTGGTGCAGCTCTCGCCGCACATCAACGAGGAGCTGCATGTCCGCATTCTGGATCAGTACTACAAGCTCGTCGGCGAGTTCGAGCACATGGGCGACCATGCGTTCAACATCTCGGAGACAGCGACGAAGCTTTACCGGGAAAATGTCCGGTTCTCCGACGAGGCCAGAGCGGAGCTCGCGGTCTCCAAGGAAGTTCTCGACCGTCTCCTGACTTCGGTACAGCAGGCGTTTGAGAAGAGAAGCATCTCGGCTGCGCAGGAGATCGAGCCTCTGGAGGAGGTGCTCGACGACATGATCAACGCGCTCAGCGACAACCATATGCAGCGTCTGCGCGAGGGCAAATGCTCTGTCAACGCGGGCACGGGACTTCTCGATGTGCTCACGCATTTTGCGCGCATCGCGGACACCTGCTCGAACGTCGGTGTCGCCGTGATCACGCGGGCGAAGCCCGAGATCGCCGACAGCGCGCACAACTACGTTACACAGCTGCATCTCGGCCAGGATAAGAACTATAACCGCGCGTACCATGCCGCGCACGATCTGTATTTCGCGAAACTCGCCGAGGTCGGTCAGATGAGTGTCAACCCTGACGCGAGCGAGGGGCAGATGGCATTGGAGCTTGACAACGCGCAGGGAAAATGAGGGGTTTTATGATCACGGAGAAGAAAAGCACGGTTTCTTATCGGATGTGGGACAAAAACGCGATGCGCGAGTTCTCGGAGGAAGTGCGCGTACTGCGCCTGGACAACGGGAACATCACGTACGCGATGGGCATTACGGAGGAGGGTTACCTCCTTCATTGCTATTTCGGGCCGGCGCTCGGGGAGGACGACATCTCGTATCTGATGCGTCTCAGCGAATCGCCGTTCACGCCGAAGGGCAACAGCCGCGACCGCATGATCTTCATGGACGCGCGGATGTTTGAGTTCCCCTGCCACGGCACGGGGGATTTCCGTGAGCCCTGTCTGATGGTGCTCGACGAGGACGGCATGTCGACCTGTGATCTCCGGTTCACCGGATACCGCACGGTGGCGGGCAAGCCGGAACTTCGCCAGAAGGGCGTGAGCGTCATCCCCGCGACATTTGCCGCGAAGGGGGAGGCGGAGACGCTTCTGATCACCCTCGAGGACGCGCACTGCGATATCGAGGTGGAGCTTTCCTACACGATCTTTTCAAAGCTCAATGTCGTCACAAGAAGCGCGCGGGTGATCAACCGCGGGTATAACGATATCCGCGTACAGCGGCTTCTGTCGGGCTGTGTGGACTGGGACCGCAGCGATTTCGACATGATCACGATCAACGGAGCGTGGGCGGCGGAACGCGCGACGGAGCGCTGCCGGCTGCACGCGGGCAAGCAGTCCGTGGAGAGTGTCCGCGGCATCTCCTCACACCAGCACAATCCGTTCGCGGCGCTGGTTTCCCACGAGACGACGGAGGAGAGCGGCGAGGCCTACGGCTTCAACCTTGTGTACAGCGGCAATTTTCTTGCGGAGACCGAGGTTTCCGCGGGCGGCCGGGCAAGGTTCGTGATGGGCATCAACCCGTATGATTTTTCGTGGATGCTCCGCCCGGAGGAGGACCTGACGGCACCGGAGCTCGTGATGGTATATTCGGACCGCGGCATCGGCGCGATGTCCCGGACGTTCCACGACCTCTACCGCGGACATCTGATCCGCGGCCGCTGGAAGGATGTGACGAGGCCGGTACTCATCAACAGCTGGGAAGGCACGTATTTTCATTTTGACCAGGATGTCATCTACGACCTCGCGAAAGCGGCGTCGGAGAAGGGCATCGAGCTCTTTGTCCTCGACGACGGCTGGTTCGGGCACCGCGACTATGACGATTCCTCGCTCGGCGACTGGTATGTCAACGAGAAGAAGCTTGTCGGCGGTCTCAAGCCGCTTGTCGACCGCATCAACGCGCTCGGCATGAAGTTCGGACTCTGGTTCGAGCCGGAGATGGTCAGCCCCGACAGCGACCTGTTCCGCGCGCACCCCGAGTGGGCGATCCAGATCATCGGCCGTGATATGACGCAGGCGAGAGAGCAGTATGTGCTGGATTATTCCAACCCGGAGGTACGCGACTGCGTCTATGCGCAGATCCGCGCCATTCTCGACTCGGCAAATGTGGAATACATCAAATGGGACATGAACCGCGCGCTCACGGAGGTCGGCTCCACGTCGCTTCCGAGAAAGCGCCAGAGGGAGCTGTGGCACCGCTATGTGCTGGGCGTGTATGATCTGATGAACCGCCTGACGACGGACTATCCGGATCTTCTGCTTGAGAACTGCAGCAGCGGCGGTGCGAGATTCGACCCGGGCATGCTTTATTTTTCGCCGCAGATCTGGACCTCGGATGACACGGACGCCATCGAGCGCCTGTCCATCCAGGCAGGCACGTCTCTTTGTTACCCGGCATCCGCCATGGGAGCGCACGTTTCAGACTGCCCGAACCACATTGTGGGTCGCACGACACCGTTTGCTACGCGCGGGGACGTGGCGATGATGGGAACCTTCGGATACGAACTCGATATCCGGAAGATCTCCGCGGAGGACCGGGATGCGATCCCTGCGCAGATCGAGCGGTATCACAAATACAATCCGCTGATCCGCACCGGCGACATGTACCGCCTCGGCGACCGGAACGACGATTCGTACGACGCATGGATGTTTGTGGCAAAGGACGGTTCGGAGGCGCTTCTCACGGTAGTGCAGGTGCTCGCGAAGCCCTCGATGCCCCCGCGCAGGATCCTTTTGCGGGGACTTGATAAGGATGCGCGGTACCGCAACGAGGACACCGGCGAGGCACGTCTCGGCGAGACGTGGATGCGGGGCGGCGTGATCGTGCCGCTGCAGGGTGATTTTGCGAGCCGAACGATGCATCTGACGCGGGTCAGGGGCGAGTGAGGTTCCGTCCGGGAAAGGAGTTTTCGTGGAAGCGATCAAACCGTATAAGAGAGGCTGCGGCTACTCATACGCGCTCGGGGCTTTTCCGACGATCGAGATGATCCGCAAAATGCCGGAGCAGGCCATCGGCGTGTTCGTGCACAGCGAGTACACGGACCGCGCGCATGTCGAGGAGCTCTGCGCGGAGCGCGGCATCGCCGTGTGGAACAACGACAAGGCCATCGCCCGCCTCAGCGACAAGGAAAATGTGTACGTCATCGGCGTGTTCCGCGAGTATTCGCAGAAACTCGATCCGGAGAAACCGCATCTGATGCTGGTCAATCCCTCGAACATGGGCAATCTCGGGACGATCCTTCGCAGCTGCCTCGCGTTCGGGATCCACGATGTGGCGATCATCGCGCCGGGCGTGGACCGCATGAACCCTAAGGTGGTGCGCGCGTCGATGGGCGCCGTATTTTCCATGCGGATCGCGATGTACGATTCCTTCGAGGAGTATGTGTGTTTCACCAGCGGCGTCGGAAGGGAGTATTTTCCGTTTATGCTCACGGCGGGGAACCAGCTCTCGGTGGATGAGATCGGACGGCCGGAACTGTACACGCTGATCTTCGGAAACGAGGCCACCGGTCTTCCGGAGGATTACGCGCAGATCGGGACGCCGGTCAAGATCCCGCAGTCGCCGGAGGTCGATTCGCTGAACCTGACCATCGCGGTGGGGATCGGTCTGTTTTATTTTCAAAAAAAGTCCTTGACATCGTAATTGTCCCGCGGTATACTTGCGAAGGTGTCAAGTAATATGCTTTACACCCGAAAGCGAGGTTTGCGGTATGAGCACGCCGACGGAAGGGAAGATTTGCGCGAAGAAAGCGGACGCGGAGGAATGGCTGCAGGAAGCGGTCCATCTTTCGCTGTATTATGATTTCTACGGTGCGCTCCTGTCGGAGCGGCAGCGGCTGATCTTCGAGGATTACGTCGACAACGACATGTCGCTTTCGGAGATCGCGGGGGAATACGGAATGACGCGTCAGGGCGTCTACGATACGGTGAAGCGCTGCGGCGCGAAGCTGTATGAATATGAGGAAAAGCTGCATCTCGCGGAACGCTTCGCGGCGACCCGTGATCATGCGGAATCGGTTCGGAGCGAGGCGTTGAGCCTTGCGGAAACGCTCGCGGGCACAGAGCCCGGGGAGCGTGCGGCGCGGCTTGCGGGGCTTGCGGAAGAGCTTCTCGCGAAGCTGCAGGATTGAGGTAGCATATGGCATTTGAAAGTTTATCGGATAAATTGCAATCGGTTTTCCGGCGCCTTCGCGGCAAGGGACGTCTCACGGAGAGCGACGTCAAGGACGCGATGCGCGAGGTGAAGCTTGCGCTTCTTGAGGCCGATGTCAATTTCAAAGTCGTCAAGCAGTTCATCGCTTCGGTCACGGAGCGCGCGGTCGGTCAGGATGTTCTCAACAGTCTGACTCCTGCGCAGACGGTTATCAAGATCGTCAACGAAGAGATGATCGCGCTCATGGGCGATGAGACCACCGAGATCACCATGGTTTCCGGCGGTCCGACCGTCATCATGATGTGCGGCCTTCAGGGTGCCGGCAAGACGACCATGGCGGCCAAGCTGGCCGGCAAGTTCAAGGGGCAGGGCAGACGTCCGTTGCTGGTCGCCTGCGATATCTACCGCCCGGCGGCCATCGACCAGTTGAAGGTCAACGGCGGCAAAGTCGGTGTTCCCGTATTTTCCATGGGTACCGGCAACAGCGCGGTGAACATTGCGAAAGCGGCAATGGAGCACGCGAAGAAAGAAGATTGCAACGTCGTCATCATCGATACGGCAGGTCGTCTGCACATCGATGAGGAGCTCATGCAGGAGCTTCAGGACATCAAGTCGACGGTCGGCGTACATCACACGGTGTTGACCGTGGATGCGATGACCGGTCAGGACGTTCTCAACGTTGCGACGACATTTGACGAGCGGATCGGGATCACCGGCGTGATCCTCACGAAGCTCGACGGCGATACCCGAGGCGGTGCGGCGCTCTCGCTGCGCGCGGTGACGGGCAAGCCGATCCTCTATGTCGGTACCGGCGAAAAGCTGACCGATGTGGAGCAGTTCTATCCGGACCGTATGGCATCCCGTATCCTCGGCATGGGCGACGTGCTCTCGCTGATCGATAAGGTGCAGGCGCAGGTCACGGAGGAGCAGGCGCGCGAGATGGAGCAGAAGCTTCGCCGCGCCGAGTTTAACTTCGACGATTTCTACGAGCAGATCCAGCAGATGAAGAAGATGGGCGGCATCAAGAGTATCCTCAGCATGCTTCCCGGCGCGGGTCAGCTCAAGGATGTGAACATCGACGACGATGCGTTCAAGCAGACCGAGGCGATGATCAACTCCATGACAAAGAAGGAACGCCTCAACCCCGATATCATCACGCCTCCTCGCAAGCGAAGGATCGCGGCAGGTGCCGGTGTTGATATCTCGGATGTGAACAAGCTGATGAAGCAGTTCGAGCAGTCGCGCAAGATGATGAAGCAGATGTCCGGCATGATGGGCAAGAAGGGCAAGCGCTTCGGCGGCATGAAGTTCCCGTTCGGAGGATTTTAGTTCGGAATATATGTGGCATCCGCCATTTATATAGGGACCACGGTCCCGCATCCCGTATATGGATTACACTAAGGAGGTGATATACTATGGCAGTAAAGATTCGCTTGAGAAGAATGGGTCAGAAGCATGCCCCTTTCTACAGAGTTATCGTCGCAGACGAGAGATCTCCGAGAAACGGACGTTTCATCGATGAGATCGGTACTTACGATCCTACGAAGAATCCCATGGCTTTGAGTGTTAACGAGGAAGCAGCTAAGAAGTGGCTTGCCAACGGCGCTCAGCCTACGGAGACCGTTGCCAGATTGTTCAAACAGGCTGGAATTCAGAAGTGATCGGGGGAAATGCGATGAAAGAATTGGTTGAAGTTATCGCCAAGTCACTGGTCGCTTGTCCCGACCAGGTTGTCGTTACGGAACAGGTGAACGGCAACAATGTGGTGATAACCCTCAAGGTCGCGCCCGACGACATGGGAAAAGTGATCGGTAAGCAGGGACGCATTGCCAAGGCAATCCGCACGGTCGTGAAGGTTGCCGCGATCAAAGAGGACAAGAAGGTTGTTGTAGATATTCTGCAATAAACGAACGAAGGCTGTTGCAATGCGCAACAGCCTTTCTCAGCCGTACGGGGAAAGGACGTAAAGTTCGTGATCAACGAAGACATGCTGCGTGTCGGCATTTACATAAACACACACGGGGTCCGCGGAGAGATCAAACTCTACCCGACGACGGACGATGTCAGCCGCTTTCACAAGGGGCTGAAGCTGACGATGGACACCGGCAAGGAGCCGGTGGAACTGACGGTCGCCGGCGTCAAATATTTTAAGAACCTCGTGATCCTGAAGTTCGAGGGCATCGACAACATCAACGATATCGAGCGCTACAAGGGGAGTGATCTTTACGTCTCCCGCGAGGATGCGCTTCCGCTCGCCGAGGGCGAGTACTACATCTGCGATCTGATCGGCTGCGAGGTCGTCGAGGAGGACGGAAGTCCCGTCGGCGTACTCACGGACGTGATGCAGACCGCGGCCAACGACGTGTATGTGGTGAAGCTTCCGAACGGAAAGGAAGCGCTGCTGCCCGTGATCCCGGACTGCGTGAAGAACGTGGATCTTTCGCAGAAGCGCATCACGGTATACCTGATGCCGGGTCTTCTGTAGACCTCGGAAAATGAACCGGGATCCCGGGAAAGGAGACGCTCGTGAAATTCAATGTACTGACATTGTTTCCGGAGATGATCGAGCAGGGACTGCACACCAGCATCCTCGGTCGCGCCATGGACGCGGGGATCATTTCGCTCACGACCGTCAACATCCGGGACTACACCGAGGATAAGCATCGCCACGTGGACGATTATCCGTACGGAGGAGGCGCCGGCATGGTGATGGCGGCCGACCCCATCGCGAGAGCGTACGAAGCACTCGCGCCGAAGGGAAAGCGCGTGGTGTACGTGACGCCCTGGGGCAGGGTGTTCGACCAGTCGATGGCCAAAGAGCTGGCGTGGGAGGAGGAACTGACGATCCTTTGCGGCCACTATGAGGGCGTCGATGAGCGCGTGCTGGAGACGATCGTCACGGACGCGGTTTCCATCGGAGACTACGTGCTCTCCGGAGGGGAACTGCCGGCGATGGTCATGATCGACGCGATCGCGCGCATGGTGCCGGGCGTTCTGACCAACGAGGAGAGCGGCGAGAGCGAGAGCTTCGAGAACAGCCTGCTCGAGTATCCCCAGTACACGCGGCCGGAAGTGTGGCGCGACATGCCCGTCCCCGAGATCCTGCTGAGCGGCCATCACGCGAAGATCGCCGAGTGGAGAATGCAGCGTTCGATCGACCGGACGATGAAGTACCGGCCGGAACTGATGGAGGGCGCGGTCCTTGACAAGAAGGCGAAAGCCTATTACCGCGAGGCCTCGGCGAGGAAGAAAGCCGGGGAGCAAAACGAAGAAACCGATAATGCAACGAATTCGTAAAATAGTTCTTGCATTTGGTGAAAACCTATTGTATAATACCAATCCGTGAGACGCGATTTTCCGCTGTGCCGAGATGCGGCAGTATGAAGACCGCATGATTTAGAAGGAGGTCACAGACATGACTGGAGCAGAGTACATTGCATCTCTTGAGAAAGAGAACATGAAGGAAAGCGTTGACGAGTTCAACGTAGGCGATACGGTTCGCGTGCTGTCCAAGGTAAAGGAAGGCAACCGTGAGCGTTCGCAGGCATTTGAGGGCGTTGTTGTTAAGAGACAGAACGGCGGCGTTCATGAGACGTTTACGGTTCGTAAGAACTCCAACGGATGCGGCGTAGAGAAGACCTGGCCGCTTCACAGCCCGAGCATCGAGAGCGTTACCGTGATCCGTCGCGGTAAGGTTCGTCGCGCGAAGCTGAACTACCTTCGTGAGAGAACCGGTAAGGCAGCAAAGGTTAAGGAAGTTCTTCGCTGATATCGGCCGTAACGGCAAAACGATCGAAAATGATCAGACCATCGGATCTTTGCGGGTCCGGTGGTCTTTTTTTGCGCTGTTTTATTTGCGGCTTTGCTTGATTACAGCCGGGAGATTTGCTATAATAAACAAGATTATGGGGTACTATGTCCCCGGACAAAATACGGCGGCGCGAAGGCGGCGCGGAGCGGGAGGAAAACGTTGGCTGAACGGTATGATTTTACGCATGCGGAACGCAAGGAAAAGATCATCCGGATCTGTATTCAGACCGGGATCTGGATCGCGTCCGTAGCCGTCGTGATCCTTCTGGCGTGGCTGCTCGTGAGATTTTCCATCGAGAAGACGACCGTCGTGGACGCGTCGATGGAACCGACGCTGAATCAGAACGACAAGATCGTCATCGACACCCTGACTTACCGCATCCGTTCACCGAGGCGCAACGAGGTCATCGTGTTCCGTCAGGGCGACGGCGAGCACAGCTTTTACAACATCAAGCGCGTGATCGGTCTGCCCGGTGAGAAAGTGCGGATCGCGGACGGCGTGGTGTATATCAACGGCTCACCGATCACCGAGTACGCGAACGTCGACGTGATGCTTTTGCCGGGTCTGGCGAACTACGAGATCGAGCTCGGGGAGGATGAGTATTTTGTGCTCGGAGATTCCCGCAACAACTCGGAGGACAGCCGTTACGCGACGGTCGGCAACGTCAAGCGCGGTGAGATCGTGGGAAGAGCATGGATCCGGACGAACGGGTTCGGATTTGTCAACAGCTTAAACCAGCGATCCGAAGAGTGAGGAAGTTATGAACGAAACTAAGACGCATATCAACTGGTATCCGGGACACATGGCGAAGGCCCGGCGCCAGATGCAGGAAGATATGAAGATCATCGATGTCGTGGTGGAGCTTGTGGACGCGAGGATCCCCTACAGCAGCAAGAACCCCGACATTGATTCCCTCGCCGGAGGCAAGGCGAGAGTGCTGCTCCTGAACAAGTCCGATATGGCGGACCCGGACGTCACCGCGATGTGGAAGTCCGTGTACGAGAAGAAGGGATTTGTCGTGGCGACGATTAATGCCCGCAGCGGCAACGGACTGAAGGCCGTCAGCGACTGTATCATGAAGGCCTGCAAGGAGAAGATCGAGCGAGACCGCAGACGGGGGATCGTCAACCGGCCGATGCGCGCGATGATCGTCGGCATTCCCAATGTCGGCAAATCCACCTTCATCAATTCCTACGCCGGCAAAGCCGTGACGAAGACCGGCAATAAGCCCGGTGTCACCAAGGGCAAGCAGTGGATCCGTTTGAACAAGGATGTGGAGCTTCTCGACACGCCCGGCATCCTCTGGCCGAAGTTTGAGACGCAGCAGATCGCGCAGCGGGTTGCGTGGATCGGGTCGATCAGCGATGAGATCCTGGTCACCACCGACACCGCGGAGAAGCTGCTCACCTATATCCGGGAGACCTACCCGGGAATGCTCGCGGAACATTACGGGATTGACGAGGAGTCTCTCGGGGACCATCCCGGAGCGGAGCTCCTGTCGAGGATCGGCGTGCGCCGGGGATGCCTCAAGAAGGGCGGAGAGCTCGATCTTGAGCGGACCGCTTCCGTCGTGATGGAGGAGTTCCGAAACGTTAAGATCGGAAAGATCAGTCTGGAGAAACCGGCGGACTATGAAGCCGGTTGAGGTTTATCAGCGAGGAGCAGTATGGAATCGATCGATGTGATACGTAAGAAGATCCGCGAGTGTCCGGAGACATCCCTCGCGGAGTTGCTGCCGGAGTATGAGCAGGATCCCCGTGCAGGTGTTCGCAAGCTTGCGGAGGCGGGAAGAAAACGCATCGCGGCGTATGAGAAGGAAGTCGCCCGCATGCGGGAAATGTGGCACTATGAGAACCTTTATCCGGATCGCAGCGCGATCGGCGGTATCGATGAGGTCGGCCGCGGACCGCTGGCAGGGCCCGTCGTGGCCGCCTGCGTGATCCTTCCGAAGGACTGCGGGCTTTTATACATCAACGACTCCAAGCAGCTTTCGGAGGCAAAGCGCGAGGAACTCTATGATCAGATCCTCGCCGAGGCCGTCGACTACGGGATCGGCATCGTCTCGCACGAGGTGATCGACGAGATCAACATCCTGCAGGCCACATTCCGCGCGATGCGGGAGGCCGTTGATTCGATGAAGGTGAAGCCCGACCAGCTGCTGGTCGACGCGGTGCACATTCCGGAGATCGCGATCCCGCAGAGAGGCATCGTCAAGGGCGACGCGAAATCCGCCAGCATCGCCGCCGCGAGCATCGTCGCGAAGGTGACGAGGGACCGCATGATGGCGGAGTACGACAAGGTGTACCCGGGTTACGGGTTCGCCGGAAACAAGGGTTACGGTTCGGCGGAGCACATCCGCGCGATCCGCGAGATCGGCCCCTGCGAGATCCATCGCAGGTCATTTATCCACTCCTTCGTTGAGGAGTGACGGCGGCGCAACCGGCGCCGTGTGGGGAATGGTGATACAATGAACAAAAGAACCGTCGGCCGGATCACGGAGGACCGCGCGGCAACGTTTCTGCAGGAGCAGGGATACGGGTTGATCGCGCAAAATGTCTCGTGCCGGATCGGAGAGATCGACATCGTGGCGACGGAGGGCGACACGCTGGTGTTCGCAGAGGTCAAATACCGCAGAACGGACGCGTACGGGCTTCCCGAGCAGGCGGTGGGAATAAAGAAACAGGTGACGATACGAAGGTGCGCGCAGTGGTATATGCAGCGCAACCGGATCCCGGAGGACGTGCCGGTGCGATTCGACGTGATCGCGATGGATGAGCACGAGATCCGCCTGTATCGCGACGCATTTTGAGAGCATACGGAGTACTATGGAACAGTTTCGATACATCGAGCCGGAGGGCACCGGCGTCACGCTGGTAACATTTCCGGCGCTGGAGGCGTTTCCGGAGATCGCCCACGCATTTTCCACGCGCGCGGGCGGCGTGAGCGGCGATATCTTCGCGACGATGAACTTAAGCTTCGGACGCGGCGATGCGGACGACAATGTGCGCGAGAATTTCCGGCGCGCGATGCGCGCGATCGGGATTCCCGAAGGCTGTGTTGTGTTTACGAAGCAGACGCACAAGACGGAAGTGCTTGCGGTCACCGCGGCGGAACGCGGTATCGGTCTTGAGCGGCCGATCCCGTACGACGACATCGACGGACTCGTGACCGATGTGCCGGACGTGGCGCTCACGGTCATGGCCTCGGACTGCGTGCCGGTCTATCTGTACGACCCGGTGCGCCGGGCGATCGGCCTGTGTCACGCCGGCTGGCGGGGAACCGTCGGTGGGATCGCGCGGATCACCGCGGAGAAGATGGCTTCCGAGTACGGCTCACGCCCTGAGGACATCCGGGCGGTGGTCGGACCGTCCATCGGACCGGAATGCTTCGAGGTCGGAGAGGAAGTCGCCGAAGAGTTCGCGAAGGTATTCGGGGAGAGCGTGATCCGAAGAATTCCCGGCGCCAGACCTCACGTCGACCTGTGGGAGGCGAACCGTCAGGCGATGCTCGCGGGCGGACTCGCGGAGGAGCATATCACGGTCTCCGGCGTGTGCACGATGTGCCATCCGGACATTTTCTTCTCGCACCGGGCGACCGGCGGAAGAAGAGGCGGCAACGCGGCGTTTCTGATGCTGCGGGCCTGAGGACTATGCGGGAGTAAGCGGACCATGAACCATGAACATACCATCGTCGATGTGCTTCCCGGAAGCCCGGCCGCGAAGGCGGGGATCCTGAAAGGCGACCGCCTGACGGCGATGAACGGGCGGCCGGTGATCGATGTGCTGGATTTCCGGTACGAGGAGGAAGAGACTTCACTCACCCTCACGTTCCTTCGGGACGGGGAGGAGAGAAATGTCACGATCCGGAAGACGGAGTACGAGGAACTCGGGCTCGTATTTGCCGAATCGCTGATGGACGATTACCGCTCGTGCCGCAACGATTGTATCTTCTGCTTCATCAGCCAGATGCCGCCGGGCATGCGCGAGACGCTGTATTTCAAGGATGATGACACGCGTCTTTCCTTTCTGCAGGGCAATTACGTAACGCTCACGAACGTCTCGGACGAGGAACTCGAGCGCATTTGCTTCTACAAACTCTCGCCGATGAACGTCTCGGTGCACACGACGAACCCGGAGCTGCGGTGCCGGATGCTTCACAACCGTTTCGCCGGCACGATCGTCGACAAACTTCGCAGGCTCAAAACTGCTGGAATCACGATGAACGGTCAGATCGTGCTCGTCAAGGGGCACAACGACGGCGCGGAACTTGAGCGCACGATCCACGACCTGACGGAGTTCCTGCCGAATATGCAGAGCCTGAGTGTCGTTCCGGTCGGGCTCACGAAGTATCGAGATCATCTTCCGAAGATCGATCCGTTTGAGCCGGAGGACGCGCGGGAGGTTATAGAGATCATCGCAAAATGGCAGAATATCTGCCTTGAGTATTTTGACACGAGATTTGTTTACGCCTCGGATGAGTGGTTCCTGACCGCGGGACTGCCGCTCCCGTCCGAGGAGGATTATGAAGGGTATCCGCAGATCGAGAACGGTGTCGGCATGATCCGTTCGCTCACCCAGGAGGTGGAGGACGAGCTGTCGTACCGCGAGGGCGACACGAGGCCGCACGAGGCCACCATCGCGACGGGAACGCTGGCCGCGCCGGTGATCGAGCAGCTGTGTGCGCGGGTGAAGGAAGTGTTCCCGGGACTTACGTACCGGGTGGTGCCGATCATCAACCATTTCTTCGGCGAGAGGATCACCGTTTCTGGCCTTCTCACGGGGAAGGACATCATCGAGCAGATGCGGGAGATCCCGATCCGCGGAAAGCTTTTACTGCCGGAAAATCTGCTGCGGAGCGGCGAGACGGTCCTGCTGGACGATATGACCGTCGAAGATATTGAAAATGCTTTACAAACGCAGGTGCGTATTGTAAAATCAGACGGATTGGATTTTGTGGATTCCCTGGTAGAAGAAGGAGACAGTTGCGAGTATGAGTAAGCCGATCGTGGCGATCGTCGGGCGTCCGAACGTTGGAAAATCAACGCTCTTCAACGCGCTTGCCGGCGAACAGATCAGTATTGTACAAAACAACCCCGGTGTTACGCGCGACCGCATCTACGCGGACGCGACATGGCTCAATTACGCCTTCACGATGGTGGATACGGGCGGTATCGAGCCGGATACGAAGGACGCCATGCTGCGCCATATGCGCGAGCAGGCGGAGATCGCGATCGCTTCGGCGGACGTGATCATCTTTGTCACCGATGTGCGCGAGGGTCTGGTGGATTCGGACAACAAGGTCGTGGATATGCTGCGGCGGTCCGGAAAGCCGGTCGTTTTGTGCGTCAATAAAGTGGACAGTTTCGAACGTCTCATGCCGGACGTTTACGAGTTTTATAACCTCGGGATCGGCGATCCGATCCCTGTTTCCGCGTCGTCGAGACTCGGTTTCGGCGAGCTGCTCGACGAGGTCGTGAAGCATTTTCCGGAGGGCTCCGCGGGAGCGGAGGAGGACACGCGGCCGAAGATCGCGATCGTCGGCAAGCCGAACGTCGGCAAATCCTCCATCGTCAACCGGTTGCTCGGTGAGAACCGCGTGATCGTGTCCGACGTGGCCGGAACGACCCGTGACGCGATCGACACCACCGTCACGTACAACCACAAGGAATACATCTTCATCGACACGGCCGGACTGCGCCGCAAGGCGAAGATCACCGAGGAGATCGAGCGCTACAGCGTGATCCGCACGGTGGCCGCCGTCGAGCGATGCGACGTCGCGGTGATCGTGATCGACGCGACTGAGGGCGTGACCGAGCAGGACGCGAAGATCGCCGGTATCGCGCACGAGCGCGGCAAGGGCATCATCATCGCGGTCAACAAGTGGGATGCCATCGAGAAGAACGATAAGACCATCTATGAGCACAGGGACCGCATCCGCGAGATCCTGTCCTTCATTCCGTACGCGACCATCATTTTCGTGTCCGCGCTGTCGGGACAGCGTCTTCCGAAGCTCTTCGACGAGATCGAGAAGGTCATCGAGAGCCAGAACAAGCGCGTCGGCACCGGCGTGCTGAACGAGATCATGATGGAGGCGACCGTGCTGCAGCAGCCGCCGTCGGACAAGGGCCGCAGACTCAAGCTGTTCTATGTCACGCAGGTTGCGGTGAAGCCGCCGACGTTCGTCATTTTCGTCAACGACAAGGAACTGATGCATTTTTCGTATACCCGGTATATCGAGAACAAGTTCCGCGAGGCGTTCGGGTTTGAAGGAACGTCGCTCAAATTCATCATCCGCGAGAGGGATGAAGGAAAGACCAAGTAAGAGATTAAGGAGGCTGTAGACATGGCTGTCAAGATTTTGCTTTGTCTGCTTGTCGGATATATCTGCGGTAATTTTCAGACCGCGTATGTGATCGGTAAACTTCACGGGATCGATATCAGAAAATACGGGAGCGGCAACGCCGGGACGACCAACGCCATGCGCACGCTCGGCCGGAAAGCCGGGATCACAGTGTTCCTCGGCGATATGCTCAAGGTGCTGATCCCCGCGCTGATCGTGCACTATGTGATCTTCAGCGGTGAGGACTACGCGATGCTCATGACCCAGTTCCTCGGGTTCGGCGGCGTGATGGGACATTGCTTCCCGGTGTGGCTTCAGTTCCACGGCGGCAAAGGCATCGCCGTGACCGCGGCCGCGATGATCAGCGTCGACTGGAGAGTCATCGTATTTGCCCTGGTGTTCGCGCTGATCGTGTACGTCACGAAATACGTTTCCCTCGGATCGATCTTCGTGGTCATTCTGTTCCCGGTCTATATGGCCATCGTGTATACGGGACACACATACTATTGGGAGATGATCGGTGCAGCCTGCCTGTATACGGTCTCAGGTATTTTGATGCACCATGCGAACATCCGTCGCCTTCTCAACGGCACGGAAAATAAAGTCGGCCATCATGTCAATGTAACTGCCGAAGCGGCGCCGATGCAAGACGCCCCGGCCAAGGAGGAAGCTTAGATGATGAATGTCAGTGTACTCGGAGCGGGAACCTGGGGTACCGCTCTTGCAATCGAACTAGCGAACAAGGGACAGGCGGTGACGCTGTGGTCCAAACTGGAGCGGGAGATCGCGGCGCTTGCGGAGGACCGTCAGCACGTGACCAATCTTCCGGGAGCCGTGCTTCCCGAGAGCATCCGTCTTACGACGGACCTTGAGCAGGCCTGTCAGGCCTCGGAGATCTTGGTCTGCGCGGTTGCTTCGCCCTATGTCCGTGAAACTGCGAAGAGCATGCGTCCGTACTGCCATGAGGGTCAGATCGTGGTCAACGTGAGC
Source organism: Lachnospiraceae bacterium (assembly GCA_045130455.1). Classification (GTDB taxonomy): domain Bacteria; phylum Bacillota; class Clostridia; order Lachnospirales; family Lachnospiraceae; genus ISDg. Next base: position 12,251 of record JBGUPV010000131.1, on the reverse strand, counting down.
AAGGGTGTCGAGGAGGGTACGCTTCTCACGATGACGCAGATCATCGGTGAGGAGATCCCCGGTGTTCGCCTCGCGGTCCTGTCCGGACCGAGCCACGCGGAGGAAGTGAGCCGCGGGGTTCCCACGGCTGTCGTTGTCGGCTCCGAGGACGAGGAGGTCGCCAAGACGGTACAGGAAGCATTTTTCGATGATATGTTCCGCGTGTATACGAGCGACGATGTTGTCGGCATCGAGCTCGGCGGATCGCTTAAGAACGTGATCGCGCTCGCGGCCGGTATGGTGGACGGCCTCGGGTACGGAGATAACACGAAGGCTGCGCTGATGACGCGCGGCATCGCGGAGATCAGCCGCCTCGGCGTTGAGATGGGCGGCAAGCAGTCCACCTTCTTCGGACTTTCGGGCATCGGCGACCTGATCGTGACCTGCACGAGCACGCACAGCCGCAACCACAATGCGGGCTATCTGATCGGACAAGGCATGACCACCGAGGAAGCCATGAAGGAAGTCAACCAGGTAGTGGAGGGCGTCAACTGCGCGAAAGCGGCTGCCGCACTCGGAAAGAAATACGGCGTTAACCTTCCGATCGTCGAGGAGATCAACGACGTACTGTTTCACGGAGAATCGGTACGGGATTCCCTGATGGAGCTGCTTCGCAGAAATCCTACGGACGAGTACCGAAGAGATAGGTAAAATGCTCAGAAAACACTTTCTGATAATCGAGATCGCGGTGATCGTCGTCCTCGTGTTCCTTCTCGGACTGAAGTTCCATCGGCGGAGCGAGAAAAATGCGGCTCTGCTCGAAGGCGAACATCAGACGGTGGAAGTCCGTGAGGACGGTTCGATCGTGACCGCGGACGGCAGGGTGTTCTTTCCCGACGGATATCAGGGCCTGATCACGGACCCCGGCACATCGCCGGCGGTGCGGCCGCAGACGCCGACTCCGACATCCGCAGAGGAGAGTCGGTTAGCTATGCTCTCGGAAAGCGAAAAAGAGCGGTATTACGCCGCCACAACCATCAATATCCCCGAGGGAATCGCCTTTGCGAACGTTCAGGAATCCCTGAGTGTGCGCGAGAAAGCGAACGGGGATTCAAAGCAGATCGGATACCTGTATCCGGGCAATTACTGCGTTGTCGTGTCGGAGGACGGCGAGTGGGCCAAGATTACCAGCGGAAACCTTTCGGGCTATTGCCGGAAGAGTTATCTCATCCGAGGTGCCGAGGCGATCCAATATGCGAAGGAGACCGTTGTGTGCAAAGCTACACTGACGGCCAACGCAAATATACGCTCCTCCGCGACGACCAAGGAGAACAACGTGATCAAGGTCGGTGAGAAGGGCAAATCCTATGTTGTTGAGGAGGCCGCGGTCATCAGCGATGACCCGGACGCGCGTCTGTTCGTGAAAGTGAAATACGACAACGGCACCGCGTACATCGCCATGGGGATGGTGAAGATCACGTACGAGTGGACTCCCGGCAAGAAGAAGTAAATCGGAGGAAAATATGGGGTACGAACCGATATGGCTCAAGCGCGCACCGCTTCCCGCGGGTGCCTGGAGCGGAGCCGGTTTAGGGGAAATCGAGGATTCCGTGGAGATCGAACTCTCCGTGCTTCGGAATCTTGACGACAATTTAACATGGGCATATCTGGTGACGGAATCGCTGCCTGAGGAGGGCTACGAGATCATCGCCGGCGAGGGCAAGGTTGACATTCTCGGCGGTTCGCTCGCGGGCGTATTGTACGGGATCTTTGACGCGCAGCGGCAGCTTATCACAACGCAGACGGTGAAGTCCGTCTCCGAGGCACCGGTATGTCCGCTTCGAATGATGAATCACTGGGACAACATGGACGGCTCCATCGAACGGGGCTATGCAGGCATGTCCTTTTTCTTTGACCGCGGCGAGATCCTCTGCGATGATCGCACGCGATTCTATGCGCGTCTTTGCGCGAGCGTCGGCATCAACGCTTCCGTTATCAACAATGTCAATGTCAAAGGCGACGCCACCGAGCTGATCACCGACCGGTATCTCGGGAAGCTTCGCGAACTGTCCGACTGCTTGGCGTCCTACGGCGTGAAGCTTTATATCTGCGTCAATTTCGCGGCGTCCATCGAACTCGGCGGCTGCGAGACCGCGGATCCGCTCGCGGAGGATGTCATTGCGTTCTGGGAGAAGACCGCGGCACTTGTGTATGACCGAATTCCGGCTTTAGGCGGCTTTCTGGTGAAGGCGGACTCCGAGGGAAGACCCGGTCCGTACACGTACGGACGCACGCAGGCCGACGGAGCCAACATGCTCGCTCGCTCGATCAAGCCCTACGGCGGACGCCTGATCTGGCGATGCTTTGTGTACAACTGTTCGCAGGACTGGCGGGATACCGGGACGGACCGCGCCTGCGCAGCGTACGATTATTTTAAGCCGCTCGACGGATGTTTTGATGACAACGTCATCCTGCAGATCAAGAACGGCCCCATGGATTTTCAGGTTCGGGAGCCCGTATCGCCGCTGTTCTGCGGACTTAAGGCGACCAACGTCATGCTGGAGGTTCAGGCAGCGCAGGAGTACACCGGACAGCAGAAACATGTGTGCTTCCTTGTTCCGATGTGGAAGGATGTCCTTCGGTTCCACACATATGCGTATCCGGAAAACGACCGCGTCCGCGACATCATCTCGGGCGTCCACAGCAAGAACACGAACTGCGGTTTCGCGGCGGTGACCAACACCGGCAACGACGAGAACTGGACGGGCTCTGACCTTGCGGCGGCCAACTGGTACGGCTTCGGACGCCTCGCCTGGAACCCTTCGCTGTCAGCGGAGCAGATCGCGGAAGAGTGGGCGGGACTTACATTCGGTGACGACCGCGAGGTTGTGTCGGTCATCGTGAAGGTTCTGCTCGCGTCCTACAGCATCTACGAGCGATACACGGTGCCGCTCGGGATCGGCTGGATGTGCAACCCGAATTATCACTACGGCCCGAACGTGGACGGTTACGAGTATGACCGCTGGGGAACGTACCACAGAGCTTCGCACCGTGCGATCGGCGTGGACCGCTCCTCGAGAGGAACCGGTTACGCGCAGCAGTACAGCGAGCCGCTTGCGAAGATGTACGACGATCCGGCGACGACGCCGCAGGAGCTTTTGCTGTTCTTCCACAGGCTGCCTTATGACTATGTACTTCCGTGCGGAAGCACGCTGATCCAGTATATCTATGACACGCACTTCGAGGCGGTTGACGAGCTTCTTGCGCTCATCGAGTCGGTCGTCACGGTACAGGGACTGATCCCCGAGAAAGAGTACACGAGGATCATGGAGCGTTTTGCGATGCAGCTTGCGTCTGCGAAGGAGTGGAGAGACCGCATCAACACGTACTTCTGCCGCATGAGCGGCATCGGCGACGCGAAACACCGCGCGATTTATGCGGTTTCCGAGGAGGATATTACCTATCCCGACGAGGAATAACGAGTATACTCAGTGATATGAGCCGTGCTGCGCGAAAGCGACGGCCGGTAATATAGACCGGAGAGTGCCGCGAGGCATTTTCCAAAATACACGCAGAATGGAGATACAAACACATGGAAATGACATTGCGCTGGTACGGCAGCGACATGGACAGCGTAACATTGGAGCAGATCCGCCAGATCCCCGGCGTTCACGGCGTGATCTCCTCCCTGCACAAAGTGCCTGCGGGAGAGGCCTGGACGTATGAGCAGGTGAAGGCTTTGAAGGACGAGATCGAGGCGGCCGGACTTTCGCTCACCGGTATCGAGAGCATCAACGTGCACGAGGATATCAAGCTCGGCGCGCCCACGAGAGACATGTATATCGAGAACTACTGCAAGTCCCTCGAGGCGGTCGGCAAAAACGATATCCATCTTGTGTGCTACAATTTCATGCCGATCTTCGACTGGACGAGAACCGATCTCGCGCAGCCGCTTCCGGACGGTTCGACCGCGCTTGCGTATGATTCGAACCTGATCGACGGCATCGACCCGAACACCATGTTCGAGCGCATGGAAAATGCCAGCGGCGGATTTATCCTACCCGGCTGGGAGCCGAACCGCAAGGATGAGATCAAGGAGCTCTTCGAGCGTTACAAGGGTGTGACGGCCGACGATCTCATGGCGAACTTCAAATACTTCCTCGACGGCATTATGCCGACCTGCGAAAAATACAAGATCAAGATGGCGGTGCATCCCGACGATCCCGCCTGGAGCGTGTTCGGTCTGCCGCGCATCGTGACCAGCGAGAAGGCACTCGAGACCATCGCGTCTCTCAATCCTTCAATCTACAACGGATTTACGCTTTGCACGGGCTCCCTCGGTTCGAACCTCGAGAACGACCTGCCGCACGTGATCCGCAACAAGACCATCGCGCCGAGGATTCATTTTGCGCACCTTCGCAACATCAAGTTCGAGGCGCCCGGCGTGTTCCATGAGAGCAGCCACCTGTCCTCGGACGGACAGTTCGACATGTACGAGATCGTGAAGGCTCTGCAGGAGGTCGACTTCGACGGCGTCATCCGTCCCGACCACGGCCGCATGATCTGGGGCGAGGTCGCGAGACCCGGCTACGGCCTGTATGACCGTGCGCTCGGGGTTGCCTACCTCAACGGTCTCTGGGAGGCCATCGACAAGAGCGGTGCCGCGAGACAGTGATCTCCGCGGATGCAGAGAAAAGCAAAACCATATTGGAAAAGAAAAGGCGTTACAATGAGACTGACAGAGATTGTTAAGCCCGAAAACCGGGCGGAGTGGGAAGCCAAGGGATATGAGCTTCCGAAGTATGACCGCGAGGCGATGGTCGCCCGCACGAAGGAAAATCCGACCTGGATCCACTTCGGCGCAGGCAACATTTTCCGCGCGTTTCCCTCGGCGGTTTTGGAGGGAATGCTGAACCGCGGCGAGGCCGACACCGGCGTGATCGTTGCGGAAGGATTTGACTACGACATCATCGATATGGCGTATCGTCCGTACGATAACTTAAGCCTTCTGGTCGTTCTGAAGGCAGACGGAAGCATCGAGAAGCGCGTGATCGGCAGCGTTGCGGAGAGCCTGAAGGCGGATCCCGCGTCGGAGGATTTCGAACGGCTGATCGAGATCTTCAAAAAGCCCTCGCTTCAGATGGTGAGCTTCACGATCACCGAAAAGGGATACTCCCTGTGGAATCCGGACGGTTCGTACAACCGCGCCGCGGAGGAGGATCTGAACGGCCGCGGACTGCGCCCGCAGACGGCCATGGGCAAAGTGACGGCCCTTCTGTTCGAGCGTTTCAAGGCCGGCGCATACCCGATCACCATGTCGAGCATGGACAACTGCTCGCACAACGGCGACAAGCTCGCCAAGGCGGTGATCACGTACGCGACCGAGTGGTGCAAGCAGCGCCTTGTGCCCGGCGAGTTCCTTGAATGGCTGCAGAACAAGGATATGGTCACGTTCCCTTGGAGCATGATCGACAAGATCACCCCGAGACCGGACGCGAAGGTGCAGGAGATGCTGGCCGCGGACGGGTTTGAGGACAACAATATCATCGTCACCGGTTTCCGCACGTACACGGCGCCTTTTGTCAACGCCGAGGAGACCGAGTATCTCGTCGTGGAGGATTCGTTCCCGAACGGCCGTCCCGCTCTCGAGAAGGGCGGCGTGCTCTACACCGACCGCGAGACCGTTGACAAGGTCGAGAAGATGAAGGTATGCACCTGCCTGAACCCGCTGCACACGGCTCTGGCGATCTACGGCTGCATGCTCGGCTACACGCTGATCTCCGAGGAGATGAAGGACCCCGAGCTGTCGAAGCTCGTGACGCGCATGGGCTACGATGAGGCGATGCCCGTCGTTGTGAATCCCGGCATCTTAAAGCCCGAGGATTTCATCGGCGCGGTTCTCACGAAGAGACTGCCGAATCCGTTTATGCCGGACGCTCCGCAGCGTATCGCCACGGACACGTCGCAGAAGCTGCCGATCCGTTTCGGCGAGACGCTCAAGGCATACAAAGAGCGCGGTCTTGACGCCGGAAAACTCACGATGATCCCGCTGGTTCTCGCGGGCTACGCGCGCTATCTGCGCGGCCTTGACGATGCGGGCAACGCGTTTGAGCAGAGTCCGGATCCGCTTCTTGAGGAACTCTCGGCCATCGTCTCCGGACTGTCTCTGTCCGGCGGCAACGACTGGTCGTGCCTGCGGAAACTCTATGAGAGAGAAGATGTCTTCGGTGTCAACCTCTATGAGGCCGGCATCGGAGAGACGGTGGAAGCCATCGCGAAGGAGCTGTTCGACGGCGCCGGCGCGGTTCGCAGAACCCTGCAAAAATACGTTTGATGATTCGGGATTGGGGGAGATAACCCGGTATGAAGTATTTGATCATTGTGGTCGGCGTCGTTGCGGCGCTGACCGCTTTCGGAATTTATGACAGCTTTCGTCGCGAGCGGGAACTTCGGGCGAAGCTGAAGGCGTCGTTTGCCGGCAAGATGAAAAACACCATGACCGAAAAGCGCTATGCGCTGCTCGGCGCATTTCGCGATTCGCTTCCGAAGCGTTCGTACGACATCGACGCGATCACGTGGAACGACCTTGAGCTTGACCGCGTGTTTAAGGAAGTGAACCGTACCCACAGCTCGGTCGGCGAGGAGTATCTGTTCGCCGCGATGTACCGGCCGGAGTCCGGCGCGGAAGAGTTGGAACGCAGGGAAGCCCTCGCGCAACTTTTTTCGGAAAATGAGGAAGTCCGCCTGAAGACGCAGATGGCGCTCTCGCGGATGGGCAAACTGAAAAATGTCTCGCTCTACAGCTACGTCACGAGCTTTGACGGTGTCTCGCCCGATCCGACGATCAAGCATCTGCTGCCTATGATCGGGTATCTGATCGGCGCGGGGCTCGGTTTTGTGGGATATCTCACCTGGGGAATCTTCGCGATCCTGATCGCCGCGGGTTACTCCATCGTCTCGTACTATCTGCGGAAGGCGGATATCGATCCGTATCTGCAGGCGATGACGTTCGTGAGCCGCTGGGTCAGCAGCATTTATCGGATGCGCAGGGAGATCCGCGCGGACAAGACGATCCTGGAGCCGGAGCTCGACGCGCTGCGGAAACAGGCTGCGGAGTTTGACGCGTTCCGCAGAGGAGCTTCGTTCCTCGGCAATGTGGATGCCGGCGGCGGGGATCCGATGCAGATGCTTCTCGATTATGTCCGGATGCTCACCCACATCGACCTGTTGCTGTTCAACCGCATGTTAAAGATACTGGCGGCCAAGAAGAAGGAACTTCATCTGCTCTTCGAGAACACCGGACGGATCGACATGGCGCTGGCCATCGCGTCCTACCGCGCGTACCGAAGCGGCTGGTGCATTCCTTCGCTCACGCAGGAGAAGGTTCCGCTTGAGGTGAAGGATCTGTGCCACCCGATGCTCAAAAACGCGGTTCCGAACTCCGTGACGACGGACGGCTGCATCCTTCTGACGGGCAGCAACGCGTCCGGCAAATCGACGTTCCTCAAGACGATCGCGGTAAATGCGCTCCTCGCGCAGTCACTGCACACGGTCATCGGAGCGTCCTACAGCGGGCAGTATTACCGCATTTTCTCCTCGATGGCGCTGCGCGACGACCTCGCGGCCAACGAGAGCTACTATATCGTCGAGATCCGCTCGTTGAAGCGCATCCTCGACGCGTCCGAAGACGATGAGCCGGTGCTTTGCTTTGTCGACGAGGTGCTTCGCGGTACGAACACGGCGGAGCGCATCGCGGCGTCGAGCCGGATCCTCGAGTATCTTGCCGGACGGGGGATCCTCTGTTTCGCGGCAACGCATGATCTGGAGCTGACGGAGATCCTGAAGAACAGTTATACGATGTATCATTTCAGCGAGACGGTCACGGAGGACAATCTGACGTTTGACTATCGTCTCAAGGAGGGCAAAGCGACCTCACGCAACGCAATCCGGCTTCTGCGGCTGTTCGAGTATCCGCAGGAGATCGTGGATGCCGCGGACCGGGATGCGCGCGCGTATATCGAGCGCCTGTGACCCCGGGGAAGGAGAATGGTATGGCGGAAGTGAAGATCTACACGGACGGAGCTGCCCGGGGCAACCCGAACGGCCCGGGAGGATACGGCGTGCTGCTGCGGTTTACGGACGCCGCGGGCGGCGTGCATGAGCGCGAGTACTCGGCGGGCTATGCGGTCACGACGAACAACCGCATGGAGCTCATGGCGGCGATCGTCGGCTTGGAGAAGCTGACCAAACCGTGCCGCGTGACGCTGTACTCGGACTCCAAATACCTTGTGGACGCATTTTGCGAAGACTGGGTAGGCTACTGGCGCACCCACGGATACCGCAACCGCTCGGGGCAACCCGTGAAAAATGCGGAGCTCTGGCAGCGCCTTTTAGAGCAGACCGACCGCCACGAAGTGACATTTTCCTGGGTTAAAGGCCATGACGGCCATCCGGAAAATGAGCGGTGCGACCGCCTGGCGACATCCGCCGCGGACGGTGCGGTGCTCTTTGTCGACGACGGCGGAGACCTCAGAAAACCGGTGCTTTCCACGGAGAAGCGGGAGAGCGCAGGCACGGCGGGCGGAGAGTTCTCACAGGAGGACGCGGTAAGCGCGCAGGAGACGGCAGTTATCGGACGGGAGACCGGGGAACCTGAGTCTGCGGGCGTTTCCCGTGAGACTTCCGGCGTGAAGGGGGCCGGCGGAAGCCGCGAGGAGCTGATGAACCGCATGGAGGCACTGCAGTCGAAGATCGACGGACATATGGCGCAGATCGAGCAGATGTCGCTCTCTATGGAGAAATTGGAGAAAGAACTGGAGCGGATGGTCGATGAGATGTCCGCTTTGGAGGAAACATATTATACCTGATGTGACGGAGACGGGAATGAAAGAATTGTTGTCGCCGATGATGCAGCACTACATGGAGATGAAGCAGAAGTACAGTGACTGTATCGTATTCTATCGGCTCGGGGATTTCTACGAGATGTTTTTTGAGGACGCGGAGCTGGTGTCGCGCGAACTGGAGCTGACGCTCACGGGACGAAACTGCGGACTGGACGAGCGCGCGCCGATGTGCGGCGTTCCGTTCCACGCGGCGGACATCTACATTTCGCGGCTCGTGGACAAGGGATACCGCGTGGCGATCTGCGAGCAGGTGGAGGATCCGAAGCTTGCGAAGGGCATGGTCAAGCGCGAAGTGACGCGCATCGTCACGCCCGGAACCAACACGCTGAAGACCGAGCAGGATGAATCGAAACACACCTACCTTATGGGCATCCTTTGGATGGACGATACGTTCGGTATTTCCACCGTGGATGTGTCGACGGGAGATTACCGCGTGACGGAAGTTACGACGGCCCGCAAGGCCACGGATGAGATCATCAACACGGCACCGGCGGAGATCGTCTGCAACCCCGCGTTCATGATCTCCGGCGTGGACATTGAGGATTTAAAGAACCGCCTCGGCATCGCGCTCACGATACTCGACGAGCGGATGTACGACGCACAGGCCAGCGAGCGGCTTTTGAAGGAACATTTTCGTGTGAGCAACCGGCAGGCACTCGGACTCGGGGATATGGAAATCGGTGCCGTGACCGCGGGAGCCGTGCTCTCGTATCTGTACGAGACGCAGAAGATCTCCCTCTCGCATCTGACAACGGTGACCGTCTATTCGGCGGACCGGTATATGGTGATCGACAGCGCGACCAGACGCAATCTGGAACTGACGGAGACGCTCCGCGAGAAGAAGAAACTCGGGACGCTCTTCTGGGTTCTTGATCGGACAAAGACGGCGATGGGCGCGCGTTTGTTGCGTCAATTCCTGGAGCAGCCGCTCCTTCGCAAGGAGGATATCACCGCGAGACAGGCAGCTGTCGCGGAGCTCAACGAAGACCTGATGCGTCGCGAGGAACTGCGGGAGTATTTAAATGCCGTGTACGACCTGGAGCGGCTCGTGTGCAAGGTGAGCTACCAGAGCGCCAACCCCAGGGATATGATCGCGTTCGCGTCCTCGATGGCGGTCCTGCCGCACATCCGGATGTTGCTTTCCGATTGCAGGAGCAAGTTGCTTAAGAGCGAGCTCGCGAACCTCGATACGCTCGAGGATCTTCACGCGCTGATCGAGGCCGCGATCAAGCCGGACCCGCCGCTGACAGTCAAGGAAGGCGGCATGATCCGCGACGGATATAACGAGGAGGTCGATCGTCTCCGCAACGCGAAGACCCAGGGCAAGACATGGCTTGCCGAGCTTGAGGCGCGGGAGCGCGAGGCCACCGGGATCAAGAATCTGAAGATCAAATACAACGGTGTTTTCGGATATTTTCTGGAGGTGACCAACTCCTACAAAGAGATGGTTCCGGAAAACTGGATCCGCAAACAGACACTCGCGGGTTCGGAGCGTTACACGACACCGGAACTTAAGGAGCTCGAGGACACGATCCTCAATGCGGAGGACCGGCTGTATTCGTTGGAGTACAAGCTCTTCGCCGATGTGCGCGACCGCGTGTCCGAGCAGGTGCTGCGCATCCAGAAGACGGCGGGGGCCGTCGCGATGATCGACGCGCTGGCGTCGCTTGCGTACGTCGCGGAGCACAATCATTACGTGTGTCCGTCCATAAACAAGCAGGGACGCATCCGTATCATTGACGGACGACATCCGGTGGTGGAGAAGATGCTCCCGGGCGGAACATTCGTTGCGAACAACACCGAGCTCGACAACGACGCGAACCGCGTTGCCGTCATCACCGGACCGAACATGGCCGGCAAATCCACATATATGCGCCAGACGGCGCTGATCGTCCTGATGGCGCAGATCGGCAGCTTCGTTCCCGCGAAGGAAGCCGATATCGGCATCGTCGACCGGATCTTTACCCGTGTCGGTGCGTCGGATGACCTGGCGAGCGGGCAGTCCACGTTTATGGTGGAGATGTCCGAGGTTGCCAACATTTTGAAAAACGCGACCAAGAACAGTCTGCTGATCCTCGATGAGATCGGCCGGGGCACCTCGACGTTCGACGGTCTTTCCATCGCGTGGTCGGTGATCGAGCATGTGGCCGACCGCAAGCGCATCGGCGCGAAGACGCTGTTTGCGACGCATTATCACGAGCTGACCGAGCTCGAGGGCAAGCTCGAGGGCGTGTGCAACTACTGCATCGCCGTGAAGGAGCAGGGCGAGAGGATCGTGTTCCTGCGGAAGATCGTGCGCGGCGGCGCGGACAAGAGCTACGGTATCGCCGTGGCGCGGCTTGCGGGTGTTCCCGAGAGTGTCCTCTCGAGGGCACAGGAACTCGTGGAGCAGCTTTCGCAAAATGATCTGGCGGAGCGCGCGAGGGAGATCTTTCGGCAGCCTTCTGGAGCAGGTGTGTTCACAGGAAATCCTTCCCGTGAGAGCATATCGCGCCCGTCGGCGGAGCGGGAGGCGGCGGCCAACCAGCTGTCGCTGTTCGGCAACTCGAAGTATTCCGTGGTGGCGGACAAAATCCGCAGCGTGAATCTGTCGAAGATCACGCCAATCGATGCGCTGAACCTTCTTTACAGGCTTCAGGAGGAGATCAACCGCGCAGGAGATGAATAAGCAAAGTAATTGATGCCCGCGAAAAGCGAGCGGGCGTTGGGAGATCCGCAAAGGGGAACGTTTGCACATGAGCGGATCGTATTGTGAGGGGAGTCAATCGCTATGTTGGAAGTTAAGAATCTGTGCAAGTCCTACAAGAGCGGGGACGGCGCGATCGTGGAGGCGACGAAGAACATTTCGCTTCGCTTCCCCGAGAGGGGCATGGTGTTTTTGCTCGGCCGCTCGGGAAGCGGCAAATCGACGCTGCTTCACCTGCTCGGCGGTCTCGACCGGTACGATTCCGGCGAGATCCTGATCCATCACACGTCGACGAAGGATTTTACCGATGCGATGATGGATTCCTACCGCAACACCTATGTCGGTTATGTGTTCCAGGATTATAACATCCTTCCGGAGTTTACCGTCGGCGCGAACATCGGGCTGGCGATGGAACTCCAGGGGGAGAAGGCGAGTCAGGAGAGGATCGATGAACTTCTTTCGCTGGTCGATCTCGAGGGGCTTGCCAAGCGGCGTCCGAACGAACTGTCCGGCGGTCAGTTGCAGCGTGTGGCCATCGCCAGGGCGCTGATCAAGAACCCGGACATCATCCTGGCGGACGAGCCTACGGGCGCGTTGGATTCCGCAACCGGACGACAGGTTTTTGAGACGTTTAAGAAGCTGTCGCAGGAGAAACTGGTGATCATCGTTTCCCACGACCGCGA
>JBGUPV010000130.1:0-5372 GCA_045130455.1 Lachnospiraceae bacterium | reverse complement strand
CAGAACCTACGACGTCGATGCGCAGCGCAAGGTGGAAAAACTGCTTCTGAAGTACATCGGCTTTGATTTTTCGAAGGGCGCGACCGGGGAGTCGGAGCATCCGTTCACGATGAACATCGTGGACACCGACGATGTCCGCGTGACCAATCATTTTCATGAGAACGACGCCCTGGATCCGATGTTCTCCGCGATCCACGAGGGCGGACACGCCATCTTCGAGCAAAATGTGCGTCCGGAGCTTGCGGGAACCGCGGCCGGCAGCTGCCAGTATCTCGGCGTTCACGAGAGCCAGTCCCGTTTCTACGAAAACATCCTGGGCAGAAACATCAATTTCTGGGTGCCGGTCTACCCCGAGATCCAGAAGCTTCTTCCGGAGTTCGCAGATATCCCGATCGAGGAATTTGCGCGGGAGATCAACCATGTGCGCGCGAGCATGATCCGCACGTCCGCGGATGAGGTTACGTACTGCCTCCACGTTATTCTCCGCTACGAGATCGAGAAGGCGATCTTCCGCGACGGTGTGGCGGTGAGCGAACTGCCCGCGCTGTGGAACGCAAAGATGAAGGAATACCTGGGGATCGTTCCCGCGAACGATGCCGAGGGCATCCTGCAGGATATGCATTGGAGCGACGGCTCCTTCGGGTATTTTCCGACGTATCTGCTCGGAAGCATCTACGACGGCATGATCCTCGACACGATGACGGCGGAGCTCGGTCCGGTGGACACGATCCTTCGCGAAGGACGGATCCTCGAGATCACGCACTGGCTGAATGAGAAGATCCATCGCTACGGCAGCATGAGACGCCCGAAGGAAGTCCTGAAGGCCGTGTGCGGCCGCGAGGCGACGGCGGAACCGCTTCTTCGGTATTTCACGGAAAAGTATTCGGCGTATTACGGTATCTGATGGCGGAAGCCGTGGAAAATAAACGATTTCACGGCTCATTTTCCGATTTTTTGTTTACTTTTACAAAAAAGTGGATTATACTGTATGTGTGTATGTTGCAGAGTGTTATCTGCAGCATAGCGGTATGATCAGAGAATAATTTTTCACGATTTCAGGAGGATGAGTCTATGGCATTTTGCAATCAGTGCGGTGCACAACTTCAAGACGGTGCAACTTTCTGTACTGCATGCGGTGCTCAGCAGAACGCGGCTCCTCAGGCACAGCAGCCTCAGCAGCCCCAGTATCAGCAGCCCCAGCAGCAGCCCCAGCAGCCGCAGCAGAACAGCGGCTTCGATGTAAATGCGATGCTTTTCAATACGCCCGATTTTACATCTCAGATGGATCCTGCGGATATCCAGGCAAACCAGGGTATTTCGTACCTTTCCTATTTGTGGCTTCTGTTCCTTGTTCCGCTCTTCGCGGCTAAGGAATCCAAGTTTGCCCGCTTCCACGCAAATCAGGGACTCCTTCTCTGCATCTGCGGTACCGTGATCGGTATTCTGAGCGCTGTCTTCCCTTGGTGGCTCGGCTGGATCTTCTGGCTTGCAGACCTTTGCGTATTCGTTCTGTTCGTTGTCGGCATTATCAATGTCAACAAGGGCCAGGCGAAGGAACTTCCGTTCATCGGGAAGATCCGTATCATCAAGTGATGACTGTCTGACGAGAAAACGCAAGAATATACGGCATCCCTTCGGGGGTGCCGTTTTTTTCGGTTGTCTCTTTCTATTTCCGTCATTTTGTGGTATACTACTCGGGACGGTTTCCTTTTGAAACCAAACGGCATATGTTCCCGAAAGGAAGGAGAATGCTGCCCGTCTGCGGCAGTGAAAGAACACAACGATGCGTAAGATAAAGAAGATGATCGCGCTGCTCTTGGCAGCTCTTATGATCCTGTCGCTGGCGGCCTGCGGTGACGAGAAGAATACCTCGGATGCAAAGCAGGAACCGACCCCGACATCTGTTGCGACACCTACGAAGGAGGCCGAGCCGTCCCCGACGGAGACGCCGACTCCCGAGCCTACGGCGGAACCCACGCCGGAGGAACATCTCTACCCGGTCAACACCATCAAAAACGTGATCGTCGGCACACGGCTCTGTGAAGCCTATGCGGACAACTTCTATGTCGGCACCTGCATGAACGCCTCCATGGTGGGCGATATCAAGCTGGAGCGTCTGATCAAGGAACAGTTCAACAGTCTCACCTGTGAAAATGAAATGAAGCCCGAGTCGCTGCTCGACCAGGCCGGCTGTATCGAGAACGGCAAGGTCACCGTGACCTTCGACGGCGGTATGCAGAAGATCGTGATGTACGCGATGCTCAACAAGCTGAAGATGCGCGGACATACCCTTGTATGGCACAACCAGACGCCGGATTGGTTCTTCCGCGAAGGATTTACCGAAACAGGCGCGTATGTGGACCGCGAGACGATGCTCGGCCGCATGGAGGATTACATCCGCGAGGTGCTCACGTACTGCGATACCAAGTATCCCGGCCTGTTCTACGCGTGGGATGTGGTCAACGAGGCATTTACCGACGACGGACCGGATCTGCGGGATTCCAACTGGGTCAAGATCGTCGGCGAGGACTTCATCGAGTACGCGTTCACGTACGCGAGAAAATACGCTGCAGAAGGAACGAAACTGTACTACAACGATTTCAACTGCTACGTCGGGACCAAGACGTCGAGCATCCTGCAGCTTGCCAAGAAGCTGAAGGAAAAGAACCTGATCGACGGCATCGGAATGCAGACCCATCTGGATATCGAATTCCCGACGGTACAGTCAGTGCTTGATACGATCAAGGCATTTAACGATCTCGGTCTCGAGGTTCAGCTGACGGAGGTCGACATCACGACCTACGAGCATGATCTCGCGAAGCAGAACGAGATGTACAAGGAGCTCTTCGAGGTGATCGCAAAGAACGACAACGACGGGACGTTCAACATCACGAGCGTGACGTTCTGGGGCGTTTCGGACAACCGCTCCTGGAGAGGAGAGGGACTTCCGCTTCTCTTCGATGAGTCGATGAACCCGAAGGAGTGCTACAAGTCGGTTTACGAGGCTGCGAAGGCGGGAAAGTGATCGACCGGAATGATCTTTGAAACGAGACTTACGGCGAGAGCCGAGGAAACGGAGATACTATGAGCGAACAGAAAGTTACCCAGTATGATATCCTGGCAGCGGCGGAGAAGGAGATCGCGAAGGCCGTGGTCGGCAAGCCACTTGTCATCCGCCGCGTGTTGACCGCGATCCTTGCAGGCGGACATATCCTGATGGAGGACGTGCCCGGTGTAGGCAAGACGACGCTGGCCATCGCATTTTCCAAGGTGCTCGCGATGGAGTACCACAGAATGCAGTTCACGCCCGACGTTATGCCTTCGGACGTGGTCGGCTTCAACGTGTACAACCGTGATACGGGCGAGCAGGATTACAAGCCCGGCGCCATCATGTGCAACCTCTTCCTCGCGGACGAGATCAACCGTACTTCCTCGAAGACGCAGTCGGCGCTTCTGGAGGTAATGGAGGAAGGCACAGTCACTGTCGACGGTGTTACGCGGCCGGTTCCGCAGCCCTTCATCGTTATCGCGACCCAGAACCCGGTCGGCGCGGCAGGAACGCAGATGCTCCCGGATTCCCAGCTCGACCGTTTCATGATCCGCCTCAATGTCGGTTATCCGGCGGAGGCCGATGAGATCCGCATGCTCAAGGATCGCCGCGAGAGCAACCCTCTCGAGACGGTTCGCCCGGTCATGACGGCGGGAACGCTGCAGAAGCTCCGCGCGCTCGTGGACCGCATCCATGTGGATGACAAGATCTACGAGTACGTGACCGAGCTTGTCAATGCGACGCGTCACCACGACATGCTCGCGCTCGGCATCAGCCCCCGAGGTTCGCTTGCGATCCTCGCGATGGCCAAGGCCAACGCGATGCTCAACCGCCGCGACTACGTGATCCCCGAGGATATCGCAGGCGTATTTTCCGTAACGTGTGCGCACCGTATGCTCCTGACGCCGGTGGCACGTATGAACCGTGTTACCTCCGAGGATGTGGCGGAACAGGTTCTCGCGAGCGTGATCGCTCCGAAGATTTTCGCCTAGGACGAGGAAATAATCGTATGTTCTTCAGCTGGTTGATCTACAGTATCGTTATGATAACGCTGGGAGTGGCGGCGCTGATGTTCAGTGTCCGCTTCTTCGTCGTATTGTTATTGTTCGGTCTGCTGATCCCGGTTGTCAGTCTGATCTTCGCATTGCTGCTCCGCGGAAAAGTGTCCGCGACGATCCACGAGGAAAATGAGCAGAGCGGCAAGGGATTTCGCTTCTATGTCCGGATCACCAACAGAAGTATTCTCCCGTGCACATCGATCGCCGTGCGCGTCATGGTCGAGGATGTGCTCTTCGACAGTGCCGAGAAGATGCGTGTGACATCGTCCGTAGCGGGACGGAGCACGCGCCGTGTCATGCTGAATGCGCCGATCCACCATTGCGGACAGATCGCGCTTACGCTCTCCAAGGTGGCTGTCCGCTCGCCGTTCGGCCTGTTCTGTGTGAAAGCGAAAACCGACACCCGGAAACTGACCTTCAACATCCATCCGGATCCGGTTGACTGCGAGGTCAAACTTCTTCTGGAAAATCCCTATGCTTATATCGCCAACGAGGAATACTCCGCGACGCGTCCCGGTGACGACCCGTCGGAGCTGTTCGGCGTGCGCGATTATCAGCCCGGCGACAAGCAGAACCGGATTCACTGGAATCTTACGGCGGTGCGCGATTCGCTGGTCGTCAAGGAACTCGGCCTTCCGATCGATACGTCCGCGCTCGTCATGTTCGACGTGTACTCGATGCCGAGGGAAAAGGCAGCGGAGCTGTACGACGGCCTGATGGCGTCCCTGTACGCGATCATGCGGCGCCTGGTGCGCGACCGCAGGATCTTCTATCTCGCGTGGTCGCCCAAGCCCGGCCAGGCATGGCGGCTTCGCATCGAGCAGGAGGAGGAACTGGAGATCGCCATGACGCAGATCTACGCGGCCAAGGCTTACGATCAGTCGGTCTCCGTGACGGCGGCGTACGGAAGCAGCTTCCCGGATGAGAGATACCGCAACATCATTTATCTCACGGCGGCGGAATCCGAGGCGGCGTCAAAGGGAATAACGAATATGCAGTATGATTCCAACGTCACATATTTCCTGATCACGGACGATGAGCAGCCGGTTGCCGAGGCGATGGACGGCTCGGGCTGGAGACGGAGAGTGCTTCGGACGAAGCATATGAACGAGGATATGAAAGGCTGACAGCCCGGATGAAGGACGTCGGCCGACATTCACAAAGAAACATAATTTCACTTAATACACTAAGGACTACGCGCGTAGAATATCGGAAAGGAGGTGCCGGAAAATGTCAAAAACAGAGCGGGAACTGCCGAAGTTCAA
>JBGUPV010000129.1:0-6524 GCA_045130455.1 Lachnospiraceae bacterium | reverse complement strand
GCCCTCCGTCATTGACGAGGCCATCGAGACGGTATCGCGGGTCATCGCCGGAACGGACGCGCGCTGCGAGCGCCCCGGCATTATGGGCGGGACGGTGCTGTATGCCGCGGAGAAGGTGAAGGACGGATTTGCCCGGGTGGACGGGAAGCATTTTAATATGAGTTATGATCCGGACCGGATCTTTGGGCCGGAGGAGCAGAAGCAGATCATACGGGGCTGATCCGCGAAGTGTCAATCAAATACTACGGTAAGAAGCCGGGACTCCCTTTATCGGGAGCCCCGGCTTCTTTGCTGTCCGAAACAGTTTAATAAAACTCTGAATTTGTTCTTAATCTAACTCTAATCTTCGATAAAGTACCGTTTAAGAAAGCGGCGGTATACTCCGTGATGTCAGATGAAAATAATGCATACGGAGGTTGTAAACATTGGGAATCTTACTACGGTATATCCGGAAAAACATGATGGAGAGGAAAGGCCGTCTGGCACTGATGATCCTCTCCATAGCGCTCAGCACGGGACTTTTGGTAGCCTGTCTCGGAATGATCAACACCATAAAGGACAGTATCACGGAGCCCGCCCGGAAGATGAGCGAAGGCAAGAACGTCGAGCTGCACAGCTGCCTTGACGATCCTTATTTTACGAAAGACGATTTTAAGAGCAATGAGCTCACGGAGCTCACAGGCGAGCTTCAGACCGTAGGCGTCAAAGTTTACGATGACAAGCTCAGCTACGCGGTCCTTCGGGGACGCGAACAATTCAACAGCGCGCTTGTGGGGGGAGAATGGAAAGACAGTTCCGATCCGGACTGTGTGATCTCCGAGCGTATCGCGAAAGAGTGGAACTTAAAGGTCGGTGACACGTTCGAGATCATGTTTAACGGCGAACCGCTTACGCTGAACATCAAGGCGATCGCGGTGAACGACGGAATTTTCTACGGCGACACGAAAGAACAGTTCTACATGGTCATCTCGTATCAGTACTTAAACGACCGCCTCGGCGCGGAGGGCAAGTACAACGCGATGTACGCGAAACTCCCGGGGGACAAGCTTGCCGGCGATGATATCGATGCGGCGGTCAAGCGTTTCAACGAGAAGAACGACGCGGTCAAGGCGACCGCGATCGACACGGTAACCGTGCTCGGCAACTTTGATTCCCTGATCCTCGGGATCGGTTGTATGTTCGCGATCGTGGTCGTGGTCAGCGGATTGATCATCAGCGGTGTGTTCCGAATGATCATCAGTGAGCGGCTTCCGGTACTCGGAACCTTCATGAGCCAGGGCGCTTCGAAGGGCAAAGTAAGCCGCATCCTCATTCTGGAGAGCGCGCTCTACGGACTGCTCGGCGGTATCGTCGGCGCGGCGCTCGGCGAGGGGATCCTGTTCCTTGTGGGACGCCTCATCTCGCCGCTTGCGGACTACGGCATTTATGTACCGTTCAAGATCGAATGGTTTAACGTAGCGATCGGCGTTCTGTTCGCGATCGTGATGTCCGCGGTTTCGTCCTGGCTGGCGGTCCGCAGGATTAAGAAGCTTCAGACGAAGGACGTCATCCTCAACCGCGTGGAGCACACCGGCAAGCGCAAGCGCTTCAAGTTCTTCCTCGGCGCTGCGATGCTCACGGTTGCGGTGATCGGCAACTCGAAGATCATCGGAACGGTATCCGCGCTGAGTCTTCTGTACCTCGTGCTTTCCATGGTCGGTATTCTTCTGGTAACGCCGACGCTGGTAAGAGTGTTTGCCGGTCTTCTGGCAAAGCTGTTCCGCAAGAACACGACGATGTTCCTGGCGCTCAACAACATCCGCACCTCGAGGCTTCTGATCAACAACGTAGTTCTTCTGGTGATGGCTGTAAGCTCCGTTCTCACGGTGGCGATGTTCGGCAGCACGATGGTGGATGCCTGCCGCGAAGCCTACACCGAATTTGACTTCGACTATTGTGTCAACGTGGGATTCCAGGGCGGCGGT
Organism: Lachnospiraceae bacterium; assembly: GCA_045130455.1. GTDB lineage: Bacteria > Bacillota > Clostridia > Lachnospirales > Lachnospiraceae > ISDg. Next base: position 4,560 of record JBGUPV010000129.1, on the reverse strand, counting down.
GAGGAACCGATCGGCGATATGATCCTCCGCAACATCAAAGAGCTCGACTGCGTGGACACCGCGTCGGTTTCGTCCGAGCTGCTCGGAGCGGCCGAGATCGACGGAAAGAATGTGATCGCCATGGGTGTCGATCCGGCACCGTACCGCGATTACAACGACTATATCGAACTTGATAAATACAAAGATTACGACACTTTCGTCACCTCCTCGGAAAATGAGGTCGTCATCACCAAGGTGGTTGCCCGCAACTTCGATCTGAAGGTCGGCGACAGGGTGAAGGTTAAGATCAACAACATTGAGCAGGAGCTGCACGTGTGTGCGGTCGTCAACGGAAAACTCTATAACTCCGGCGAGTTCATCCTGATCAGTAACGACAAGATCCGGGAACTGTACCACACGAGCGGTGTGAACCAGGTCTACTTCAAGGTCAAGGGTGACATGAAGGAGGCGGAGAAGCAGTTCAAGACGATGGTAACGAACTTCGGCGCCACCTACGTGGACCGCGACACGATGTGCGAACAGAACATCGAGCAGAACGACATGATCGTGAAGCTCATCCAGGTATTTGCCTACCTGACGATGATCATCGCCTCGATCGGTATCTTCAACAACATTGTGATCTGCTTCCGCCAGAGAAGCCGCGAGTTCGCGGTGCTCGCATCGGTCGGAATGACCGGCGGCGCGAGAAGACGCCTGATCCTTGCGGAGAGCATCCTGTGCGTGGTCATTTCCCTGCTCATCACACTGCCTTACAGCATGTTGATGGTCGGTGTGTTCTCCACCCTGATGTACTACGTCGGAATGGAATTCGATGTGGTGTTCAGCTGGGGCGAGGTTCCCATGTACGCGATCGCCATCACGGTGATCGTCCTGATCGCATCGCTCTCGACGATGCGCAAGAGCCGCAAGCTGAGCGTTGTGGCCGAGCTGAAATACGAGTGATCATTTAACGGAAAATAAACCAATCAATCGATAAGAAACGGAGATAAATACTATGAACGCAATCAGCATCAGCAACTTGAATAAATCGTTTGTCAACGGAAGAGAGATCTCGAAGGTATTGAAGGACATCAGTCTCGATGTGGAGAAGGGCGAGTTCGTGTCGATCATGGGACCGTCCGGCTGCGGCAAGTCGACGCTTCTCTACCTGCTCGGCGGGCTGGATCAGCCCACCTCGGGCACGGTGACCATCGAGGGCACGAACCTCGCGAAACTGAGCGAGAAAAAGCTCTGCGAGATGCGCAACACCAAGATCGGATTCGTGTTCCAGTTCTACAACCTGGTTCCGAACCTAAGCGTCGAGGACAACATCGCGCTGCCGCTGATGATCGCCGGAAAGAACCGCTCCGATTACGCGAAGCGCATCGACGAGGTTCTGGATATCATCGGAATGGCCGACAAGAGAAAGCTGACGCCCCGCGAACTGTCCGGCGGCCAGCAGCAGAGAGTGGCCATCGCGAGAGCGCTCGTCTTCGATCCGGAGATCATTTTCCTTGATGAGCCCATCGGAAACCTTGACTCCAAGACCGGCACGAAGATCATGGAGCTCTTCCGCGAGATCAACAGAAAGTACGGAAAGACAATTGTCCAGGTAACGCACTCCGAGGAAGCTGCCCGCTACGGCACGAAGCTTGTCCGCGTTCGCGACGGTCTCCTCGAGAGTATTGAGGAACTTGACGAAGCCGGCGATACGGTAAGCTGCACGGTCGGCAGCGTGTCCGGCAACGGAATGGGGCGCGTGGGCAACAGCCGCAAAGTCGGCTGATCACGGCGACGGAATCGACCTTTTAATACAACCTGTTATGCACGGAGAGAACTCCCGGAGGCTGCGCACTGCGTGAGCTGACGGGAGTTCTTTCTTATGCTGGAATTCGCGGCGGTTTTGATGTATACTGTTATCTGAGCGCGGGCCCCGGCCCGCATGTTTACGATCAGGGGGAAAATGAAAATGAAGACCGGTTTGGTGTTGGAGGGCGGCGGCATGCGCGGGCTCTTCACAATGGGAATCCTGGATGTGTGGATGGAGCAGGGCGGTATCAACGTCGACGGTGCCGTCGGCGTGTCCGCGGGCGCGGCGTTCGGCTGCAATTTCAAGTCCGGACAGATCGGGCGCGGTATTCGATACAACGTCCGTTACGCGAACGACTGGCATTATAAGAGCTTTCTCTCGTGGCTGCTGACCGGCGATATCTTCGGTGCGAAATTCTGCTACGAGACGCTGCCGGAGGAACTGGATGTTTTCGATACGGAGGCGTTTCGGAACAATCCGATGGAATTTTACGCGACGGTGACGAACTTAGAGACCGGCAGAGCCATGTACAAGCGTCTGCATGACGGCGGGAAGAGCGATATGAAGTGGATCCGCGCGTCTGCTTCGCTTCCGGTGGTGTCGCGGATCGTGGAGATCGGCAAGTACAAGCTCCTCGACGGAGGCATCGCGGACTCGATCCCGCTGCATTTCATGGAGGGGCGCGGATATGAGCGGAATCTCGTGATCCTCACGCAGCCGGAGGGCTTTGTCAAGGAAAAGAACTCGATGCTTCCGCTGGTGAAGATTGCGCTGCGCCGGTATCCGAAGGCCATCGAGGCGATGGAGAACCGCCACGTCATGTACAACCGCGAGACCGCGTATGTCGCGGAGCGCGAGGCGGCAGGAGCGGCGTTTGTGATCCGGCCGGAAGCACCGCTTGCGATCGACAACATGGAGCGTTCCGAGGCGGAGCTGATGCGGGTGTACGAGCACGGAAGAGATGTCGGGATGAAGACGCTGGACGCGGTCCGGGCGTTTCTGGGGAACGGGTCGTCATGCTGATCCGGTGGCTTTAAACTGCATTTTATAACGACACATATTCATATGCCTGAAATATTATGATGAAACGTCTTCGGAACGACGGAAAATTTGTCATATCATCATTTTCTGTGTATACACGCATTACACTTGCGGTTGACTCGGGAGCGCGCTGCCGTTACAATACGATTATAGAAAAGAATATTTAATGTTCCCTGCCGTAATACGGAACGCCGGTCGAATCAGAAGACGTTTCTCCTTAAAATAAAGTATCAGCATAACAAAGGACCAGATCCGCGGATCTGGTTTTTTGTTGTCCCGGAAAATGGATGATTTACGACAACCGAAACGCCGGAAATTGTATGCGAAGAGACAGCCCCGCCGGTGGAAACAAAGCCCCCGGTGTGGTATGATAACGGAAAGCTTTTGCGCAAGGAGGAACGAAGATGACAGAGCAGGAGATCAAGGCTGAGATCGGCGAACTGATCAAAAAAGGACCGAGAGATATATTGCCGGAGTACCGGTATGATACGTTCAACAACGGTGAGGTCGTGCACGGCAAGAAGAAGGGGCACCTCCCGTCGATGGGATGGAACAGCTGGAACGCGTTCGGAACCGGCAACACCGAGGCACTCACGAGGGACATGGTCGACGCGATGGTGCGGCTCGGGCTTGACAGGCTCGGGTACCGCTATGTCGTGCTCGATGACGGCTGCTATCGGAAGGAGCGCGTGAACGGGCGTCTTGACAGCAACCCCGAGACGTTCCCGTCGGGCTTCCCGGCAATCTCCGATTACGTGCATTCCAAGGGATTGCTGTTCGGTATGTACAACGATATCGGAACCAACCTGTGCGGCGGCGCGTATGTCGGAACGTGCGGGCATGAGGCGGAGGATGCGAAGTCCTACGCCGAGTGGAAGATCGATTTTATCAAGGTGGACAACTGTTATTACCTCTGGGACAACGCCACATTTTCCGACGGGCGAAACGCGCGCTACGTGTTCGCACCCGACATCCGCGGGATCCGCATCGCCGGCAACGGATGGGAGCGGTCGTACGCGGCGTCGGAAGGAAAACTTCGCGGGGAGCGCGCGGCAATGACGAACTCCTGTGTGACGGGCATCGGCACGTTCGACGGAACCGGTCCCGAGGCGTCGCCGGTCGGCGATCGGAGCGGCGAGCTCATATTTGACGTGGAGGTTCTGGCTGACGGTACTTACCGGCTGGAGATCGAGTACGCGACCGCAAAGCAGGAGGGGCGCGGCAGCTGGCTTCAGGTCGCTGTCGGTGACGGCCCGAAGGCGGTCGTATTCGACGGTTTTGTGCCGGAGACGCCCGGCAGCACGGTGTTCGGACGGTTCGACGGGATCGAGGTCCCGCTGTCGGCCGGTCACAATGTGCTGCGGCTGATGAACCATCGCCGCCAGGAAAATACGCTCTGCTCCTACGCGACGCTTCTGTCTGAGATCAATAAGACGATGCCGGGGCACGACATCTTCTTCTCCATCTGCGAGTGGGGCAAGACGCACCCGCAGAACTGGGGCTACAAGGTCGGTGACTCATGGCGCATCCTGAACGATATTACGTTCCGTGTCGGCAGCGACGGGGACCCCGGTCACGGCGCGTGGAAGGACGACTACACGCCCAGCGTGACTTCACAGTACAACAAAGCGGTGATCATGGACGGCTTTGCCGGACTTGACAAGGGCTGGAACGATCCGGACATGCTGATGATCGGCATGAACGGGCTCACGGAGACAATGTGCCGCACG
>JBGUPV010000128.1:0-8866 GCA_045130455.1 Lachnospiraceae bacterium | reverse complement strand
TCGATGATCTGCTTGGACATTTTTCTGCTTCCGTCGTAGGAGAATTTGTTGTATGCGACGATCGACCATTTCATCATCATCGCGCAGGCAAAGAAGAGAAGTCCTGTCACGATCCCGACAATGATCCGCACAGTCTGCGACGAATCCCGGAGCGAGATCAACGCTCCGACAAAGATCACTGCCGTGACGATCGTCGCCGCGATGAAACCGTACACCATTCCCTTCGGTACCCAGTTTTTGTAGTCCGGCTTGAGCACTCTCGTGTTTCCGAGAGGCTCACCCTCCACCGAAACAACACGGTATCCTGTAGCCTCGATCACGTCACGGATCGCACCGTCCGACGGCAGTGTCTCCCCTGAGATCACGGCAGTTCCCTTTTTCCGGGAAACCGACACTTTCTTTACTTCGGAAAATGAGTTGCGGATGGCGTCCGCGATATGCGACTCGCACATTCCGCACATCATGCCTTCAATGGTTATTGTTTTCGTCATATGGACATCTCCTTTTCACCCCGTTTGATCTCCGCAAACGGGATCACATATGTGCAGGCGTTTTTGATCAGCTCCGTGTCATGAGTGACAATGATGACCGTTCTGCCGTCTTTCCGCAGTTGCTTCAGCAGTTCCGAAACCTGAAGCATATGGCTGTGATCCAGTCCGCTGGTCGGTTCATCAAACAAAATGACATTTCTTCCCGAGGCGATCGCCGAGGCCACCGCCACCCGCTGTTTCTGGCCGCCCGAAAGCGCCAGCGGATGCTTGTCCGCGTATTCCTCGAGGTCCAGGGAACGCAGGATTTCGAGAGCCTTGTCGCGGTCCTCATTTTCCTGCGAGATCATCACCTCCTCCAGAACACTGTCCGTAAAGAGCTGATGGTTCACATCCTGCATGACCAGATAGAGGTTCCGGCGCCGCTTTTTGTTGTTCCATTGCTCACCGCCGACCGTAAGCGTTGCTTTGCAGGACTTTTCCATACCGCAAAGGCATCGCAGGAACGTGGATTTGCCGGCACCGTTGGCACCGACGATCCCGACGATCTCTCCCGCAGGGATCTCCAACCGTGGAATGTCAAACACGAGCTTTTCCTTCTTATAAGCGTACTTCATGTCGGACAGGACAAGCGTTTCGCCGTTTCCCTGCCGTCTGTCCGCGTCGACGCGGATCTCCGACGGATCCGCCGCCTGTTCCGCCCGAAGTCCCAGGCGGTGCAGCTCCTCCTCGGAAAGCGACCGGATCTCGTCCGCCGTGTACTCCCGGACGATCTCCCCGTCGTTCATGAGAAGTGCTCTTGTTATATACGGGAAAAGGTACGCGATCCGATGCTCCGCGATCAGCACGGTCTTGTGATCCTCTTTCCACGCTTCGATCATTTTCTGCAATTCGCAGATTCCCTGATAATCCAGGTTCGCCGATGGTTCATCCAGTATGATCACGTCGACCGGCTCCACGGCGATGCTTGCGCAGGCGATCTTCTGCTTCTCCCCGCCGGACAGCTTGAAAATGCTCCGGTCCATCAGCGGTCCGATCGCATGCCGGTTCACCACGGAATTGATCCGCTCCTCGATCTCCTCCGGAGGGAGTCCGAAATTTTCGCAGCCGAATGCCAGCTCACTCGTGGTGTCCACATTGAAAAACTGGCTTCGCGGATTCTGGAACACCGTACCTACGTGCCGTGATATTTTCCGCAGTGTTGTCTGCGCGACGCACGTGCCGTTCACCGTGACGGTTCCCGACAGCTCGCCCTTGTAAAAATGAGGGATCAGCCCGTTCACGCATCGCACGAGCGTCGATTTGCCGCAGCCGGAGGGGCCGCACACCAGCACCACGTCGCCCTCGTTCACGGTCAGATTGATATTCCTGAGGCACTCCTGCTCCCCGGTGTATTGAAATGAAACATTTTCAAAATCGATCATACGTAAAACCTACCGACCCCCCACCAGACGAAGCACGCCGCGCACAACGCCATGATGATCCAGTCAAAAAATCCGAACCGGATGTTCCAGATACAGCTTCTCTTCTTGCCGACATCCAGCCCCCGCGTCATCGCGGCCGCCGACAGTTCCTCGCCGATGATCGAGCATGACGCGATGAGCGGAACCATCCGGTATTCCACCGCCTCAGACGCCTTTTTTGCGCCCATCTCGATCCCGCGCATACGCATCGCATCGTTGATCGACCTCGATTCCTCCGCCACCGTGGGGAAGAACCGGAAGATCACGCTGATCGGTATGGTCAGTTTGTCGGTCACATGCATCCGGTTCATCGCCGCGAGAAACTCGGATACTTTCGTCGTCCTCACAATGTACCTCGCAAGAATGACCGTCGGCAGTATCTTGGTGACGATATACAGCATCAGCGCCAGCGCGGACTCCAGAGCCGTCAGGTCGTGCTGCAGCGCTTCCTGCGCAAAATAACACCCGATGTAGATCGCGCCTGCGATCACGGCCGCCGTCCATTCCCGCTCAACCAGCAGCAGAAGTACTGGGAGATAGACAAGGATCCAGTAAAACACAACCATCCATCGTTCCCCGGCGTTTCCGACAACGAACACCGAGCTGGTAAGAAGGAGCAGCAGCTTGGTCCGCGGGTCCAGCAGCGAATGAACATTTCTGTCAAGCCGGTATTCCATGATCAGGCGATCCCCGCCTTCGTAAAATGCTTCTTCAGAACCTTCGCTCCGATCCATCCGCCGATGATGCCGCAGATCAGGTCAACGACGAGAAGTACCGGACACATCCATGTCGGCAGCATCTTTGTGACGGCGTCAATGTAGTCCTGTCCGAAGTTCTGTCTCGTCGAAAAATAAGCATCCGCGTTGAAGAAGATGCCGAAATAGTTGGCCCAGCAGTAGAGTCCCGAGACCGCGTAGGCGATGATCCCGTGCCACTTGCTGTTGTACTTGCCCGCGCGGAAGATCAGCTCCGCGATCAGACCGGCGATCGTTCCGACGATCAGCGCATAATAGCTCATGCCCGTGACCCACATCAAAAGGCCCATAAGGATGTTCATGATCAGGATCATTCCGAACTTCTTGACTTTGGTCAAGAACATCATGTACGGAATTCCGGTGAGGATCGGCACAAATACCACCAGCAGCACCATCATGATCGGGATCACGCCGGTCATGGCGACGGCACAGCACAGGACGGCGCATATGGCCGTGTAAATACCTACATTGATCAGGTCTTTTGCATTCAGACGGTTCGTTTCCATGTCTGTATCTCCAATCGTTTTTCTTTCTCCGCGGCAGCCGCAGTAGTTTCCGCTGCAGCGCCCCGTGGTTTTGTTAGCCTCGGCTAACCGTATGGCAAATGAAAAGGCTGCCGGACAACGGCAGCCTTCACAGTCGAAGTTACTCTCCGCTAACGCAGCAATAATAGCACCGTTTTTATTGCGCGTCAACAGGTTATTTTCCTTTGAAATTATAAATTTTCAAGCCGTCTTACTCCCTGTCCTTGAGGATCTCAGCAGGCGTGATCCGGTTGATCTTGCTCACCAGCACACGGTTGACCGCGAGATACACGAGCAGGATGCATCCGTAGATGCCGAGATAGTAATACCAAGGGTACGCCAGGTCCATCGAACAGGCGACATTCGCGATGAAGGACGGATACAGTCTGTCAATGATGCCCTTGGCGATCGGGATCGTGAGCAGGCCTCCGACGGCGATCACCAGAAGGTTGCCGTTTAGGTACAGGCTTCGGATCTCCCCCGGCCGGTAGCCGAAGATCTTGATCAGGGAGATTCCCATCGTCGACCGGTCGATCACAACGGCCATCATCAGGAACATCACGACGCAGAAGATCACGATCCCCGCGGAGATCAGCGTGACGGTCATCGGAACCATCATCGTCAGGAACACCGCCGAACTGTGCTTGATCTCCTCCTTCGTCGTCACCGAATACAGCCGCGCCTCATCGATCGGAAGCTCCTCATCGGAGTACACCGCGTTGATGTAACCATCGCTCTTTCCGAAGAGTTCGCGCATACTGCCGATGTCCATGAAGATCGTAAAACCGACGCGGTACTCGCTGATGTCCGTGGCGGTAAAGCAGTAGTCCATGTCCGCCGCGGAATCGGTCAGCACGATCTTGTCGCCGACATCGTAGCCGAACCGCTCTACCATGGACCGGTTGATCACCGCCCCGCTCTTGCCCGCCTCCGGCGACGCGTCGAAATACCGGCTGCCTTTGTCCCGGTCAATTCCGATCACGGTCACGTCGAGCATGTACCCCTCGCAGTCGATCCCGAGGGTCTCCACATACGTCCCCTCTCCGCCCGCGGGTACTTCGCTGTCCGGGAACTTGTAGAGATACATGTAGTTGTACTTCGTGTCCTCGGTGTTGTAATCGCGCACCCTCGAACACAGCACGTACGTGTTGATACCGAGCACGATGACCATGAGCGTGATCACCATTCCGAGCACCAGCGTGACCGAGGAGCGCATCTCGCGGATCAGCTGGCGGACCGCAAAGAGCAGGCTGAAGTTTTTGATCTTCAGGTTCACACGCCGGTAGTTGGACGCGCTCTGCTCGTTGCGCAAAAGCGACAGCGCCGTGCGTGACAATTTCCTGTTGATCGTCAGCATATTGACGATCGCGCAGATGACCGGCGGAATAACGATACCGTACACGACAAGATACGCGGGATATACCATCTCATACTCGGGTATCGAAAAATAATCATACGTGCTCTGCTTCATCACTCCGATGCCGAGAGGCGAGAAGCCGATCGCGGTGCCCGCGAGGCCCGCGAAAAATGCCACCATCGTCGGCAGAATGATGTAGTGCGCCATGAGCAGCCGCTTCTTCACGCCGAGCGCGTACAACGCACCGATCACGCTCTGCTCCCGCTCGATCTGGTGAAGGACGAACACGGAAATGACGTATGCGAACAGGATCAGCACGATGATGCCCGCGACAAGCCCGACCTTCTTGTCCATGATAACGTCGCCCGCCGCGCCCTCGATGCGGAGATTGTCCGCGTAGGTTGTGAAGGAGAGCAGGGCAACATTTTCCGATTTCGAGAGAGCTTCCTTGAGCTCATCGTCGGTGGTGTCGCCGAGGCGGTACGCGTAGGTGTACGTCTCAACCTTCTCCGGGAGACTTTCGCGGATATCCGCATACTCCCCGCCGGATACGAACATCACGCCGAAGGTGTCCACGTCCACCGCGGGGCTCGCGAAGGTCTTCAGCACCTGGTCGTAATCCGGCACCGAGCCGAGTCCGCAGACGGTGTACGACCGGCCGCTCACGGTGAAGCTGTCGCCGATCTTCAGGTTGTGGGCCTTCGCGTAGTTTTTCTCGAACACGGCCTCCCGCGTGCCCTCCGGAACATGTCCGGAGTCCAGCACGATCAAGTCGATGTCCTTCCTCACGGCAAATACGCGGACCGTCGAGTCATCCTCGCCGATCAGGTCGGTTGAGAACAGCTCCTCAATGTACGTTCCGTCCGCGGTCAGCCGCCCGAGGGTCTCCCCGGAGAGCGGTGCGAACACGGTAAATTCGCCGTCCTCCGCTCTGTTGACTTCCTTCATATTTTCCGTTCCGATGATGACGAGCTCCGATGCTCCGACGATTCCGACCACCAGATAAACGCCCAGGACGATCATCAGAAACAGCGCCAGATAGCGTCCGAAATTGGCCTTCAGGTCCCGCAGAAGGCGCCTGTTCAATGTGTGTTCCATCACAGGTCCTCCAATTCCGCCGCGGGCACGCGGACCGCATTTTCATACTCCTCGCGGATCATACCGTCCTTGAGGCGGATGACCTTGTGCACCATGTTCTTGATGGAATTGTTGTGCGTGACGATCAGCATCGTCGTGTTGTATTTGCGGTTGACCTCCTCCAGCAAAACGAGGATGTCCCGGGACGTCGAGGAGTCGAGGGCGCCGGTGGGCTCGTCGCACAGTAGAAGCTTCGGGTTTTTGATGAGAGCCCGCGCGATCGCGCACCGCTGCTGCTGGCCGCCCGAAAGCTGCGCAGGGAACTTGTTCTGATGTTCCGTGAGTCCCAGGGTCTCCAGCAGGTCGTCGAGGTCGAGAGGATTTTCCGCGATGTGCTTGCAGATCAGTATATTTTCCCTGACCGTGAGGTTCGGGACCAGGTTGTAAAACTGGAAAATGAACCCGAGATTGTCGCGGCGGTAGTCCGAAAGCTGCGCCGGCTTCAAGCCGAAGATCTCCTTTCCGTCAACCTTGACCGAGCCGCTGTCGATGGTGTCCAGCCCGCCGACACAGTTGAGAAGCGTGGATTTGCCGGAGCCGCTCGTGCCCTGGATCACACACATCTGACCGCGCTCCACCCCGGTGGAAACGCCCTTCAGCACACGGATAAAACTCTCGTCCTTACCGTAGCTCTTCTGCAAATTTTCAATCTGTAAATACATCTTTTTCCTCCTGTACTCGCGTGTTTTCGTTTGTTTTTCTGGTTAGCGTTGACTAACCGTACGGTAAAAAAATATACCTGATCCGATGTCACCTCACGGCGTATTGAAGCCAGCCCACGATAATGTGCTCCATCACGGGCTTGATGTCGCACAACGCCTGCTCCCGGTCGCGCTCATGCGTGATCAGATGCACGTACGCCATGACTGACATGTGAGAGAGCCAATGCGTCATGAAAGGATTGACCTCGCGCCCCGTCGACTTCGCGTAACGGACCGCCATGGCACCGAAGTTCTGCTCCAAAAGGGCGATCACCTGATCCACAATGTTCTCATACTTCGAGCCGGCGGCGCACGTCAGCAGAAGTGTCACCGCGTCGTAGTCCGCGTAGAGAGCGTTGACGAGCATCTCCGCGAAATCATCGTGATCCCCGGGAGTGTGCACATACGTCGTAAAGTCCTCCTCCGCGTCCTCCGCGAAATGCTTCGCAAGAGCCTCCATGAGGCCCTGATAGGCAGGTTCCACCAACGCGGAAAACAGCCCTTCCTTGTCATGGAACAGAAAATAAACCGCACCGGTCGTCACATCGGCCTTCGCGCAGATCGTGCGGAGCGAAGCCTTCTGAAACCCGTTGGCAAGAAACTCCTCTTTCGCGCAGGCAAGCAATCTTTCTTTTGTATCGGTTTCAATTCCCATGGCATTCTCCTGCAGACCATAAGACGCAAAAAGCGCGGCGTAAGGAAACCGGGACGGAATCCCCGTGTCCTTAGATAACAGTGTTACGTAACGCCGTTATCTTACGCCGCGCCATTTCATTTGTCAAGCACTTTTTTTGAAATATTTACCACATTTTCCGAAGGATATCCCCCTTGCGGAACAGACTGCCCTTCACTTCCTCACGGATCGGCTGCAATTGCCCCTGCTTGATCAGATAGGACAGATTCTGCCGGGAGCATTCCAGCATTTCGCAGCTCTGTGAGGTGTCGAGGGCATTTTTCGCAACATAGGAAGTAAAATCGTCCGGCCTGAGCGGGATTATCGTGCCCATCTCATACAGCACAGAAGCCGGGATATCATAAGCATCGTCCAGTGTTACGAAATAGCCGTCGGTTCCGACCTTGGCAGACCGGAGCAACTCCGGATTGTCCGGTATATGCAACTCTTCATTGGCCCATAGCTTCAGAAAACTCACCTTTCGGACGGTATCGTCTGCGAAAAAGCAGATCCAATAATCGTGATCCGACACCATACAGTCTGTCAGGTTCTTTTTGCGGCGTTCCGTCACATACGCCGGCAAAGCGTCCATTCTGCGGATGACCATGCTGTCCTGGGGGCAGCGCCCCTCTGTAATCTCCAGCATTTTCATCTCGTCATACTCTTTCAGCTTATGTGCAGACAAAATCGCCTGAATATTCTGTCTCTCGCTCGGGACTATACGTCCCTTTACCCAGAGATAACTGATATCGCGGGGAATCGTGTATATGCCTCGTTTGACCAAAGCGGTCAGAAGAAGCGGGGCATTCCATTCATCCAGTCCGGGCGCGAGCTCCATGATGAAGCTTTTTTCCTTCTCATAGTAGAGTAATACGCCGATTGACAGATCATTTTCCCGGTCATAAATCTCATACGTTTTCATAAATGTCACTCTCCAACGATGTGTATCGTCTGTAGATCATGCGCCAGATAGCATCGAGAAACGTCTCCGACAATACATCATCCAGCCCTGCCAAAAGAATTTCCCTGTCTTTCTTACGAAGTATCCCCGGGAACAGATCCTTCCGGCCACCCAGCAGTTTCAGGTTGTCCCTGCAGGAAAAGCTACCCACAAAATTCTGACATTTCCGGTCTGCCATAACATCAAACTTCGATGCTTCTGCGTCCGTCGAGCAGGAATACAGAAGCGACAATCCGTGATCGAACAGCGGTGCAATTCTTACCGTGTGCGCCCGTGAATTGCGCAGAATTTCAATGTTTGCCCCATGTCGATCACGGTTTTGGATGATATAATCGACCGCGATCATAGTGTCGATATAATCCTTCCAACCGTTCCGCACGCAGAAGTCGTAGTGCGGCTCCCCCTGCTGCGCATTGAGACGATAATAATCGTCCAACGCAACTTTGTTCTCGCCGCGCTCCTTGAAATCCTTCGACGCGCACAGATACGTCTCATAGGTTTTCCCCTCCACACGGATATCCGCATGGATCAGGTCATAAGACAAATGCTCTACCCCAAGGATCGTCAGCAACCGGTCAACAATGATCTCGTTGACACACTCATGTCCCACCACGCCCCGTACCGGGTCAAAGTTGGACAGTTTATAGTAAATCTTCTCGCCGGACAGCGACGATTCCGCCTTCAAGAATGTCCCTGCCGTACCGCTGGAATTTCGCAAATGGGACCATCTCAGATAGGTCAGGTCCCGCTTCTCGCTCCATACTGTCCCGTTCATGCTTTCTCCCTCCTATTTGACGCACGTCAAAT
>JBGUPV010000127.1:0-12510 GCA_045130455.1 Lachnospiraceae bacterium | reverse complement strand
ATGTTGAGGAGCGTCGTCTTACCCGAACCGGAACGACCCTTCAGGATCGTCAGGGTATCCTCGGGAACAACGATGCTGATGCCTTTGAGCGCGAGAAAATCGCCGCCGGCAACGGGGAAGCTGCGCTTGACGTCTTCCGTGCGAAGTATTTCTTTCATGGCAGCCTCCTTTAGTCTTCACCAAGCTTGAGAGCCTGGTTGATCTTAATCTTGGACAAGAGGATCGAGATCACGGTGATGCATACGAACAGCATGACTGCGACCACGATACCGATCTGCGTGAGATCCGAGCCGGACATGACCGTCTTGGCCGGCAGCGTCTCGATCTTCGGAGAGTAAGCGATCTGGATCAGCGGGATGAACAGCTTCGAAGCCAGGATCCCGACGCCGACACCGAAGAGGATCGGCAGTACGGAGCCGAAGAAGTGCTCGTTGATCAACATGCGGATCAACTCTCCCATCGACATACCCATCGCGCGGTAAATACCGAAGATCAGCTCTCTGGAGCGGATCGACGTGATCCAGAAGATCAGGAAACCGATCGCGCACAGAACGAGAACAACGATGAACGTGAGCGTCAGCATACCGTTGGTAATCTGGAAATACGGATTGTTTTTCAGGCTGACAACATCCGCGGCGCGGTCGCTGTACGACGTGATGTTGACCTTATTTTCCTCTGCCCAGTTGTAGAAGAAGTCCGCACGTCCGTCGGTCTTGATCCACACCTCATACGGGGTCACCGGGTAATCCAGGAGCAGGTTGTCGTAGTTGCAAACGGCAAGATACACCGGCTTCATGGCCGGAGCACCGGTCTCGTCCTTGCCTTCCTTCTGATTCTCGTAATTCGGCCAGTAATCGACGACGGCAACAACAGTAAAACTCTTCGTGCCCATCGACACACCGACTTCGTTCACGCGCTCGACGACAAAGGTGTCGCCCACCTTGATATCGTAGGACTCGGACAGATTTGACGAGATGATCACACCCTCGGGGTTGGACGCGAGCGCGTTCAGATCCTCGAACCAGTGATGCTCCGTGACACCGTCCGGCATGATCGCCGTGTGGCCGAACTCGTAGGTGTTGACCGCCATCAGGTGGATGTCCTCAAGTTCTTTGCCGCCGATCAGACCCTTCGCGTTGTTCTCGTTGATCACCTTCGTGTACGAGAGAACATGTGTGGATTCGGTCTCGGCGAGCTTTTCATACTTCGTAAAATCAGGCTCGGTGTACGCGAGTTTCGCATTCGAACCGTTGCGGATCTGTGCGGCATTGCTCTTCCACTGCTCGGACACCACAAGGTCCGCGCCGTCCGTGTAAGCGATGCGCTCCTCCTCGTTCTGGTTGACCGTGCGCGCGATGTTGGCGTTAAAGATGCCGAGAGCGATGGTCAGAACAAGGAACACCGTGATAAAACTCTGCTTGTGCGAATCTCTCGTGATCTGCAGGAAAGACGCGTATGACGCGGGACTCCAGAATCTGCGTCCGATGCGGAACAATACCGACGAGATCAGCGGGATCACGCGCAGGAACACGATCGCGCAGCTGAGGATAAACAGCGAAGCCGAGAAGAACAGCATGGGGTTGACGGCCTCGCCGTTCGCAACCGCCTTCATCAGCTCGGCGCGCTGATTGTTGAAATCGTAGTAACCGTACAACGCCAGCAGAAGGAGCATGATGTCGAGGAACATTCTCTGCCACATGGGACGGTTCTTCTTCCGCTTGTTGGTCTTCTGCTCGACGATGCTGTATCTCGCGAACTTTAATACCGGCAGCGTCATGATCAGAATGCCCGCGACGCAGCTGATGAGCGCGTACAGAAGAGCTTCCTTCGTGATCACCACGTGCATCGCCTTACGGCCGACAAACTCAAGGAACGCGTTGGTCGAACCGAACACATGACACAGCAGGTATCCGAGCGGAATACCGACGATCAGCGCGATCACACCGAGGATCGCGGATTGGATCAGGTACGTCAGGATCAGCTGCAGCCGGCTGACGCCTCGGCTCTTGAGCATTGCGATCTCGCCCTGCTCGATGCCGATGATCTGGTTGGACACCATGAAAATGAACACCGCGAGGAGCACGAGAATCGGAACCTGCAGGATCCACATCGTCGCATTTACTTTGGAGGAGTCCGCGAGGAACTGCTCGAAAATATCCGCGTAATTGCCCTTGACACTGTAGAGGCACTCGTAATCGTCCTGGTCCGCCTTCAGGTCCTTGTACACCTTAAGCATCTGCGGAACCTGCTCGACTTTGATATCCTCATAGTTGTAAAGCGTGTACCAGTATGCGCGAAGGTTGCCCGCGATCGTGCCGTTCTTCATGAACTGATCGACAAAAATGTCCTGGGCCATAAAGAACTCGTTGCGGTACGAAAGCGGATCATTGACCCAGTAAGGGTCCGTGGTGTCTTTCGCCCGGAACACACCCACCACGCGGATCTTGATCGGCTCTTTGTTCTGGTTGACGGTGCTGCTCATCTCAAGGATATCGCCGATCAGGATCGTCGCGTCCAGATATACTCTCTCGTTGATGATACAATCGATGATACCGTCCTCGCCGATGGTGTTGTGATACATCTCACCGGAGAGGATCTCGACATGATCTTCCAGACCGGACATGGAAGCCAGGCGAAGTTTGATCGACGAAAGACCGGAGCGCTTCACCTTGAACTTGCCGTCCTGCGCATTCGCCACTTCGTACAGCGAGATCTGCTCCGTCGGCTTGATGCCCATCATCTCCTCCACCTTCTCGGGGACGGTCAGATAGTCATCGAAATAGTGGGAACCGGTCTTGGCAAGCATCGTGTTGCTCAATTTGGCATCCAGCGTCAGAAGACCCGGATTCTTATTGTTCTTGACAAGATAGGAATTCATTTCCTTGGTGAGCATCTTCTGAAGCGCCGCCTGCGAATACATCGGGTTGCAGCACGAGATTCCCACCAGGAGAATGTTGCCGATGACGATACAGAGGATCAGCCATTTCTTGTTCAGGATTTTTTGTAAAATGAAACGAAACATGGATCCTCCTAGTGCTTCAATACGGTATCGCCGGGCTTCAGACCGTCGATGATCCAGTAATAGTCATTGCGCTCGCTGTAACGCATCACGCATACGTAGCGCTTCACGGCACAGCCGTTCTCATCATATACCCAGATGTAGGCCTTGCCTTTGGCCGCTTCGTGTTCGTCGCTCTCAAAGGTGAAGGACTCGACCTCGGTGACTTCCGGAACCGGCTCGACGCCCCAGTTCCCCCAGTCGCCGCCCCAGTTTCCGCCGCCGCCCCAGTTTGCGGGGCCCTGCTGCTGCGGATTGGTCGGTGCCTCCGCTTCCTTCTCGTCATGATAGATCATGCTGACCGGAAGAAGCAGGCAGTCGCTCAGGCAGAACTCATCGTAGTACATAAGACCGGTCGGTCCGAGTTCCGCGTATTTTTCGGGATCATCCAGCGAAATGTAGATCCTGTTCTTGTCCGTAACGGGGTTCGGACGCACGTTAGGCGCCGAAGCGATCGTCGCCGGATACGTGTGCTCCACGCCGTCAATGGTGGTGCTGTACGTCACGTGCTGACCGTAGCGGGCACGGGATGTCTCCGCCGGAGACTCGATACAGATACAATAGGAATTCAGGTCATAGATGTCGAACATGTACTGATTTTCCGACACCTGATCGCCGACCTTGTATTTGGAAATACTGCTGATGACACCGTCCTGATCGGCATACACCTTGACGAGCTGGTCGTTCCAGGACTCAAAATGATCCGCGCGGACGCTGAGCTTCTCCATCTCTTCCTCCGCGGTCTTGTTCAGGTCCTCAAGCTGTTCCCGAAGATCCGAGAGATCCAGTTCCTTGAGCGCGTACTCGAGAGACGTGCTCTTGAGCTTCTTCATCTCCTTGGTGAGTTCTTCGATCTTCTCCTCGATCTTTTCCTTCTGTTCCTCGTAGTCATCACGATACTTCTTGAGATCGAGTTTCGCCTGCTCCTGATCGGCGCGCGCGACCTTCACCTTCACTTCGTAGATCGGATCGCCCTTCTTAACACTGATGTTGGTGTACCCTTCGACGAAGAACTGCGTGATCTCGCCGGGCATCTCATTGAGGAACGGATCCGAGACGAGCGCGACTCTCTGCGCGCCGACGACCGTGAGCTGTTCCGTGAGTTTCGTGTACTCAGCCTTCTGTGTCTCATAGGTCTTGCCGTACCGCGCGAGGTCCTTGCCGTAGTACACGACATCGCCCTCCTCGAGTCCCTCGAGGATCTCCGTGTAATTGAGATTGGCTTCCCCGACACTCACTTCCGCGGGAACCATGCTGCCGTCCTTGAGAAGCGTCACGGAGTACTGCGTTCCGCTGCGCGAAAGCGCTGCCGTGGGAACCATCAGGACCGGCGTGTCCTTTGTCTTGCGGAATTCAAATTCCACATAGTCGCCCACAGATACATCATCGGGAAGATCCGCCGTGAAGAGCGAGTCATAACTCTTTCCGCTCTTGTCGAGGCTGTAGAGCTCCTCCTCGGAGTAAGGGATGTATTCTACGTCGTACGTCCGGTCGCCGATCTTCGCGGTAACCTTCGTATAACGCTCATAGTCCGTCTCCGCGATGAACGGGCAGGCAAGAAGCTTCGTGTTATCCTTGGCGATCGAGAGGAACGGCATGTTCTTCTGGATCCGGTCGCCCTCCTTGCCGACGCCGGTATAAACGATCGTTCCGGAGCAGGGTGCCGAGATCGTCGAAGCGGAAAGCTGCTTCTTCATCTCCTCGAGTTCCTCGCGCTCCTCCGCGATCCTCGCGGCGAGATCCCGATGCTGCTTATCGAACGTCAGCTGCATCTCCTGGATCTGAAGCTTCATCATGCGGCCGTCATAGCTGCTGCCCATTGCATTGGCCATATTGCGCATATCTTTGATCTGCTTGTTGAACTGCTGCAGATCATAATCATACTCGGTCTGCTCTCTCGTGATGGCGATCTCGAGACGCTTGATGTCGTCCTCGAGGTCGGGGTTGAGCTCAAGGATCGGCTGCCCCTTCACCACGTGGTCGCCGAGTTCCACGTACGATTTCCGGACGTCGACTTCATAGTCCAACGTCATATGTTCGACTTCCGGCATCACATAGCCGCCGGTCGCCTGAATCGTCTCGAATTCCGACGCCTTCACAACGTACAGCGCGTTGGCAGTCTCCGTCGGGTGCAGCAACTCCGGCACCTCGGCAGGCTCTCCGCACGCCGCAAGAGAAAGCACCAGAATCACGCAAAGCGCTAAGGCAAATAAACGTTTCATCTTCTTCCTCCTACTTTGTGATCACGCTGTCGCCGAGCGAAAGACCGCTCAGCACTGCCGTGCGGTTCTCGTCGGAGATCTTGCTCTTTTCCACGGACAGGCCGATCTCGATAAATCTGAGCGAACGGAATCCGTCCGCGTCGATCACGTACACTGCCGGCTTGTCATCCACCATGCGGAGCGCGGATGTCGGGATGTAAAGAACATCATCCATCCGGTCGGTCTCGATCATCAGGTTGCCCTCGGTGCCGATTTCCAGATCCTCCGGAGCGTTGATCGGCTCGAGAACGATACGCGTCGAACCCATGCCGCCCGTCGGACGGATGATCTTGACGACTTCGCACTCGTACGACTCACCGGTCTTCGTCACGATATCGTACACATCGCCGAACTCGTAGATGCTGTCGTTCATCGTGGAGATGATGAATCCCGTGCGATCCGAATGGATCGAGATGTATTTGTCGAAGGCGTTGATCCGGCCGTTCAGCCACGCGGGAATCTCCTTGATGAAATCCACCGTGCCGTCGATGCCGGCAACCAGTCTTCGACCGTTGATCTCCGTCTCAAGCTCGCCGAGGCGAAGGTCATTGATGTACTTGTTGTCCGCGTACTCCTCGTAAGTCTTCCGAAGCTGTTCCAGTTTGCTGTCGTCATACTTCTTCCCGTAACGCTTCGCCAGCCGCTCGCGCTCCTCCTCGATGGAAACCAGACCGTCGTAATACGCGACTTCCGCCTCAAGCTGCTCGCTCTTGGCCGTCATTTCATCGATCTGATCCTGCACCGAATCGGTGGAAAGCTCCGCCAGCACGTCGCCCGCGTGAACTTTCTGTCCGAGTTTGACGTACGTCTCCTTCACGGCTTCTCCGCCCACGGAAAAGCTCAGGTTCTGCGTCTGCTGATACTGGTAGGTGCAGCTCTCATAGACACACGACCGTACGGTGCCCTTCTTTACGGCCACCGTCGTAAAATACTCCTCGTCGATTGTCTGTGCGATCGGAACACTGCGCATCTCTTCCTCCGCAGGCAGCAGCCCGCATCCGGTCATAAGCAGTGACGCCGTCAGGACAAGCCCGACCAACTTCTTCATACCTTAATCCTCCAAACTGACTCTTACTTTCACGGATTAACCGTGCATCGGCCCGGATATCGATCATCCGGGCCGCATTGTGATTCCGATTTCATTGATAACGATGAACTCAGAACAGACCGTCGATCTTGCCGTCCGCGTCGACGTCGATGCGCTCCGCGGCCGGAGACTTCGGAAGTCCGGGCATCGTCATGATCGTACCGGTGATCGCAACGACAAATCCCGCACCCGCGGATACATAGACTTCTCTGACATTGACCAGGAAATCCTTCGGACGTCCGAGTTTCTTCGGATCATCCGACAGCGAGTACTGCGTCTTTGCCATACAAACCGGCATGTTGCCGAAGCCGAGCTGCGTCAGACGATCGAGCGTCGCAAGCGCCGCGGGATCGAATGCCACACCGTCGGCGCCGTAGATCTTTTTGGCAACGGTGACGATCTTGTCCTGAAGGGACATGCTGTCCTCATACAGAGGCTTAAAATGACTCTCCTTGTTGGCGAGTGTGTCGAGCAGGCGCTCCGCCAGCTCGATGCCGCCGTCGCCGCCCTTGCCCCATACCTCGGAGAGGGCGAACTCGCAGCCTCTCGCGCGGCAGAACTCTTCAACGTAGGAAAGTTCCGCGTCGGTGTCCTCGGTGAAACGGTTCAGCGTCACGACAACCGGAACTCCGTAGAGCTGCAGGTTCTCAATGTGCTTCTCCAGATTGACGATGCCGGCCTTGAGAGCCTCAAGGTTCTCCGCGCCGAGCTCCGTCTTCGGAACACCGCCGTTGTATTTGAGTGCGCGAACGGTTGCTACCAGAACGATCGCATCCGGCTTGAGGCCGGCCATACGGCACTTGATGTCAAGGAATTTCTCCGCACCGAGATCGGCACCGAAGCCGGCCTCCGTGATCACGTAGTCCGCGAGCTTGAGCGCTGCCTTCGTCGCGCGGACGCTGTTGCAGCCGTGTGCGATGTTCGCGAAGGGACCGCCGTGAACGAGCGCGGGAGTATTTTCGATCGTCTGGATCAGGTTCGGACGGATCGCGTCCTTCAAGAGTGCCGCCATGGAGCCGACAGCCTTGAGGTCTGCTGCCGTGACGGGCGTTCCGTCATAGCGGTACGCTACGATGATGCGCGCGAGGCGCTTCTTGAGATCTTCGATGTCGTCCGCGAGGCAAAGGATCGCCATGATCTCGGACGCAACCGTAATGATAAAATGATCCTCTCTCACAACGCCGTCCGTCTTCTTGCCGAGACCGATGACGATGTTGCGGAGAGCTCTGTCGTTCATGTCGAGACATCTCTTCCAGACGACCTGGTTGGGATCGATCTGCAGCGAGTTGCCCTGCATGATATGATTGTCGAGCATTGCAGCGAGAAGGTTGTTCGCCGACGTGATCGCATGGAAATCACCCGTAAAATGAAGGTTCAGATCCTCCATCGGCACGACCTGCGCGTAACCGCCGCCGGCTGCGCCGCCCTTGATTCCGAAGCACGGTCCGAGGGAAGGCTCGCGGAGCGCGATCACCGCCTTCTTTCCGAGCTTGCCGAGTGCCTCGCCGAGGCCGACCGTCGTCGTTGTCTTTCCTTCTCCGGCAGGGGTCGGATTGATCGCCGTCACGAGCACGAGCTTGCCGTCCGGACGCCCCTCCAGAGAACGAAGAAATTCATCCGAAAGTTTCGCCTTGTATTTTCCGTACAGCTCGAGGTCATCCTGCTTGATGTCGAGAGACTCCGCCACTTCCCAAATAGGCTTCAGTGTTGCTTCCTGCGCGATCTGGATATCCGTCTTCATAAACCCCTCCTGATATTCGTATTTCCGGTTGCCGCGTCCCTCATTTTCCTGCACTCAAAACAGGTCTGAATGCAAAAAAATACGGGTTTTTCCGGCACCTTTGCAAAACCACTTGCAATTATATCAAATCCGCTTGTTTTTTCCAACTCCGCCGACCTCGTTTTTTGTGTATTTTCAGTGAAAACGAAGTCACATTTGTGTGAAAAAAGCGGCTGCCGGAGCAGCCGCCGTAAAGGATCGTTCTCAACCCTTCTAAATGCGGGAAACGACAGCCGACGCGCGGCCCTCGATCACCGTCTCTCCGTACCCCGCGCAGAGGATCAGATGGTCGCCCTTTCGGAACGTCTCACCGTCGATGGAAACCTCTCCGTCGATGATACTCACATTGTAAAACCGGTCCCGCATCGCAAAACTCGCGCTGCCGTCGAGATCGGCCTTGTACACCGTAAAATACGGGCTGCGCATCAGCACCGTGAGCGTCGCGTCACCGCTGTGACGGATCTCCGCGAACGTCTTCGCCGGCTCAAACGGAACCCGGATGACGTCCAGACACCGGTCGATGTGAAGCTCCCGCTTCTTTCCGTTCTGCAGACGGTCGTAATCGTACAGCCGGTATGTGATATCACTGTTCTCCTGGGTCTCCAGGATCATCGTACCGCCCTTGATGGCGTGCACGCAGCCGGGCTCGATGTTGAAGAAATCGCCGGCCTTGACCGGGATCTCACGGATCAGCTCTCCCCATCGTCCCCCGCGGATCATCGCCTCCAGTTCCCCGCGGTCCTTCGCG
This sequence comes from Lachnospiraceae bacterium, assembly GCA_045130455.1. Taxonomy (GTDB): domain Bacteria; phylum Bacillota; class Clostridia; order Lachnospirales; family Lachnospiraceae; genus ISDg. The sequence goes on along the minus strand of JBGUPV010000127.1, from coordinate 3,576 downwards.
TTATGGCCGATGACGATCGTGTCTCCGGGCTTCGCGTCGAGCACGTACCAGCATTCGGATTTGCCCTTCGCGCCGTTCTCGAATTTCGCGGCGTACGCATCGTTCGGATGCACCTGAATGCTCAGGTCGTCCTTCGCGTCGATGATCTTCACCAGAAGAGGAAACTCCTCCCCCGGAAGGTCTCCGAACAGCTCGCGATGCCCTCGCCACAGCGCGTCGAGCGTCATGCCGTCGTACGCTCCGCCGATGACCGTACTCAGACCGCACGGATGGGCACTGATGCCCCAGCACTCTCCGACGTGATCGCCGGGAAGTTCATATCCGAATTCCGCAAGTCTCGTACCGCCCCACAGCCGTTCCTTAAATACCGGCTGCAAATGCAGGATCTGCTTCATACAACCTCCGCTTACGCGAGCTCCATCAACGCCTTGTCCAGGCGCTGCAGCTTCGCGTCGGCGTCTTCGAACGAAGTTCCCTTAACGCCCATGTAGAACTTGATCTTCGGCTCCGTGCCGGAAGGCCGGACACACGCCCACGCATTGTCGGTGAGGTCGAAATACAGCACATTGGACTTCCGAAGTCCGGTAGGTCTCGTCGCCCCCGTCGGAATGTCCGTGATGACATCCTTCTCGTAGTCGCGGAACTCCACAACGTCGTAATCACCGAGTTTCTTCGGCGGATTGCTGCGGATCGCATCCATCATATCCTGGATCTTCGCTGCTCCCTCGAATCCCTTCAGCGTGATCGTCTCGATACCCTCGCGGAAGAAGCCGTATTTGCGGTAAATGTTCATCATCTGATCCCAGAGCGTGAATCCCTTGGTCTGATAGTACGCCGCGGCCTCACAGAGCGCCATGACGGCAACGCAGGCATCCTTGTCACGGGCATGCGTTCCGACGAGGCAGCCGTAGCTCTCCTCAAAGCCGAACTCGTAGTGTCCCTTGCCGCTCTGCTCGGAAAGCCGGATCAGCTCGCCGATATACTTGAAGCCGGTCAGACACTCCTTGAGTTCAACACTGTACTCCTTCGCGATCAGGTCCGTCATGTTCGTGGAAACGATCGTCTTGACGATGAAACCGTCGTCGTGAATGCGTCCGAGTTCCTTTCGCTGACTCATCAGATACTCGCAGATCAGCATGCCGGACATATTGCCGGTGAACGACATGTACTCGCCGCTCACGGAATCTCTCGCGTACACGCCGAGACGGTCCGCGTCGGGATCTGTCGCGAGCACGAGGTCCGCACCGACCTTCTTTGCGAGTGCGAGGGCAAGCTCGAAAGCGCTCTTATTTTCCGGGTTCGGGCTGGCAACTGTCGGGAAGTTTCCGTCCGGCAGCTCCTGCTCGGGAACCACGTATACCTGTTCAAACCCGATCTCCTTGAGGATCCGGCGTACCGGCAGATTGCCGGTGCCGTGCAGCGGCGTGTAGACGACCTTCATCGTCTTGCCGACCTCGCGGCAGAGCTCGGGACGGATTACCTGCTTCTTCAGTTCTTCCATGTAGCGGTCATCGATCTCGCTGCCGATCACGAAATACCGGCCGGCCTTGATCGCCTCGACACGGCTCATCGTGTACACGTTCGCAAAATCCGTCACTGCGTTGACTTCGTCGATGATCTCCGCATCCTTCGGCGGCGTGACCTGCGCTCCGTCATCCCAATAAACCTTGTAACCGTTGTATTCCGCGGGGTTGTGGCTTGCCGTCACGACGATGCCGGCGATACAGCCGAGTTCGCGAACCGCGAAGGAAAGCTCGGGCGTCGGACGCAGCGACTCAAAGCGGTACGCCTTGATGCCGTTGGCAGCAAGACACAGAGCCGCCTCCTCGCTGAACTCGATCGACATGCGGCGGGAGTCGTAAGCGATGGCAACACCCTTATCGGCGCCGCCCTCTTTCTTGATGAAATTGGCAAGACCCTGCGTAGCTTTGCGCACGGTATACACGTTCATTCGGTTGGTTCCCGCGCCGATGATGCCGCGCAGACCGCCGGTACCGAACTCAAGACTCCGATAGAAACGATCGCGGATCTCGTTGTCGTCGTTCGCGATCGACGCAAGTTCCCTGTGTGTGGCCTCGTCGAAATACGGGTCATCACACCAGCTTTGATAGGCTTCTCTGTAATCCATGGCTTCGCCCTCCTTAACGGTATTCTGTCTTGACACAATCCCGGGCAGACGCCCTTTTACGGCATCTTCCATCCCGGATTATACCACATTTTCCGCAGTCCGACATAGGAAAATGCGGTTTATTTCTCGCATAATTCTCTTTCCGGACCGATCACCGGACCGCCGCGTCCGCGTCGAGGATCGGCGCGTAGCGAACACGGAATGTCGGCAGTGCCGAAAGCACGGTGTATGTGTTCTCGCCGCCCTCGGGCGCGGAGAGATCGTTCTCTCCGGAGGCCGGCGGAGTGATCATCGTAACCGTCGTCTCGCCCGGCACAAACTCACCCGTAAAATAAGCGCTGCTCATATCGATGCGCTTGACGCCCGGAGACTTGTAGAACCAGGTTCCGTTGACCTCGAGCATCAGATTGGCAGACGCGAGCTCTCCCTCGAAGTACGCCTCGAAGAACACCGGGCGCTCCTCTAGCATGACCGGAATCGCGATGCCCTCGCAGTCCTCCGAGCCGCCGTACCGGAGCGCGACCGGAAGTTTCACGGCTCCCTGTCTGCGCAGGGACGGCTTGAAGAACGGATCTTCGATCAGTTTTTTATAGACGCCGAGTACCGGCTGCTCAATTCCGTTCGACGCATTGTTCGGATCCTCGATCTCGAGGCCGAGTCTTCCGCGGTCGCGGAACTGGTACATCGTAAATCCGGAGAGCCAACGGTCGCGATCCTTCATGAGCATTTCGCAGAACCGCTTCATCTTGTCCGCCTGAAGATACGGTCCCACCACGTCACCGTCGGCGTTCAACTCCGACATGACCATCGGCTTACGAACGCCCTCGTTCATCACGACATACCGGCGGTAGCTCTTCTTGGCCAGGCGGTAGATTTCCTCGACTGGGTAGTCCGCGGCGCTTCTCGCGTCCTCGCACACATCGTTCGGCCATCCCCAGTGAAGCGCAAGATAGCGGTCCACAGACACGACATCCGCGGCTCTCGCCGCCTCCGTGAAGATGTCCTCCATCTCCATCTCGGTCTTCTTAAGGTCCTTGCAGCCGTCGAGGCAGAGCACGATCTTACAGTTCGGCGCTTCGCGGTGGAACACTCCGCAGGCGCGAACGAAGAACGCAGCAACCTCCTCGTAGGTAGCTCTCCTGTTGAAGGAGAACCAGCTGCCGGTGGCCTCGTGGTTGATCCGAACGGTGACCCGGCCGAACGTGCGAAGATCCCTCGCAACCGCCGCAATGTGCTCGTCGCTTAAGAACGGATCCATCGTGATCGTCAGACACACATCCTGGCCGTGTCTGCGGATGTCCCTCATCTGCTCAAACACCGGCCCGTCGGTGCTGCCGCCGAGACCTCCCGTATACGGAAAATAATCATCGTACGGATAATCCCATGCGAACGTAGCGTCGTGGGCGTGCGCGACGCTCGCGCGAAGCGGCCACCCCTCATCGTTGGGA
>JBGUPV010000126.1:0-2257 GCA_045130455.1 Lachnospiraceae bacterium | reverse complement strand
TACCTGATCTCACGGCTGATCTCCTGCGGACTTCCGTTCGGCACGAGCATCCCGGCGGAAAAGATCCTTTCGGCGCTTCCGGGCGGTGCATCTTCCAACGAAATTTCCGCAGTGTTTGTCCGTGATATGGGCTGTGCTTCGGTGAGCCTGAGCGGCAGTGAATACGCGGGCCATCTGTATGCCGCCCTGCGCGACATGAAGACTGTTCGTGCGGTTCCGCTCGGAGATTCCACGGTGACGCTGCCGTACTCGAAGGAGATGCTTCTTCGCGTGGCGTTCGCCTGGTTTTTGGATGATTTTACGCTTCTTGATCTTTCCTCCGTTCCGGGGGACGATGTCAAACATATGCAGGGGTGTCTCGCGACGCTTCGCGGCGGCGCGAAGGACGTGCTTGACTGCGGTTCGAGCGGGACGGTGCTGAAGCTGTTGCTTCCGCTTGCCGGCGTATTGGATGTCGATGTGATCCGTTTTCACCGGGATACCAACCCTGCCGTCAGACAAAACCGCGAGCTTTTCGAACTGCTTCGCCGCCATGGGCTGACGATCGAGATCTCGAACGACGGTGCGGACATTGTCGTGAGCGGTCAGCTTACACCGGGAGAGTACCTTGTGCTCGGCTTGAGCGGTGCTTCGATCGTTTCCGGACTTTTGTTCTCGCTTCCGCTGCTTCCGGAAGACAGTGAGATCAATGTCGAGGGCGAGCTACGGCAGAAGCATCTTGTCGACCTTACGATCGCGGTTTTAAACCAGGTCGGCATCGAAATCGAGGAGACGGATACCGGGTATCATATACCGGGAGGACAGTCGTATGACCGTATGCGTCTTCAGCAGCTGCCTCTCGAGAAAGACTGGTCGATCGCGTCGGTGTTCCTGACGCTTTCGTATATCACGGGCGAGCCGATCCGTATGGAGGAGCTTACCCTGCCTTCGCTGCAGGGCGAGAGCATTATTACGGAGTGCCTTTCGGCGTTTCGCGAGGCTTCCGTGACGGGGGACGATGTCGATATCGATCTCTCGGATACGCCGCACCTGATCCCGTGCGTCGCGCTGGCTGCGTCGCTCACGGACGGGGTAACCACGGTGCTTCGCGGGATCGACGTTGCGCCGGAGGACAGCGGAAACCGTATGCAGCAGGTCGCGTCCGCGCTTCGGATCCTCGGAGCGGACATCACGATCGAAAAGATCGAGGATGATCCCGAGACGGAGGAGGACGAGACGGAATATTTCTATACGATCCACGGCATGGCCTGCCTGACCGGCGGCTGTGTGGATGCGGGCGGTGACCACAGCATTGCCATGATGGCCGCGATCGCGGCATGGGGGTGCGAACAGCCGGTCACCATTGTCGGCGCCGATGCGACGCAAAGGGTATTTCCCGAATTCTTTACTGAGATTGAACGCCTGTCGGATACAGGACGAGGAAACAAACGATGAGTGTTATTTTGCTGGATAAGATACGCAGGATCAACAACCTGCTTCACGACAAGAACAATGCGGAGAAGGTGGTGTTCTCCGACATCTGCCGCGTTCTCGGGCAGTTGCTCGGAGCGGACACGTACGTGCTGAGCCGCAGAGGCAAAGTTCTCGGCGTGGCACTGACGGAAGGAGGGCTTCTTCCGTCCGAAATGCTGCCGAAGGAAGTCGGCCTTTTCGCCGATGCCGACCTCAACGAGCGCCTTCTCAACATTCTGTCCACGAAGGAAAACATGAGTCTTCCCATGCTCGGCTTCGCGGAGCCGGAGGCGGAGGCACTGTGCGGCATCGCATCACCGATCGATATCGCGGGCGAGCGCCACGGAACGCTGTTTTTGTACCGCAAGGGACCGTTGTTCACCATCGATGACATCATTCTGGTAGAGTATGCGACCACAGTGGTGGGCCTGGAGATCATGCGATCCGTCAACGAGGAATCGGCGGCGGAGATCCGCAACCGGCAGAACGTCCGCAGCGCGATCAGCACGCTTTCCCTGAGCGAGCTCAGCGCGGTGCGGGAGGTCGTCAACCGGATGAAGGGAATCGACGGGGTACTGATCGCCAGCAAGATCGCCGATGAGATCAAGATCACGCGCTCGATCATTGTGAACGCGCTCCGCAAACTCGCGAGCGCCGGAATCATCGAGTCGAGATCCTCGGGCATGAAGGGAACCTACGTACGCATCGTGAATCCGTATTTCCTCGACATCCTCGAAGATTACGGCAGCAAGGATATCTGAGACACGGCGGCTCATTTTCCGACGAAACAAGTGATTTCGGCGGA
>JBGUPV010000125.1:0-4763 GCA_045130455.1 Lachnospiraceae bacterium | reverse complement strand
GGCAACGGACGCGGTAACTGAGTAACAAAGAGAATTCTTTCATGATCCTCAAAAACGCCGGGCTTTTCGGAGCCCGGCGTTTTTTGTTCGGTCGGATGATTTATTTTCGGTCGGATGCTTTATTCTTTAGCAGGACGCATTTTACGCACAATGGTTTCCGTCATTCGCGGCGATAGCGGTAGCTGCGGCCGTCGGCGGGGATCCGAGTGAGGAGGCCGAGCCGCGTGAGCATGCGGACCGCCGTCTGGGCGCTGCCCCGCGGAACGCGGCATGCGGCGGCATAATCCGCGGTCGTGAATTCCTCGGGGAGTGTGTCAGGGAGAAAATATGCATAATCCGCGGGGGTTCGCAGGTCAATCTCCGCGATCAGCTCCTGGGGGAAGCCGTCGTTGCGGCTCGCGCGGATCTTGCGGTCGGCGCCGTAGCCGTCGAGCATCTTATATTCCTCCACGTCCATGAGCGTAAGCCGGACGGACAGGCCGTACCGCGGAAAAGAGTCGCCGAGGCTGTAGAGCTCCTCAAGGACGCGCCAGCCGAAATCAATCTTGGGGGTGCGCCGGGGCGCGCTGACCTCGCCGTTCTCGGGATCGACCCAGCGCAGCGTCTTGCGGTGCACGACCGGGTACACGACGGTCACGGGAGCGACGGGGAGAAATGCCGCGAGTTTTCGCTTCAGAAGGTAAAAATGCCGGGTCTGTATCTCAAAGATCCCGTCGGGGCGCGCGACATCCGCCACAAAACCGCCGCGGCCCTTCGCGGTACCGTCCGCGGGTTGCGGGACACGCTGCTCCTCGTAGGATGTATTTTCCGAATAAAAATGTTTCAGAACGGAGTGGATCGTCTTCTCGGCGAGGGTTCCGATCCCGCCGGCGGCTGTCTGCTCCTGCTCCGTCTGCTCGCAGGCAGCAAGAAACAGGCGCTGCCGCTGCTCATCGCAGCGATGCGGCGCCAGATTGTCGTAAAGTGCCTGTAGGGAGGGCGCAAGAGCCATGGGAGTCTCCTTGTCCGGAATACTGTCGGGATCGCGGGCCCGGCTTGCGGAAAATGAGCGGGCTTACCGCCCGGGGTTGTTCGGCTGCTGCGGAGCGTCGTCGTAGGGCTCGTACCAGTCCACGACTGCGGCCGAGTCGATGTAGATCGAGTCGCGGTAGCGGACGTTTTTGATGCGGCAACCCGGACCGATGACCACGTTCACGCCGACGACGCTGGGGGTGACGACATGGTCGATATCAATGTCGTTACCGACGATGCCGGTCGTCACGGTGAGAACATTTTCCGTGTCGGAACTCCGGCTGAGAAAGAGCGACGCAAGAGCGCCGACGGACCTGCGGTGTATGATGATATGGCGGCCTTTCAGGGATGTAATGCGGCTGCGGTTTGTAAATACGACAGATGCCTCTTTTGCGTTGATCGGGCCGGTCAGCAGATCTGCTGAAGCGATCAGGCGGTCGGTTGTGAGGAGGTTCTCGATGGAGGCGTAGCCGTCGATGTCCACCGCGCCGGCAACGCATTCACCCTGGCTGAAGAAGCGGCCGCGGATGATCAACTGGCCGGTGACCTGCATGGGCGAATGTACGACCGAGAAGCCCGACCACGTGGCGGTGCTGCAGCGGATGCCCCTGCGGACGTTGACATTGCCGGAGCCGTCGATGATCTGCGCGTTCAGTGAGTAGGAGCTGTGGATCAGGCCGCGCGTCAGGAAACGGTCACAGTGGATGTCGCCGAGCAAGGTGTACGTGCCGTTGCAGTCAAGGTACTTGTAGTATCCTCCGTTGAGCACTCTCGTTACGTTGTTCGAATACGTGGACATTGCCGTTGTCTCCTCGGAAAATAGCCCCCGCGCATGCCGCGGGTGCCGTTGTTGAACCTTCTGTCAGTATACACGTTCGGGGCGGTATTTGCAATCCGGTACCGGGCGGAGGTGTTGTCAAAACCGTGCGGAAGAGCCGATGAATCTTGACAAAACCATATGTTTTGTGGTAAAACAAAAGAACAGGTAAATGTGTTTTCCGCGCGCGGGAGTCGCTCGCGGATACAGAAGGGGGTATTACAGGTATGAAAAAGAGTCTGACATTACTTCTTGTCCTCTGTATGGTGCTCGGTCTGCTGGCCGGCTGCGAGAAGGACAAGGATAAGAATGCAAAGTCGACGCCCAAGATCGTCAAGGGCTCCGTGAAGGAGATGGCGGAGGCGATGGCCAAGGTGAAGGCAGGCACGCTTCGCATCGACATGGATGCCTACGGTATGATGACGATGACGATCGACGTGAAGTTCGATACGAACGCGCAGAAGTATTCGCTCGGCTTCGGCTACACGATGAAGAACTACTGGAGCGATGAGGAAACGAAGGTCGAATCCGGGGAGATCATTCGCATTGTCGGCGGCAACGCGTACATCAATCTGGACAGTTCGATAATCGCCCAGGCGATCGCGCAGGAGGTTTTCGGCGACAGAGAGCTTGCGGACGATCAGAAACTCGGATGGTTTAAGATCCCGCTTCCCGATGATCTTCCGAAGCAGTCCTACGATACGGTTGACATCGTGAGCGCGCTTATGACGCGCATGGACAGCGCGCTCAAGGGCACTGCGGTTCATGAGGAGGCGGACGGCAACTGCAGCTACACCTTCGAGACCGGCGAGGATTACAAGAACCTGACGATCGCTGTGAGAGAGTTTGTGGATCAGGATCTGAAGGGTCTTGTGAAGAAGATGCTGGATCAGCAGACTTCGCTGGAAGACATCGATATGAACGCTTACGCGAACAAGGTTATCGATTTCTACAAGGATGATGTCCGCTCCGTCATCAGAGAGTACGGTGACAAACTTGAAGTTACGGAAGCGCAGTTTGACGCTCTTCTCAAGGAAGCGGAGAAGCAGGATTTCCAGGCACTCTGGAAGCAGTATGTCGAAAAAGAACTCTCGTCGCCCGTCGCCAATGAGGATGAGCTTGATCAGGCCATTGACAAGCTGATCAAAGAGATCGATGACGAGCTTCAGTCAAAGGACTATTCCTCGAATAAGGATACCAAGACGACGGTTCGCGTCGAGGCGGACAATGAGGGGTACACGGTCGGTCTGCGTGTGGTTACAAAGAGCAAGAGCGACGATCAGGACGAAGAGTTCAAGCTTTCGCTCCGTCTGATCCCGGACAGCGCGTCCGTGAGCGCACCGAGCGGAACAAAGGATCTGAAGGAACTTGCGGATCTGGTATTCCCGGCGTACACCGAGTATGTGGATAAGAGCAAAATGTACACGGACGTCGCGACGCTTTCAGACCTTATGGCGGCGACGGAGAAGATCGCTGTCGATCCGCAGTTTGACCTTCCGGCTGGAGCGGAACTCATCATCTCCATTGACGACAATGATGTGGAATTTACGATCGAGAAGGCGCAGGGGAGCGCGAGCTATGTGAGTGACGCGATCAGCGAGTGGGGATGGATGACCGACTTTGATTCCTTCCGCACGGATACGATGAAGAAGGCGCAGGCCGAGTTTGTCGGAACGCTGCAGATGGACGGCAGTGTCGTGTGGGAACTCCGGTCCGCGGACAGTACATTTTCCCAGCTGATCAAGGGTGACTATTTCGTGGATTTCTGCAGAAAGTATAATATCGAACCCTGATCGGGCGGCGAAGTAGGGTATTGACAACCCCGGGCCGCGGGGTGTATATTGACTTCAATCTGATACTTTTCGGCGATGAAGGGAAGAGTACCTGTGTCAGTCCGCTACAGAGAATCCGGGGGATGAGAACGGATGCGGGGAGCGACGGAGGGAACATGGTCCCGGAGCCGCGGGGGCGAGGCGCTTGCGCTTAGGTTCCGCCGGGTGCGCCCGTTAACGCGCAGGGCTGTCGTTGACATGCGAGGCGTCGATCCGCGATCGGCGCGGCAGGGATTCCGCAGCCGCAGAGGCATAGCAATATGCGAAGTAAAGTGGTACCACGAAGTCTCGGACTCTCGTCTTTATGTAAGGCGAGAGTCCTTTTTGTTTTCAAAAGGGAGGATGGAACTTATGAAAGAGAAAACACCGTACTACATTACCACCGCGATCGCGTACGCGTCGGGTGTGCCGCACATCGGCAACACCTACGAGATCGTTCTCGCGGACAGCATCGCCAGGTTCAAGCGCTACCAGGGTTACGACGTCTTCTTCCAGACCGGAACCGACGAGCACGGCCAGAAGATCGAGGAGAAGGCTGCGGCCAAGGGAATCGAACCGAAGGCGTACGTCGACGACATCGCCGGCAAGATCAAGGCGATCTGCGATCATCTGAACGTGACCTACGACAAATTCATCCGCACCACGGATGACTACCATGTGGCGCAGATGCAGAAGATTTTCCGCAGACTGTACGACCAGGGCGACATCTACAAGAGCGAGTACCACGGAATGTATTGTACGCCGTGCGAGTCGTTCTGGACCGAGTCCCAGCTCAAGGACGGAAAATGCCCCGACTGCGGCCGTGAGGTGCACCCCGCCAGCGAGGAGGCGTATTTCCTGCGCGCGAGCAAGTACGCGCCGAAGCTCATCGAGCATATCAACTCCCACCCGGAGTTCATTCAGCCGGTATCCCGCAAGAACGAGATGATGAACAACTTCCTTCTCCCGGGCCTGCAGGATCTTTGCGTGTCGAGAACCTCCGTAAAATGGGGCATTCCCGTGGATTTCGATGACAAGCACACCATTTTCGTCTGGATGGATGCGCTCACCAACTATATCACCGGTATCGGATATGATGCCGACGGCAACAGCCCCGAGCAGTA
>JBGUPV010000124.1:0-3151 GCA_045130455.1 Lachnospiraceae bacterium | reverse complement strand
TCGCTGCGCGCGCAGGCGGACAAGCATGCGTACACGGAATCGATGCGCAAAGTGATGGAAAACCAAGACGGTCTGACGATCAAGCAGGCCGAGGTTTCCGAGCTTCTTTGGGACGAACTTCCGGACGGGACCAAGCAGGTCCGCGGCGTGAAGATCGCCTCCGGCGGTGTGTATCCGTGCCGCGCGGTCATTCTCTGCTCGGGAGTATATCTCAACTCCCGCTGCATTTTCGGCGAGGTGAGCCAGTATACCGGGCCGAACGGACTTCCCAGAGCGACGATGCTGTCGGATTCGCTGATCGCGGCGGGGCTGGAGCTTCTGCGGTTTAAGACCGGAACACCGGCGCGCATCGACCGCAGAACGATCGATTTTTCGGCGATGACCGAGCAGAAGGGCGACGAGCGCATCGTGCCGTTCTCCTTTGAAAACCGGCCGGAGGATATTGCGAAAGAGCAGGTGTCCTGCTATCTTACATACACCAACGAGACAACCCACGAGATCATTCGGGACAATATCGGCAGATCGCCTTTGTTTTCCGGCGATATCAAGGGAACCGGTCCGCGCTATTGCCCGTCCATTGAAGACAAGGTCGTGCGTTTCCCGGACAAGGACCGGCACCAGGTATTTATCGAGCCTGAGGGCGATTACACGAACGAGATGTATCTTTCCGGGCTTTCCTCGAGTCTGCCGGAGGAAGTGCAGATCCGTATGTACCGCTCGATCCGCGGTTTGGAAAATGCGCAGGTTGTGCGCAACGCGTACGCGATCGAATATGACTGCCTAAAGGCGACGCAGCTGTTGCCGTCGCTCGAGAGCAGAACGATCCACGGATTCTTCAGCGCAGGGCAGGCCAACGGCAGCTCCGGCTATGAGGAGGCGGCAGCCCAGGGAATCATCGCGGGGATCAACGCTGCGAGACTTCTGCAGGGCAAGGAGCCAGTTGTCATCGATCGCTCGCAGGGATACATCGGCGTGCTGATCGACGATCTTGTGACCAAGGAATCGAGAGAGCCGTATCGAATGATGACGAGCCGTGCCGAGTATCGATTGTTGCTCCGTCAGGACAACGCGGATCTTCGACTGACACCGATCGGTTATGAGGTCGGCCTGATCAGCGAGAAACGGTACGCGGCGTTCCTGAAAAAGAAGCAGGAGATCGCTTCCGAGAGGGCGCGATTGGAGGAGACGATTTTGGGCGCCACGGCGGAAGTGTGCGAATATCTATGCAAAATCGGCACCTCGATTATACATACCGGAACATCCCTCGCAGACCTCCTTCGGAGACCCGAGATGACGTATGAGATGCTCGCACCGCTTGACAAGGAGCGGAAAATGCTTGACGCATCTGTTATAGAACAAGTAGAAATAGAGATTAAGTACGACGGCTATATCGAGCGTCAGATGCAACAGGTCGAGCGGTTCCGAAAGCTCGAGAAGAAACAGCTGCCGGACGATATCGACTATATGACGATCCCGTCACTCCGTCTGGAAGCACGCCAGAAGCTTCAGCAGCTGCGTCCGGTGAGCGTCGGTCAGGCATCCCGCATCAGCGGTGTGTCGCCTGCGGACATCTCCGTCCTGCTGGTTTATCTTGCCGGCGGAGGAAGAAGCAATAAGACGGAGCCGACGGAGGAGTGACTTCACAGACCGATGATTTGACTTGAAGAAACGGTTTCTTCGTGGTCTGATCAGTGGTGCTGTTTGGTTTGTTTTATCCCGGTTAAGTTGACGTTTGATTTGTTTAAACCCGTTCAATGGCGATGTTCGTCTCGGGATCAGCGGTAACGCTTTGGAGGATTTATGTACGATGATGACATTTTGAAACGCGGTCTGGATGCGCTCGGATTGGAGCTTACCGCGGACCGTCTTGACCGTCTTCACACGTATTATGAGATGATGGTCGAGACCAACAAAGTGATGAACCTTACCGCGATCACCGACTACTCTGAGGTGTGCGTGAAGCATTGGCTTGACAGTCTGAGTCTTTCGAAGGTACTTCCGGAGTTGAATCTCGGTGAGACTGTCTCGCTGATCGATGTCGGTACCGGCGCGGGTTTCCCCGGAATTCCTCTGAAGATCTTTCATGAGGACTGGAAGATCACGCTTCTTGATTCCCTTGGTAAGCGCGTACGCTTCCTTGAGCAGGTGACGGAAGCCTGCGGACTGACGGATGTTACTTGCGTTCATGGCCGTGCGGAGGAGTTCAGCCGCAAGCCTGAGTATCGCGAGCAGTATGATCTCTGTGTCTCCAGAGCAGTTACTCGCATGGCTTCCCTTGCGGAATTGTGTATTCCCTTTGTCAAGGTCGGCGGTTATTTTGTGCCGTATAAGGCCGGTGATTCTGAAACGGAGATCAAGGAAGGAACGAAAGCGATCCGCGCTATGGGCGGGGAGATCGTTAATACGGAATCTTTTGTGCTGCCGGAGAGCGATCACAATCGCGTTCTTGTGGTAGTTAAGAAGAAGGTTACGACACTTCCGAAGTATCCTCGCGGCGGTGGAAAGCCGATGAAAGCACCAATTGTTTGATCATTTTTCAAAGCGTTATGCGGTGAATGTTTCACGTGAAACATTCACCGTTTTTGTTTTTGAAGTTCGTTTTAGTGGATTGTAACAAAAAATCAGCCATATCTTGTAGTGGCACAATTTGTCGTTCTGTGGTATACTTTGACTTGCGCAGTTAAAGACGGTATTTCGTTCATTGCGCGTATGATGATTTGGGAGCCGGCGTGTCGTTCGCATCTTTTACGATACGGTCGGGGAGGATTACATGGGTAAGATTATTGCGATAACCAATCAGAAGGGCGGCGTTGGGAAGACGGCAACTACCGTGAGTCTTGCGGCGTGCCTTGCGGAGTACAACAAGGATGTTTTGATCGTCGATATTGACCCTCAGGGCAATTCCACGACAAGCTTCGGTATCGATAAGGATGAGGCGGAGGCTTCGTCGTATGAGCTCTTTACGGGCAAGGCCGAGACCGCGGACTGTATCATGGAGACGAAATATGCCGGTGTCGACATTGTTCCTTCGACGTTGGATCTGGCCGGAGCCGAGGTTGAAGTGGTTGAGTTTGACGATCGTAATTTCATTCTTGACCGTGCTTTGGCGGGAATTAAGGACCGTTATGACTATATTCTGATTGATTGTCCG
>JBGUPV010000123.1:0-6732 GCA_045130455.1 Lachnospiraceae bacterium | reverse complement strand
TTGGTCGCGCCGTTTTTGAGGGAACCGAGAAGAAGCGTGCTCGCCATCAGTCCGAGGGCAAACGCCGCCATGATCCAGCGGTATTTGCCGGCCTGCGAGGGATCGCGCAGCAGATGGCCGATGACAAACATCAGGATGATCCCCGCCACAACGGCGAATAATTGTTTGTAGAGATGCCACCAGTTGCACGAAGTCGTTACCGAGAGGCTTATGGTCGTTAAGTAAAATGCGATGATCTCCAGTTCGAGTCCGCGGACGCGGAAGAGCTTCAGGCCGACGAAATACGCCCACATCAGGATCGTGTAGAGGATGAAGACGGGGATGATGGTATGGGCGGCCTGCTCATTTTTCTCGATCGTGAGCTGGATGCAGAGGCATGCCTGAAGGATCGTGAGCAGAAGAAGGGAAGTCCAGGGCGGAAGGGGACGGACGCGGCGCCGACGTTTCAGGACGGCGGCCTGCTCCTCCGGCGTGACGCCCATGAAAATGAGCGACGTCTCGCCGAGGCGCAGCACATCGCCGTAGGCGAGCGGCGCGGAACCGTTGACCTCGCGGTCGTTGACAAAGGTACCCTCCTTGGAGTCCATGTCGTAGACTTTCCAGGAATCCTCACCGCTCCGGGAGACGACCGCGTGGATGCGGGAGACGCCGGGGCCGCTTAAGGAAATGTCCGCGGAGCGAGAACGGCCGAGCAGGCATTCCAGATGATGCAGCGGGTAGGTGCAGGATTCATCCTCGGAGAGGAAGCGCGCGAAGAGCTCCTTCTGGCGCGGAAGCGTGAACAGCGAAAGGATCGCGCCCGAGAGCAGGAGCAGAGAGAGGATCGGGAAGAGAATGCGGACAAACGCCGTAAAGTTCGCCGTAAAATGCGGCGAACTGTCCAAAAGATGTTTCACGATGTCGATCAGATCATGCATTTCTCCCTCACTGTAAGAGCCGGATCACGGCCGCGGTCATGTCCGCGGAAACACCAGGCCGGCAGACGCGGAAACGCGTCTCAACACCCTTAATTATACCGCAAAACGTCTCGAATGACAAGAAGTCACAAAATATGCACGAATTCGAAAAAAAGTGAGACATTTTGCGGGGGTTTATGGTATAATAGCGAATAATGCTTATAAGGGGGAGTGTTTCATGTCGTTGGCGATCCGTATCATGCTGGAAGAGCGGGAGCACAGGATGCTCCGCGACTGCGCGGCTCATTCGGACGAGTCGCTTGGGCGGCTCCGCGAAGAGGAACAGTGCGATATCCGCACGGTGTTCCAGCGCGACCGCGACCGCATCATCCACGCGAAGTCGTTCCGGCGCTTAAAGGATAAGACGCAGGTCTTCCTGACGCCGGAGGGTGATCACTACCGCACGCGCATGACGCATACGCTGGAGGTGTCGCAGATCGCGAGATCCATCTCCAAGGCACTGATGCTCAATGAGGACCTGACGGAGGCGATCGCTCTGGGGCATGATCTCGGGCACACGCCCTTCGGTCACGCCGGGGAGCGTGCTCTGAACCGCGTTTGTCCGCTCGGGTTTCGACACAACGAACAGAGTATCCGCGTGGTCTCCATCCTCGAGAAGGAGGGGCGCGGCCTCAACCTGACCCGCGAGGTGCTCGACGGCATCCTCAATCATCAGACTACGGGCAGGCCGTTCACGCTTGAGGGCAATGTTGTGCGGTTTGCGGACAAGCTTGCGTATGTCAACCACGACATCGACGATGCGATCCGCGGCAACATCATCCGCGAGAGCGATATCCCGAAGGAACTCACGGGAATCCTCGGGCATTCGCTGAAGGAGCGTCTGAACACTCTCGTTCACGATATTGTACTGAACAGTCAGGAAGTGGAGGAGATCCGTATGTCGGACGAGGTCCGGGAGGCATTTACCGACCTTCGCGAGTACATGTTCCGCAGCGTCTATACCAACCCGGTGGCCAAGGGCCAGGAATACAAGGCCGAACAACTTGTGGAATACCTGTACGGTTACTACTCGGAGCACACCGACGTGCTGCCGGCGGAGTATCGGCGGCTCATCGAGGTGCAGGGGGAGAAAGCGGAGCGCGTCGTGGCGGACTACGTCGCGGGGATGACGGACAAATTCGCCGTCGCCGTCTATGAGGAACTTACTATACCGAAAGCATGGGGAGTATGATCGATGTACTATTCGGATCAGACAATCGATGAGGTGCGAAGCCGCAATGACATCGTCGCGGTGATCGGCAGCTATCTGCCTCTGAAGAGGAGCTCTTCCGATTACGTCGCACTGTGTCCGTTCCACAACGAGAAGACCGGTTCCTTCCATGTCAACCCCGCGCGGCAGACGTTCAAATGTTTCGGATGCGGCAAGGGCGGCAACGTGTTCACCTTCCTGATGGAATATGAAAATGTCAGTTTCCCCGAGGCTCTGCAGATGCTTGCGGAGCGCGTCGGTTACGAACTTCCGAAGCGCGACGGCGGGGGATATGACACGCAGGCCAATAAGGACCGGAGGGAGCGGTTTTACGCGCTCTACAAGGAGGCGGCGGAGTACTATTACCGGAAACTCCGCGAGGACGTCGGCCGGTTCGGACTGGAGTATTTTACGAAGCGCGGACTGACGCCGCAGACCATGCGGGAGTTCGGCCTCGGATACAGCGACGGGCATCTTTACGATGCGGTCAAGGGCCGGTATGAGGACACGTTCCTCATGGAAAGCGGCCTGTTCACCTTCCGCGAGAGCGGCGGCGCGGGCGACAAATTCTTCAACCGCGTGATGTTCCCGATCTTCGACGGACGGGGCAAGGTGATGGCCTTCGGCGGGCGCGTCATGGGGGACGCGGTGCCGAAGTACCTCAATTCGCCGGAGACGATGATCTTCGACAAGGGAGACAATCTTTACAATCTGCATATTGCAAGGCGCTCGAGGCGCAAATACCTGATCCTGTGCGAGGGCTACATGGACGTGATCTCGCTGGTTCAGGCGGGCTTCGACAATGCGGTGGCGACTCTCGGAACGGCGCTTACGGACCGGCAGGCGAGAAAGATCAGCCGGTTCACGAAGGACGTGGTGCTCACGTACGACTCCGACGAGGCCGGCCAGAAGGCGATCAACCGTGCGATCCCGATCCTTCACGACGCGGGCGTCCGGGCGCGGATCGTCAGCATGAAGCCGTACAAGGATCCCGACGAGTTCATAAAGAACCTCGGGGCGGAGGAGTACGAAAAGCGTATCCGCGAGGCACAGCCGAGCTTCGAGTTCGAACTTCGGTTCCTTGCCGCGCAATACATTCCTAAGGAAGCCAATTCTAAGGAAGCCGATCATAAGGACGTTAATTCTAAGGATGCTGCGCTGAAGACGGAGTTCCAGCGTGAGGCGGCCAAGTTGCTCGTGCGATTCCGCGACACACTTGAGCGGAACAATCATATCGACCGGTTCTGTGAACTGTACCTCGACGACCCGAAGGAGCCGGAGAAGACCGCAGAGAACCGAAGGGCGTTTCGGAAAATGGTCAACGAGTTCGGCCAGCAGGCGCTTAATCAGGAGCAGCGCAAAGCGGAGCAGCAGCCGCAGCAGCCCGAGGTCATTAACGGCGACGGTGAGGTGGTCCGAAGGGAAGGCCTCAAAAAGCCGAAGGCGGATCCGATCCTCACGACGCAGAATTACCTGCTGACGATGATCGCGTCCTACCCGAAGATCCGGGCCGTGGCACGCAAATATCTGAAGCCGGATGATTTTTCGGGGTCCGTGTACCGCAGGGTCGTTGCCGAGTGCTACGATCTGCCGGCGGATCAGGCGCAGGACATCGCAGGTCTGAGCTCGCGGTTTGAGACGGCCGAGGAGCAGAACCTCGTCGTCACGATGCTGACCGATGACATGGCGGAGCGCGCGGAGGACCGGAAGAAGGCGGTCTGCGAGGCGATCGTCAAGATGACGGAACACCGCATCGACGAGGAGATCCGGCAGGCGAAGAACGGAGGAAAGTCCGAATCGGGCAAGAGCCGCATGGAGCTGGTGAGGGAGAGAGACAGACTTCGCAAGGAGCTGCCGGTTCGGCTTGCGGCGGAGGTATTTTAGTCGGTTATACGTTTTGCAGCGTTGTGGATAAGAGATGAGAAGGAGGGGTTGGTAACATGGCCAAGAAGAAGATGACGGAAGAGATGTCGGATCGCGGCGGAGACCTGATGGAGGCGTTTGACGCGGAAGCCATCCGGGATGAGGTGGATTTTGCACCTTCGTTCCTGGAGGACGATGATTTCGGGGAAGATTTCGACGACCTCGAGATGGAGATGCCCGACGACAACGAGCTCCTGTCGGAGGAGGGCGCGGAGGATTCCGAGAAGCGCCGCGAGAACTTCGAGCGTGTGCGACGCAAGCTTGACGAGCTGATCGCTGCGGCGACGAGCAAGGGGAGTGAGCTCGACTGGCAGGAGATCGAGGAATCCATCAAGGGCGTCTCGGATCCGGAGATCCTTGCGGAGATCTACGAGTACTGCCACAGCAAGGGCATGACGATCATCAACGATGACACGGAAGCTCTCGACAGCGTGAGCGAGGGAAGCGATTCCGTAGGGCACGGCGAGGGTGATGACCGTGCGATCGAGGACTCCGTTCGTCTGTACCTGAAGGAGATCGGAACGATCCCGCTGTTGACGAGCGAGGAGGAGATGCAGCTCGCGGAGCGGATCGAGAACGGCGACGAGGTGGCGAGAAAGCGCCTCGCTGAAGCCAACCTACGTCTTGTGGTCAGCATTGCCAAGAAGTATATCGGCAGAGGCATGCACCTGCAGGATCTGATCCAGGAGGGCAACCTCGGCCTTTTGAAGGCGGTCGAGAAGTTTGACTACCGGAAGGGATACAAATTTTCCACGTACGCGACCTGGTGGATCCGCCAGTCCATCACGCGTGCGATCGCGGACCAGGCGAGAACGATCCGTATCCCGGTGCACATGGTCGAGACGATCAACCGCGTGAACCGCACGGAGCGCCAGCTTCTTCAGGAACTCGGCAGGGAGCCGAGCATTGAGGAGATCGCGGCGCAGCTCAAGATGCCCGTGAAGCGTGTGGAGGAGATCCTCAAGATCTCACAGGATCCGGTCTCCATGGAGACGCCGATCGGCGAGGAGGAGGACAGCCATCTGGGCGACTTCATCGAGGACGACAAGATGCAGCAGCCCGAGGAGGCGGCGGCAACGTCGTATCTCCATGAGCAGCTGATGGAGGAGATGGGAGCTCTCACGGAGCGCGAGCGCAAGGTGCTCATCCTGCGTTACGGCCTCGACGGTGAGACGCCGAAGACGCTCGAGGAAGTCGGCAGGATTTTCCGCGTCACGCGCGAGCGCATCCGCCAGATCGAGGCGAAAGCAATCCGCAAACTCCATCATCCGAACCGGAGCAAGAAGCTGCGCGATTATCTGAACGACTGATAGGTCTGAGGAAAAGCAGAAATTATCTGAATGACTGAGAGGTCTGCGGAAAATGAGATTATCAAAACGGCTGCGCACGGTCGCGGGCATGGTACCGGAATGCCGCGCCGTTGCGGATGTCGGATGTGACCACGGGTACCTCGGCGTGTGGCTCCTGAGGGAGGGCATCGCCGGGTACGCGTACGAGATGGACGTGCGGCCGGGCCCGCTCGCCAAGGCGGCGGAGTCGATCCGTTTTTTCCACATGCAGGAGCGTGCGGAGACGATCTTAAGCGACGGTCTGATCGAGCTGATGCCGGGAGCGGCGGAGGTGATCGTGATGGCCGGCATGGGCGGCGAGCTGATGACGCGGCTCCTCACGGAGGGTGCGGAGCAGACGGCATCCGCGGAGTGTCTGGTGCTGCAGCCGCAGTCGGACCCTGCGATGGTCCGCAGAAGAGTGTATGAAGAGGGCTTCCGCATCGAGCGGGAGGAATGCGTCTTTGAGGACGAAAAATACTACGTTGCCATGAAGGCGGTCCGGAACAACCCCGCGGACCGCGAGGCGCCTTACACGGAGACCGAATACCGGTACGGGCGGTGCCTTCCGGCAGCGAAGGATGTCACATACCTCGCGTACCTCACCGCGGAGTGTGAGAAGAAGGTCGCCATGGTCGAACGGCTGCTGGCCGCGGACACGGCGGCAGCAGAGGAACGGCTCGCGACGGCAGCGGCGGAACTCTCGGAACTCGCGGGAGTGATCCGCGGGATGTTGTGATCACGGCGGAAGCGGGCAATAATGTACAATACGGAGGAAGAGAATGAAGATAACGGTCAACGGGATTACGAAGGAGATCGCCGAGGGCACGTCTCTCATGAAGATCGTGGAGGCGATGATCGGGGACGAGCAGGCGAGAGACCGGATCCTGCTTGCCAGAGTGAACGGCAAGCTTCAGGAGTTGTTCAAGAATTGTTACTGGGACAGCACTGTCGAGTTTTTGGATATCACCAATGCGGACGCACGCCGCACGTACACGCGGGGCGTTCTTTTTGTTATGCTGACGGCAGTCTTTAAATGCTACGGAATCGAGGCGTGCAATGAGATCTGTGTCGAGCATTCCCTCGGCACGGGCATCTACTGCAAGAAGAAAGGGTCGCCGGTGACACAGGAGTTCATCGATACCGTGAAGGCGAAGATGCAGGAGCTCGTGGCGGCCAACCGCGCAATCGAGAAGAAGAGCATGAACAAGGCCAACGCGGTGCGTCTGTTCCGCGAGAACGGCATGGACGACAAGGTCAGCCTTTTGAAATATCGCTGCAGTTCGAAGGTCAACGTGTATTCGATGTGCGGCTA
>JBGUPV010000122.1:0-11077 GCA_045130455.1 Lachnospiraceae bacterium | reverse complement strand
CGGTATCGCACAGAACATCGATGTCCCCAGCGTAGTGCGACGCGATGAGGATCGTCTTGCCGCTTGCCTTCAGATCCAGCAGATACTGCCGCATTTCCGCGACGCCTTCCTTATCGAGGCCGTTCATGGGCTCGTCCAGGATCAGGATGTCCGGGTCCTCCATGATGGCCTGCGCGAGGCCGAGGCGCTGGCGCATACCGAGGGAGTATTTTCCGACGTGCTTCCTGCTGTCGGGATCCAGCCCCACCCTGCGGATGGCTTCCCGGATCTGCTCCTTGCCGATCTTCCCCTGAATGTCCGCCAGAAATTTCAGATTCCGGTACGCGTTGTACGACGGCAGAAAGCCGGGAGTCTCGATGATAACCCCGATATTGTTCGGAAAATCAATCTCCTTCTTCAGTCTCTTTCCCTCGATGGTGATCGTGCCGCTCGTCACCGGGACGAAACCGCAGATGCACTTCATTAGCATTGTCTTGCCGCTGCCGTTGCGGCCGATCAGGCCGTGGACCTTCCCCTTCTCAAACGCCACGTTGATGTCCGAGAGCACCACGGTCTCGCCGAAGGCTTTGCTGACATTTTCCACATTGATCGCTATGTTCATGATCAAATCCTCACTCATTCTTTATTTCCCTGTCAAAATTGTAGCTTCGCACGGTCCAAAGCAGCAGCGTCAGTAGCACCACCGCAAGCCCAGCGTACACCGCCACCACGTAACCGTAGGCCGGAAGTCCGTCCTTCGGCTTCAGGTGAATTGTGTTCATCGTGCTCCAGGAAATCGGCGAAAACTTCAAAAGCTTCGTCCATTTTGCGGCCTGCGCGCTCAGCACGAGCAGCAGGGACGCCAACAGGGTTCCGCCGCCTCTTACTTTCATGTTGAAGAGGAATATGACGAACCCTAAGATCGCGCCGCTGATCACGGAGTGCAGGAACGTGAACCACATGGCGCTTGCGGGTGTAAAGTACGTGATCACCGTCAGCTGCGACTGGAAGCCGAGCCGGTAGCGCTGACCCAGGTTCGTTTTGGCGAGGGTCGTAAGCATCTTCCCCCACTCTGCCGTAAACTCGATCCGACCTAAGTTCAGCACGATCGAGAACAGCATGACGAAGGCAAAATACAGGATCGACGTGCCGATAATATACAGAAGCTGGCCGATGCACCATTTTCTTCTGCCCGAGCGGTATAAAACGTAAAACTGATTGGTATCCACGAAGGGCGCGTTGCTGAAGATCAGGATCAGCGGGAAGAAAAAAAGCATCTTGTTGTAGTACGACATGTACAGAAACGGGAAGATCCAGGGGGAGCATTTTACGCCGGTTTGCGCTGTGATGTCCCCGAGCTGTTTTGTCGTGGAGTGGATCAGGATCAGCACGAGCAGGAACGCTACCCATACGCGGCAGTCGGACTTCCATTTGCGGAAATTCAGGCCGGCGATGGTGCCTACCGTCTTAAGCCATTTCATTTCTGCTCCTCCTTTTCACAAACACGGAAAATACAAACCCGGCGATCGCCATCATGAGCACGAACACGCCCACGGTGTACAGGCAGTTCCCGAGCGCGTTGCCAAACACTTCGTAGCTGTGGCTCAGGCTGTAAAGGTTCATGTACGGCGGCAGATTCGACGTAAGCTCCTCCAGGAGATATCCGAAGATCACCGGCGAGCCCAGAGCCACGTATTTATCCGGCAACAGCGACGACAGCGCCAGCCCGACCACCGTCCACATGGCGGCGTATGCAGCAAATACGGCGACGATCACGACGACATACACGATCGGGTGGTTGATCCCGAGGCTGTCGTATATTCCGCCCGCCTCATACGCCGCGGGCGGCATCCAGATCGACACGATCCCGAAGAACGCGAGCATTCCGATAAAGACTGCTGCGAACCCGGACAACGCGCACACGACCACGTTCGTCCATATGTATTTTCTCTCGCTGCTTCGCACGATCAGGGATTTTACGTAGCCTGAGTTGCTGTCCTGGCAGTACACCGTGGTGAACGGGATTGCCGCGCAAAATACAATGATCTTCTTAAACAGACCGAGGTGGATCATGATATCGATGATGTAGACGGAATTGTTGCTGCCCTGAAAAAACTCGCGGGAGCTGATATAACACATCACGATTGTGACGGCCACCGCGGCCGCGAACAGTTTTGAAGCAAAAGCCCTCTTCAGGCTCGTTGCGAAGATACCCTTCATACTCATCACCTAGCTACCGACGTAACCGGAATTGTCTCACCGGTCACGGCACTGACCATCACCGTAAACAAACGGCCGCTGGTACCCTTTTGGGCCTTTGGATCCGTGGGATCTTCCTGGAATTTCCCCTGCGTGAACCATACCGGCTCGATCTTCCATTTCGTCATGGAATCATTTTCATAGGTGACGACATATGTGAGCTTGAGTTCCGAGAACCAGAGGATCGAGTCCAGAATGACATCGCTGAAATACTCCTTGATACCCGCGACAACATCCGTCGGAGGATAAAGGAACCCTTCCTGAACCGTTTCCTTCACGTCATAAATATTTTCCGCCTCAAATTCGATCAGTCCGTTGCGCCCGTAGATCACGCGGAACGCCGTCGAATAGAACCCGCCGGTTTCAAGACCGCCGGTCATGCCCGATGCTGAAAGGGTCTGATAAAGCATCGGGTAGACGATATAGTAAGCCTCCTGCTCCGCACTCCATTCCGGTACCGGCTGACCGTACTTATCGTCCAGTTCGAACTCCTGCCGAACATAATTGGCATCCTCGGCACCCAGCGCATACACCTGCGGCGCGCCCACCAGATCTCCGATCCCGAGCAATGCGATCAGTTCGTTCGCTTTGTTGATCGCATCGTCCCTGCTGATCCCGGCAAGATCCTCAATGCTGAAAAACTTCTGGAGGGAATCCCTGTTGTTTTCGAACGTATCGAAATAAAAATCATATTCGTACTCGTCCGCGGCCTCAGTGTAGTACCCTGCGCACCCGTTGGAAAATCTCAGGTACGAGTTGTCATTCAGCTCAAAGGCGTAAAACTTATCATCGGGTCCGCTGTTCTCGCCGGAGCTCTCCTCGGTCACGGTACGCCCGCCGGCGACGGCCGACACGATCTGCGCCTTGTCCCAGTTCTTCGGTTCCGCGGCGACGGTTGTCAGCACCTGATTCAGGTTATAGCCCGCCGGCATCTTCACGTTGACCTTTATAATAAGATTCTCGATATCCCTGTCCTCGATCCGTGACGGATACTTCGACGGATCGTTCGGGTTCGTCTGACCCTGCAGGCTGTTCCCGCTGTTTGCGGAATTCCCCGACCCGGTGGAGTTGTTCTTCGCGGACGGGAAACACCCCGTCAGCGTGGCTGCCGTCAGCGCGAGCGCAAGTACGGCACATGTTATTTTTCTTATAAATCGTTTCATAAACAAAACCTCCTGTACGATTTGTTACCCAAATCATACGGGAGGCTTGTATCTTAACTTGCATCATTCTGTATCGGATTTGTATCTTTTGAAAGATTTTTAATACTTTTCTGCTTCCTTCTCGTCCTCGTGCAGGATCCCGCAGCGGATGACCACGTGCGCAGGATCGCCGGTTCCCGCTTCTTCCGAGGTCTCAACGAAGCAATAGTACTCGTTCGGGCCGAGGTTAAGCCCATCTTCGAAAAACGCCTGTATCTGTGGTACTACTTTTGTAGAATACTGTTCTTTTTCCTCTGTGCTGCGGAATTGAACCGCCGACGCGTCCACGGCAAATCCGAGCAGCGTCTTCGTCTTCTCCTCGTAGGTGATCTCAAAGACAAGATCATTTTCCTTGATACAGCAATCGACAAAATTCAGTGCCATCGGGTGATTGTCCACAAGGATCAGGCAGCTGCCCCGATAGCCGCTCATGTCACTTTCCGCGATCCTCGCGACGAGCGGCTCACTGAGTTCGGGTCCCTTGCCGACCAAAAGATCCATCTGGCTCAGGATCTCTTCGCGGACCAACTCCGCGTCGTCAGTTTTGCCGTCGATGATCCGCAGATTGCTTTCGGTGTCGATCTGACGGTCATAATACAACCGTGCAACCTCATCGCCGGTGACCTGCGCTCTCTCGCTCGCTTTGTAGTCGCGGTAAGTAACCTCGTCTATGCGCTTTGCTTTCCGGCCCTCACTGATCAGCTGCGGAGCAAGGACAACGGCCATGGTAAGCACGATCAGGAGGAAAATGATGCCGATCGTCTTTTTGTTTCCCATTCTTCTCACGTTTTCCGAATTATTCACTTTTTTCGTACTTTTCAGAGTTTCCGTACTTTTCTTGATCTTCATGCTTCGGCACCTCCCTTCCGGAGGCTGAAGGAAACCTTTGTCCCCTTGCCTTTCTCGCTTTCGAATACAAGCTCGGTGCCGTGGATCCGCGCGATCTCCTTGCACAACGTAAGCCCGAGGCCGGCTCCGCCCAGTTTCCTCGACCGGGCTTTATCCTCGCGGAAGAACGGCTCCGTCAGAAGCTTAATGTTCTCCTCGGCGATGCCGCGGCCTTCATCCTCGACCGTTAGCTGCACGGTGGACGCCGCTGCCGTGGCGGTAGCGTTCTTTGCCGCACCGGCATCATTCTCTGTTGCGCCGGTATCGTTCCCTGTTGCGCCGGTATCGTGCCCTGTTGCGCCGGTATCGTGCCCTGTTGCGCCGGTTTCCTTCTCAACCGTGCTGTATATCCTGACGCTCGTCCCCGGTTCGGACGCCTTGAATGCGTTGTCTGCCAGGTTGTACAGAAGCGACAGCAGCAACACCTGATTCGCGGACACATTTTCCGCCGCGAAATCGATGCTGTATTTCACATCGTATTTTTCGGAGAGGAACTTGATCGTTGTGTTCAGCTGCTCACCGATGTCAGTAAGCGAAAGACTCTCCATCTCGACACTCTCGTTCTGATACACATACAGTTCCAGAAGCTGCAGCGACAACTTTTCCAGCCGCTTCGCCTCGCCGTAGATCGCCTCCGCCGCCTGGTCCTTCTCCTTCTCCTCGAGCTGATAGGACCGAAGCATCTGCGCATAGCCCATGATGGCCGTCATGGGCGTCTTCATCTCATGCGTAAAATCAGCGACGAACATGTTGCGCTTCTCCAGCTCATCACGGATCTCCTGAATCTTCGCCTCGATGGCCGAGGACATGGAATTGACGCTCGTCGCCAGCGCGGATATCTCATCCTCCGAGCCCGGCACCTCCGCCTTCTTTCCGTAATTCCCGAGGGCGATCTCATCCGCAACATCCGCCAGCCGGTTCAACGGTCCGGTGATCCTCTTGGTCAGCGCGAACAGAAGCAATCCGCTCACGACGGAAACGCAGATCACGACGATCCCGTACCGGTGCCAGAACTGATCGCACTGCCTCTGAATGTCCGTAAAATCCGAATACACGAACAGGCAGTACTCCGCCGCGCCGACGTACAGTTTGCAAACCGATTCCATCAACAGGCTGTTGTCCTGCGACCTGAAGGTTGATGCGCACACATTTTCCGTCATTTTTGCGTATTGGCTGTCGACTGCCTTCACGGGAAGGATCTCGACGCTGCTGACGGAGCTGTCCGCCGTATTTTTGATCTGCCGCGCGGCGTCGGCCAGCTGGTCCGCGGACAGTTCATTGTTGTAGGATGCGTCGGCAAATGCCGTGAAGCTGTCCGCCGCGTAATTGACCGCCGCGTTCACCCGCTCGACCCGCGTATCCCACAGCGAAGCATTGATGTTGCTGACCATCAGGGACCCTCCGATCCCCGTTGCCAGCAGCACCACAATGTACGCTATGCAAAAAAATCTGAACGACAGCTTCATTTTACTCACTCCGATTCGAACTCATTTCCGACTGATTTCATCTTCCAGGTTTTTGGTTTTGATCCGGGATTACTTCATTTTGTCTGTGTTGAACTTATAGCCGACCTTATAGATCGTCTCAATGGCGTCGCCCAGGTCGAGTTTCTTCTTTAACCGCTGTATATGAAGGTCGATGGTCCTTGTGTTTCCGGAATACGGCTCCTGCCACACCTGCTCGTAGATCGCCTCGCGATACAGCGCGATGTTTTTGTTTCTGACAAGATACAGCAAAAGGTCGTACTCCTTGGCCGGCAGCGGCACAGGATTTCCGTCCAGCAGGACCGAGTGCTGTACGGTGTCGATCCGCATTCGGCCGACCTCCAGCACATTTTCCGTCTTGTGATACCGGCGCAGGACCGTCGCGACGCGGGCCAGCAGCTCGTCCAGGTCGAATGGCTTGGTGATGTAGTCCTCCGCGCCGAGCTTGAGTCCCTTCACCCTGTCGGGCACCGAGGTCTTCGCCGTCACAAAGATGACCGGCGTGCCGAACTCCCTGATATATTCAAGGATCTCATAGCCGTCGTACTCCGGCATCATGATATCCAAAAGTGCCAGATCGTACCGGTTCTCATCGATCTTCCGGATCGCCTCCGCCCCGTCGTACGCGACATCGCAGAAATACCCGTTCTTACTGAGGCACATCTTCATCATATCGGCGATCGCCTGCTCGTCTTCCGCAATCAATATCTTGTTCATGTGACACCTCCGCAGAAAATATCATAAATGCCATCTGTATCATTTTTGTATCATCGCCGCCGGCCCGGTCGCCCGCCGCAGATACTGCGCGATCGTCTCCTTCACGGTCTCCGGCTCGTCCGTCATACCCCTGTGGATCCACAGGGAGATCACGTTCCAGATGGCGCCGATGTTCATGGCGATCAGATATTCCTTGTCCAGCCCCTCAAACAGCGGCACAAACGGATTCAGCCCGCGGTTTTGCTGCTTCACAAGCATCGGCGCATAGCCGTTCATGCACTTGAGCGGAACGTGCAGCATACTGTTCCGGTCAAGGAGCAACAGAAGCTCACGGTTCCGGTCGGCGAACGTGAAAATGGTATCCAGCACATCCCCCTTCGCGTTGTTGACGATGTCGAAATACTCAAGCAGGATCCCGTGGATCAGCGACAGCAGCACATCGTCCTTCGACTCAAAGTTCCGGTAAAATGTCTTTCTCGCCAGCCCCGCCTCCAGAATGATCTGCTTGACCGTGATCTCATCGTACGGAAATTTCCTCATAAGCGCAAGCAAAGCCTGCGTGATCTCGGTCTGTGAGCGGATTGCGGATGGATTGTTCGACTCGATCATGTTTCCCTCCAAAGTGACACATTTTCGGAAAATGGTGTATCATTTGCCGATCGTATTGACTTTCTTCCGATTCCGATCATATCATAATGTCACAAGCGACACAAGTGTGTCACATGCAAAAAAGGAGAAAAACACATGAAAGACTTTATTCTTTTGTTACCTCTCATCTACATTTTCCACGACTTCGAAGAGATCATCGGCTTCGGCTGGTTCTTCCGGAAGAACCCCGAAGTTTATACGAAGCACCCCCGGCTCACCAACGCATACCGGCAGTTCACGAATGAAGGCATGGCCATCGGCGTGTACGAGCAGCTCATTCTCTTCTTCGGCGGCCTGAGCGTGCTCGCTTACTACTTCCCCTGTCAGGTGCTCGACAGCGTCTGGTACGGCATGCTTCTCGCCCTGACCGCGCACTTCGTCATCCACATCGCCCTTTGCGTCTACGTCGGCAAATTCATCCCCTCACTGATCACGAGCATCATTTGCCTGCCCATCGGAATTCTGCTTCTGGTAAAGACAGCCTCCTTCCTGACCTTTGATGCGGTAACGGTCATTGCCGTCGTCTCGACGATCCTTGCAATGATGATCAACATGAAACTTGACCACATCGAAATGTTCATCCTCGGAAAGAAAGTGGCTGCGTAATTCGCGGCTCCGAGCATAAAACAAACATGGGGCAAGCCTTTCCGTCGAAAGACTTGCCCCTTCTTCAGGTTTGATGTTCTGCTTTACTCCGCCTCGCGGATTTCCCCGAGGATCCGGTCCGCGACCTCATCGGCCGACAGACCTCCCGCCGTCAATCCGTCAGAGGCGCATACATCTTCATGGTTTCGGGGTTCCGATACTCATGCTTTTCATAGTACCCGATCAAGGTTCCCGAGTCGTCGCGCAGCGCAACCATGTACACGTCCTTATTTTCCTTTTCGTTGTGAAACGTGTATATGATATTGTGCGACACGTCTTCCGCGAACCATGCGACCACTTTGACGATCATCTTCCGGGACTGCTCGTTGTGACAATCCAGAAGGCACTTCCCCAGCAGACTCGCGCCGCCCCATTTTACGTATCGGCTGATCGCCACGGGATTCATATACGTGATCGTATGATTCAGGTCACAGATCACAATGGCCGTCCGATCCGCCTCGAGAACGCTCTTATACAGGTCCCTTTCATCCGCCTGATGCGGCTGTAACGTTGTACTCATCGTATTTTCTCCTAAACAAGATAGTCAACCCCATCGATGTGATCAGAGTATCCGATACCCTCTGATGTATCTGTGATTGCCTATGTCAAACTTATTCCCTTCAACTTTCTTAGGCAGTTCGCTTGTGGTAATAAAGTCGTTGGTTACCTTCACAAAATACTGCTTATTTCCTTTTTCAACCAGATAGAAACCGGCAATTTCTTTGACCCTGTCCAGAACCTCAACAACTCCCGGCTGAACGAAAAAGTCAATAACCGCCTCCATCTTGGACATTTTCCGCTTGCTTATCAATGCGTAGATCGCATCTGCATCTTTGTGCTTTTCGAAACAAGCTGCATCCTTTCGATCCCTGCGGGGGCCTTCCTTTTTGTAATCCTCGAGATTAATGGATTCTTTGATCTCGTTAAAGCTGATCTGCTCATCGTCATCCAAAAGATAATCTACGCTTACATTCAAAAGCGATGACATCACCTTCAGATTGTTTACATCAGGCATTCCTTTGTCTGATTCCCACTTGGCGATCGCCGACCTCGACACGCTCATCTTCTCCGCCAGTTGCTCCTGCGATAACCCTGCTTCTTTTCTTGCGTTTTTAAGCTTTTCTCCGAATGTCATATTGACTTCCTCCGTTTTCTGCCGGACCGTGCCGGCTGTTTTATTTGTGAGGCCATCGTATGACCGCGCCGCCGTAACAGTCAAGAAACGAACTGTGACAGGGCTGTTACTGTCCGTAACATTCCTTAATTACCGCGGATCTTACCCCGGTTTGTTAATTATGCAACAATAGGTTACCTCAGTCCGCAATATCCACATCGGGTACAATTACGGTTTCGTAATCCGGATACATGGTTCCTACTTCACCGTACAGAGTTTCCATCGCTTCTTTTCGGTCCGCATCGAAGCTGACCACCACATCGAAGCGAATGGTCTTCTTCTCTGTATCCGCGTAAAATCCATGCATTTGCAAAGCCCAGTCATGGGACAAAACCATTTTCTGAATCGCATTTCTCATCTGCGCCGCTTCGTCATCGGATGTATTGTACGAATAAACGCCGATACCGGTGAGAATGATCCCCGTTTTCCGGAATACTTTTGTCTGGATCCGTCGGGTAATCCGGTCAACATCATCGACGCTCAGATTGTCGGGAAGTTCGATGTGAACGGATCCGTAGTTTTTATCCGGCCCGTAGTTGAACAACGTGACATCATATGCGCCGAGGACTGCTTCCTCCTCGCAGATGATACTCTTCAGTTCCTTCGTAGTCTCTGCGTCCTCCCTCTTTCCGATAATATCGTTCAATGTCTCAACCATGATCTCAAGGCCGGCTTTGATAATGAAGCACGCAATGATCACACCGACGTAGGCTTCCAACGAAACACCCCAGATCAGGAAGATCACCGCGGAAACAAGAACCGATGCGGAAAGGATCGCGTCAAACAACGCGTCGGAACCGGAGGCCGTCAAAGCGCCGGAATTGACTCTCTCTCCCTGCTTTTTCACATAGAGTCCCAATACGATCTTGACCAGGACAGCAACGGAAATGATAATGATCGCAACCGCTCCGTACTCAGCTTCTTCGGGTGAGATTATCTTTTTGACCGACTCAACAAATGAAGTTATGCCCGCATACAACACAAGTGCAGCCACGATCATCGAACTGAGATACTCAATTCTTCCGTACCCCAACGGATGCTTTTTGTCCGGCTGTTTTGCCCCGAGTTTTGCCCCGATTATCGTCACAACGGACGAAAGGGCATCTGATAGATTATTTACCGCGTCCAGGATTACCGCGATGGAGTTTGACAAAAAGCCGACAAATGCCTTGAATCCCACCAGAAACAGGTTCGTTATGATTCCCACGACGCTTGTCCGGACAATGGTCTTTTCTCTGTCTGCAGACATAACCGCAATGTCTTCACTTTTGCTGATCATTTGCTTTCTCCTTCAACAATTTCCAATCTGTCAGGCTCTACATGGCAGGGCAAAAACCATATTTCAACGCCCGCCTTCTTCGCAAGATCAACGGCTTCACCGAACTCCGGATGCATCTCCCGGTAAGGCCTCACTTCCTTAACCCCATCCATTTGGATTACAAACGCAAGAACGGAATGATATCCGGCTTTCACCGCTCCGATCAGCTCGTGAATATGTTTAACACCGCGCTCTGTCGGTGCATCCGGAAAATACCCCACTCCGTCAATCTCCAGGGTGCATCCTTTTACTTCCATCAGGTACTTCTCACTGCCGCGTTCCATGTAAAAGTCGATTCGGGAGTCGCCGTAAGTATACTCCGGAATAACCTTGTCAAAATCCAGCGTTCCAAGCCATTCCCGTACCACCCGGTTCGGTGCCTGACTGTCAATGTTAAACAGAACTCCGGTACTCTTCCGCACTGCAACCAGATCATATTTCGTCTTACGGTTTGGTGAATTCGGCGCAGTCAGCCAGACCTCGCACCCCGGGATCAGAAGTTCCCTGCACCTGCCGGTATTTTTCACATGCACGATTTCTTTATGACCGTCAATCTCCACTTCGGAAATGAATCGGTTCGGCCTTCGAAGGAACACTGCTTTTGTAATGTTATCGTAAACCATTTTTCTCCTGACGATTCAAACAGGACTGTCAGCCAAAACACTGGCAGCCCGATTTGTTATTATTTTGCAGGTTCCCACTTACAACGAACCGGCGACACGATGGAACCATCCTTTTTCATGTCGGCCATTGCTTAATTTGA
>JBGUPV010000121.1:0-2853 GCA_045130455.1 Lachnospiraceae bacterium | reverse complement strand
CAGTCTCTCCGCCCACAGGTCGTAGGGAACATTGTCCATACAACGGTCATAAATCTCGGAAAATGCCGAATACGGTCGCATGAAAATGCCCTCCGCCATACTTCTTTGCCTGCCCTGTAAATGTGCATAAGAGTTGCCATCCGCGAACGGACGGCAACTCCTTGATTCTATGCTGTGCTTTTCGCATGTGATCAGCGATTGAGATCGGCGATCGCTGAATAAACCGGAACGAGTGCCGGATAAATGGAACGGAATACCTTGTACCGCTTCTCATACTCGGCAACAATCGCGGGATCCTGCTCGATCGTGTCAACGACACGGATCAGCTTGCCTGCAGCCTCCTCAACGGAAGCGTACTCGCCGCAGCCGACTGCCGCAAGGATCGCAGCACCGTAGCCGGGACCTTCCTCGCAGTTGATCTTGTCAACCTTCACGTTCATGATGTTGGCAAGAACCTTGCACCACAGCGGGCTCTTCGCGCCGCCGCCGATGGCACGGATACGCTCGATCTTTACGCCGAAGGAACGGGCGATCTCAAGGGCATCGCGAAGTGCGTAGGTAACGCCCTCCATAACCGCAAGCGTGAGATCCTCTCTCTTGGTATCCATCGACATTCCTACGAAGCAGCCGCGTGCGTCGGGATTGTTGTGCGGAGTACGCTCGCCCATCAGGTAAGGAAGGTAGAACACGTTGTTCGTACCGATCTCCTTGATGTTCTTCTGCTCTGCCGCGTAATCCTTCGTTCCGATGATG
The DNA here is from genome assembly GCA_045130455.1 of Lachnospiraceae bacterium. Lineage (GTDB taxonomy): Bacteria > Bacillota > Clostridia > Lachnospirales > Lachnospiraceae > ISDg. Next base: position 2,100 of record JBGUPV010000121.1, on the reverse strand, counting down.
TCATCCATCCACCACTTGTTCGAGGAAGCGGCGGAAAGCATGCATCCGAGGAAGTGGTATTTGCCGTTCGCATGAGCGAAGGAATGCATCGCGTTCGCGTCGTCAACAGCAAATTCATCCGTCGAGATAAACACGGTGCCGGAAGTACCGAGCGAAACGCTGCACATGCCGTGCTCAAGGGTACCGGTTCCGACAGCGCCGGCAGCGTTGTCACCTGCACCGGCGATGATCTTCACGGTTTTAGGCAGTCCGAGTTCATCCGCGATCTCGGGAAGGATCGTTCCGACAACCTCATAGCTCTCGAAGATCTTGGCGAGTTGCTCTTCCTTGATGCCGACGATGTCGATCATCTCCTTGGACCAGCACTTGTTCTTTACGTCAAAGAGAAGCATACCGGAAGCATCCGAGACATCCGTGCAGTGAACGCCGGAAAGAAGGTATGCGAGATAATCCTTGGGAAGCATGATCTTGCAGATCTTGGCGAAGATCTCGGGCTCGTGCTTCTTCACCCAGAGAAGCTTCGGAGCCGTGAAGCCCGTGAGTGCCATATTTGCCGTGTAGGAGCTGATCTTCTCGCGGCCGATCACATTGTTGAGGTAGTCGCACTCTTCCTGAGTACGGCCGTCGTTCCACAGGATCGCGGGACGAAGGACATTGTCCTGATCATCGAGGATCACAAGGCCGTGCATCTGTCCGCCGAAGCTGATGCCGGCAACCTGCGAAGCGTCAAACCCGCTGATGAGTTCCTTCACGCCCGCCTTCATCTGCGTCCACCAGTCCTCAGGCTTCTGCTCGGACCAGCCCGTCTTCGGGAAATAAAGCGGATACTCTTTGGAAACGATATTCTTGATCGCACCCTCGGAATCCATCAAGAGAAGCTTGACGGAAGAAGTGCCGAGGTCAACACCGATATAGTACATGATCATACCCTCCGAAAAATGTATTTTTTCTTAGCGTCTTACTACGCTTTTCAGCCGAAAGCCACCGCTGTTAATTCTACTCAAAAAACGCTGTTCTGTCAAGTGATTCAGCCTATGACAGAAGCCCCATCGTGCTGCGCGGAGCCATGAAAGTCACCGCGTGCTTCTTGACTGAAACATGGGCCTGCATGACCGAACCGCCGTACTCTCCGTCGATCGTCCAGGCGACCTCATTTTCAAACTCAAAAAGCGCTTCAGAGACCTGACGGAACACGATCAGCGGATTGTCGAAATTGTGTTTCAAAATATCGTGCAAAAGCCCCGCCACCTGCATTACGCCGGGTTCGCGGATCAGGAAAAGCTCGAATTTACCGTCGTTCAGACGCACCTCCGGACCGGTCACACCGCGGAAACCGCCGACGGACGAAGCACTCACGACCATACCGAGAATGAACGTTCCCTCGATCACCTCATCCGGCAACGTGATCGTGCAGGGGATCTTTTCGATGTTGGCGAGGGAACCCGCGCCGTTCAACAGATACGCCGCATGTCCGATCGCATTTTTCATCGACTGCGACGTCGCGTACGACACGTCGGAAAATAAGCCGAACGCCGACGTGTAGACCATGTATTTGCCGTTGAAGCAACCGATATCGCATGGATACGGCATACCTTCCTTCGAAAGCTTCGCCGCCTCGACAACGTCGGTCGGAAGATTGAGCGAATATCCGAAGTCATTCGTGCTGCCCGCAGGCAGATACACCACGGGAACACGCTCCTCCGAATCCATGAGACCTTCCACAACCTCGTGAAGCGTGCCGTCGCCGCCGGAGCAGACGATCTTGACGAGAGCACCCTCCTTGATGTAAGAGATCACGGCCTCCTTCGCATCGTTTCTCTTGCGTGTCGGAGAGATCACCAGGTCGGTATCGTCGTCGATCAGCTGATAGATAACATCGTTGAGCTTAGGGACGATCTTCTTCGTCCCCGCATTTGGATTATAGATAAACAGTACTTTATTGCGCATACAAACCTCTCAGAAAATGATCGATGTCCGCTGTCATCGCCGCACTCCCGAAGTTCCCCACACCCGCGGGACGCGAACGATCACACACTATCTTGATCATTATACACGACGGAAACGGTTTTGTTAAGTGCAAACGAGTAAATAACACACTCC
>JBGUPV010000120.1:0-5705 GCA_045130455.1 Lachnospiraceae bacterium | reverse complement strand
ACGTCGAGGTTGTCCGCGAAGATGTAGGTCGAGATCGCGGTGCCGTCGTTGACGCTTCCGGACTCCAGATTGGCGATCAGGGAGACTTCATTTTTCTTCGGATCCCTGCCGAGCAGCTTCGGAAGTTTGTCTCGGTAGGCCTCCACCATGTCATACGGCCAGGGCGTGTCCACGATGACCACGTACGCGATTTTTGTCGGCTTCGGGCGCAGCGTGACATAGAGGCTGTAGCCGAGAAGAGCGGCGACCGCAAGGATGATGAAGACCTTGAGCGCGTAGTAGTCGATGAAATAGCGGACTTTTCCCTTGAAGGAGAGTTCGCGGAATTTCTCGCGTTCGGTCTTGGCGGAGGATTTCTCCTCGAGCCGCTGGTAGATGGCCGCGTCGTCGTCGAGCGCGGTCTGTTTGTTCTCAAGATTCATAGAGCATTCCTTTATTTATTGCAAGATTTCGCGGATCACTTCCTCGCACTCGTCAAATGACATGCCGGGCTCGAGCGCGGGGTGGTAGAGCACTTCGAAGAGCAGCCAGTCGAGGGTCGTCGGCGACTGGACCTCGTTGTAGCCCTGGTAGTAGAGGCTGTCTGGGTATCGGTACGAGTCGTTCTGAAGGCCGGTGCACTGGACCATTTCCTCCCAGATGACCGAGTTTCGCTCGGTCTGCGAGATCGTGGTGCGGATACCGATGACGGACCTGGAGATGGAGTAATCGGTCAGCCAGATGCTGGCGAAGCCGTCCGTGTCGTCATTGATCTCGGGCGGTGTGATCTTCCGGTATTCGTCCGGATCCGCAAAATGGATCACCAGATTGGCCGAGTTCTCGGAAAATGTCCGGCCGATCCCGGGGAATCCCTTCACCGTGTTCATGGCCGCCGTGACGCGCGAGATCACCATCATGTCATCGCTCGTCGGGTTGCCGGCGATGTAGTATTTGATCGGCGTCGACCATTTGTGCAGCTCGTCATTCGTCCCGCCGTATTCCGCGGACATGGCGATCTCCCCGAAGTAGGCGATGATCTCCTCGCGGTCGATGCCCTTGCGGCTGATGCGGTAGTTCGCGGCCGGAAGTGTCGACGAACCCGACCCGGGGTCATCCGGGGAGACGGTGCCGGTCGGCTCGTTCAACGGGTGTCCGTACTGCGTCAGGTTTCCGCAGCCGGCCAGAAGGAGCGCGGACAGCAGGAGCGAGAGTGCGATTCTCAATGTTTTCGGTATATTACGCATGTATTTCTCCCATCAAAAGCGGCAGTCAAAAAAGCCGCTTTCCCAGTATACCACACATTTTGCGCGCGTGTCAAAGGGATTGCTCGGGGGCCCTCCGCGAAATAATCCTTGCATTTTTCACTGCCGGAGTGTAATATGAGGACGACAATTTAACAGGTCCACGCGTTAGTGGGAGAAAGGAGCAAATATGAAACGTTTGCTTTTTGGAACTCTCCTTACGGTGTTCTGTCTGGCTGCACTCAGCGGTTGCAAAGGCGGCACGGATAAGAACCCGAAGGATACGGAAGACGGTGGCTCGGTGGTTGTCGGAATAACACAGGATTTGGACAGTCTTGACCCACACAAAGCAGTAGCGGCAGGAACCAGAGAAGTCTTATACAACATTTTCGAAGGGCTCGTAAAGCCCGATAAAGACGGCAATTTAGTTCCCGCTGTAGCGGAAAGTTACACGGTGGCGCCGGACGGAATGGAGTACGACTTTGTATTGCGCAAGGGCGTAAAGTTCCATAACGGTGCTGAGGTAACCGCTGCGGATGTGGTGTATTCGTTAAATCGATGCGCAGGACGCTTGGAGAATCCGGAAGCTGGAGTTCAGGTTGTCGCTGCGCTTTCTGTTATTTCCGATATTACCGCCGTGCAGGAAGACGGTAAGGATGTGATCAAGGTAAGACTTTCAATCCCGAATACGGAGCTGATCGGTTTCTTCACCTGCAACATCGTGCCCGAGGCTTACAAGGATCAGGCGAAGGCGCCGGTAGGTACCGGTCCCTTCAAGTTTGTTTCCTACACGCCTATGAGCAGCTTCGTCATGGAGAGAAATGACGATTACTACGGGACGAAGGCGCACTTGAAGAAGGTGACGTTCACGATCTCGGAGAGCACGGACGCGGCGTTCATGTCGCTGCAGGCCGGCAACATCGACATTTTCCCTTACCTGACAGTTGATCAGGCGCAGCAGCTGAAAGGCAAGTTCACGATCGAAGTCGGCGACATGAGCCTTGTACAGGGCTTGTTCCTCAACAATGAGGTGAAGCCGTTCGACAACATCGACGTTCGCAAGGCCATGAACTATGCGATCGACAAGCAGGAGATCCTCGACATGCTCAACGGCGGTTACGGTTCCGTGATCGGCAGCGGCATGTACTCGACCTTCGGCGCTTACTATAACAAGGACGTGGCGAACGTGTATGCGCACGATGAAGCCAAGGCCAGGGAACTGCTGGCGGCGGCAGGGTATCCGGAGGGATTTACCTTCACCGTGACGGTTCCTTCGAACTACACGTACCATGTGCAGACGGCGGAGATCATCGCCAATCAGCTGAAGAAAGTCGGGATCACCATGAAGATCCAGTTGATCGAGTGGGCAAGCTGGCTTTCGGATGTCTACAAAGGACATAACTTTGAGGCTACCATCATCGGATTGGATTCGCAGCTCGCGCCCAGCGACATTCTCAAGTACTACATCGGCGGTTCCGTGAAGAACTTCATCAACTACAAGAGCGAGAAGTTCGACTCGACCTATACGGCGGCGACGGCGACGGCGGATGTGGCGACGAAGGTACAGCTCTACTACAACCTGCAGAAGGATCTGAGCGACGACGCGGCATCGGTGTTCCTCCAGAGCCCGGCGCTGATGGTTGCGGTCAATCCCAAGCTCGGCGGATATACGTTCTATCCGGTCTACGTACAGGATATGGCGTCCGTGTATTATAAGGACAATCAGTAAAGAATAGGAAAATGAGGCTCCTTTCGGCCGGGATGGCGTGGGAGAGCCTCATTTTCCGACAGATAAGAAGAATTCGAAAGGAGGAGCGTCATTATGAAGTGGGTCAGAAAAGGCATTGCCATCGTGGTCGCCATATTGGCGCTCACTTTCGTTACGTTCCTTTTGTTCCAGGTACTTCCCGGGGATTCGGCAATCGTCAAGCTCGGCACGAACCAGACGCCGGAGGCGCTTGAGGCGCTGCGGGAGGAGATGGGACTCAACGATCCGGTGATCGTGCGGTACGGGCGCTGGCTCGCCGGCGTATTTGTCGGGGATTTCGGCAAATCCGTCCAGTACAACCGCCCGGTGTCCGACCTTCTTTGGCAGTTCCTTCCGAACACGCTGCTGCTGGCGGCACTCTCCATCGTGATGATCATCGTGATCTCTTTTCCGTTCGGACTTTTGTACGGGCGATTCCCGGGATCGGCGGTCGACCGCGGCGGAGCCATGCTCAATCAGACGTTGATGGCGGTTCCGGCATTTTTCCTCGGAATGCTGATCTCCGTGGTCCTCGGACTGTGGATGCAGTTCTTTATTCCGATGCGGTTCGTCCCGTACAGTGACGGGCTCGGTCCGTGTATCTCGTATCTGATCTTCCCGGCGCTCGCCATCGCGATTCCCAAGGCGGCGATGACGATCCGCTTCCTCCGTAGCTCGATCCTGACGGAGCGGAGCAAGGACTACGTGCGGACGGCCCGCAGCAAGGGCCTGACGGAGGGCACGGTGCTGATGCGCCACATCCTTCCGAACGCGCTGCCCGGCGTGCGCACATTTATCGGAGTCATCATCTCCGAGATCATCGCGGGAAGTATTGTCGTGGAGCAGGTCTTTAACGTCGACGGCCTCGGACGGCTGTTGGTGCAGTCCATCTCCAATCGTGATTACAACGTTGTGCAGGCGATCGTTCTGTACATCGGTATTGTTGTGCTGCTCGTGAACAGCGGCGTGGAATCGGAGTAGGCGGGAGGAAGCATGAAGCGCGTACGGTCTTTCAACTTCATATGCGGTTGTACGCTCCTGATCCTGGCGCTCATCATCGTCCTTGGGGGCGTTGTTCTGTCGCCCTACGATCCGGACGCGATGGACGGTTCCCTGAAGTTTGCCGCTCCCTCGCTGAAGCACCTCTTCGGCACCGATCATTTCGGGCGCGACGTGTTCACCCGCGTGGCGTACGGTTCGCTGACGACATTTATCATCGGCGTGACCACCGTGCTGATCGGCGGCATCTTCGGTACGCTCGTGGGCGCGCTGGCCGGCTACATCGGCGGAGCGTTTGACGCGGTCATCATGCGTGTCAACGACTGCCTGCTCGCGTTCCCCAGCATTTTGCTCGCGCTCGTGTTCGTCGGCGCCTTCGGCGCATCGGAGCGGAACGTCGTGATCGCTCTCGGCATCCTCTTTATCCCCAGTATCGCGCGCGTCGTCCGAAGCGAGGTCCGTGTGCAGCTCTCCTCGGATTATGTGGCAAATGCGCGGCTCCTCGGGGCGTCGGGACGCCGCATCCTGTTCGTGCACATTTTACCCAACCTCCGCGCCACGCTTCTCGTGACGATGGCGGTGGGTTTCAATAACGCCGTGCTCGCAGAGTCGGGCATGAGCTACCTGGGTCTCGGCGTTCAGCCGCCGAAGGCCAGCCTCGGACGTATGCTCAAGGAGAGCCAGTCGTACGTCGGGATCGCGCCGTGGATGGTGCTGTTCCCCGGCCTTGTACTGGTCCTCGCGGTGCTCGGTGTAGCGCTGCTGAGCGACTCCTTTTCCGGAAACCAGGGCGATATCGGCAACCCCGCAAGCGTCCGCGCGAAGATCCGCAGGATGCTCGCAGCGGCGGGCCGCGGACCGTCCCGTGAGACGGCGCCGGAGGATGTTCCGGAGGACGCCGTGCTGTGCATCCGCAACCTCGCGGTCGGTTTCGAGCGCGATGACGGGTCGCTTCAGACGGTGGTGGACAATGTCAATATCACGCTCCGCGCAGGGGAGCGTCTGGGAATCGTGGGCGAGTCCGGCAGCGGAAAGAGTATGACGGCGCTGTCCGTGATGGGACTGCTTCCGGAGCATGCCGGGGCGGTCGGAGAGATCTGGCTTCGCACGAAGCACGGTCTCACCGACGTGATGCGCTGCGGCAAGCGCGATCTCGCGGTGCTGCGCGGCGAGGGCATGGCGATGGTGTTCCAGGAGCCGATGACCTCCCTCAACCCGACGATGAAGATCGGGCGGCAGATGCGGGAAATGCTCACCCACAACGATGTGCGTCTCAGCCGCGAGGAACAGGACAAACGCCTGACGGAAGCACTTCTCGAGGTCGAGCTGACCGAGACCGAGCGAATCCTTCAGAGCCTGCCGAGCCAGCTCTCGGGCGGACAGCGGCAGCGAGTCATGATCGCCATCGCGATGATCCTTCGTCCCAAGCTGCTGATCCTCGATGAGCCGACAACCGCCCTCGACGCGGAGACCCGTGACGGGATCCTCAAGCTTCTCACGGAGCTGCAGGAGCGCCACGGAATGGTCGTGCTGTTCATTTCCCACGAGCTTCAGGTCGTCCGCAAGCTGTGCGAGAGTGTGCTTGTCATGGACGGCGGACAGATCGTCGAGCAGGGCACGGTGGAGGAGATCTTCCGTGATCCGAAGGCGGAGGAGACGATCAATCTGTTGAAATCCCTCGCGGGAACGGATTTCCGTGACCGCATGCATTGCAGGGAAAATGCGCCGGTGGTGCTGAG
>JBGUPV010000119.1:0-7130 GCA_045130455.1 Lachnospiraceae bacterium | reverse complement strand
GCTCCGAAGAGATATACAGCATCGAAATCTGCCGGAAGCTTGTCGATCTCTTTCCGAAGCCCGGCAAACGAATTCGTCAGCAGACAGTGTTGCTGCGGCAATCCATTCACCAGCACGGATGATGAATTATTTCGGCCTTTAAAACCAATGAATGCTTCCTTTATGGCCGTGTACCTCCTCCCGAAACTGCGGCTTATCTTCATACCATCAACTTTTTCCTGTAGGTGGCACGGTATATAACCACGAGAAACAGTGCACACAATACCCAGGTGACCGGCTCCGTTGCCGCTACGGCTTTGTATCCGAATCTCGGTACGTACCGCAGACTTGATAATGTCTTTACCCCGAGCTCGATCGTACTCGATATGACCGGAGCCACCTTGTATCCTATCGACTGCATCGACATTCGCATCACAAGAAGGACGCCTAACGGGAAAAAGAAAAGGGTGCTCATTGTCAGGTTCAAATACCCGTTCGAAATGACCGTGCTGTCCGTGGTCCCGAGTATCAGGCCGATCAATGCTTTTCCTGCCGTTAATGACAGAAGCGCAGAGAATACGCTCCACGCCACTTCGATCACAAGCACTTTCCGGATGGCTGCCGTTATCCTGTCCGTCTTTCCCGCGCCGAAATTCTGACTTGTAAAGGTTGCCGTAGCAGTGGCTGTCGTTGACAGAGGCATCATCAGAAATTCATAGATCCTGCGCGATGCGGTATTGGCTGCGATAAGTGCCGTGCCGAGCGCATTGATCGCCTTCTGGAGTATGATCGAACCTAATGCAAACACGGAATTCATAAGAGCCATGGACAATCCCGTTGAAAACATTTCCCGTATGAGTTCCTTGTCAGGCTTAAGATCGCCGAGTCCCGGCAGAAAATCGGGATATGTCCTGATGATATACCAAAGCCCGGCCACGGCGGAAACAACTGTTGCGATCACAGTCGCGTATGCGGCTCCCGCGACTCCCATGCCGAGCTCAGCTATGAATATCCAGTCAAGCAAGGAATTCAGTCCGCATGAGAATATCAGAAAATACAACGGTGTCCTGCTGTTTCCCACGGCCCGGAGAAATCCTGCGCACATATTGTAGAGGATGGTGGCTGTCAGTCCCGCAAAGATAATAAAGATATATTCATGTGCCTGGGAGAAGATCTCTTTCGGCGTATCCAGGATCCGCAGCAGCTTATCAAGCAACGGAAGAACCGTTACCGTCAGCAGAAGGGTGATACCTACGTTCAGTATCAGCATTGTCGCAAATGCGTTCTTAAGTTTCGGAATGTCCTTCTTTCCGTAAAGCCTTGCAATGATGATGCCGTATCCGCTGTTAAGCCCGACGGCAAAGTACAAGACCACCGAGTACAGCGCCGATGTCGCACCGATCGCAGCGACCGCATTGTCACCCAGATTGTGACCGGCAATGACCGTATCCACCAGACTGTATACCTGCTGGAACATCGTTCCGATAAACAGCGGCAGTGCGAACAAAAGGATTCTTTTGAGCGGATTGCCGGTTGTCATGTCAGAAGTTCTGCCGGAAGCCATATTCTCCCCCTGTTTCCCGAAGCTCTGTTACGTTGTCATTTTTCAATGTTAAGGACATAAACATCAGATTCAAACGTAACACTTCCGTCGTTCTTTGAACATGATGAACTATGATCGTATACCATTCCGAGTTTTTGCAACACCTTGGCGCTGCCGACGTTTTCTTTAGCACATTCACCTTCGAAGGAGCGTGCTCCGTAGACTTTGACTGCGTGATCCATAAGGCTTTCATGCCTTCGGTCGTGTAGCCCTTCCCCCAGTCGTCAAATCGATTCACATATGACAATGTCCATACATCTCTGTCGACAACATGGTTTAATGCATATATACCGACGGCGTGTCCGTCCTCTTTATCCAAGGCCAGCATCAGGCCTTAACCGTCGCATGATAAGCCTGTCGGTTTCTAGGATCTCCTCACCCGGGGTATAAAGATCCTCACTGTTCATTTTCCTGTCTCCGTTAAACCGTAACGATCTTGATTAGATTGGTGTTTCCGGACAGACCGTTTATCATTCCTCCGGTAATGACGATGTTGTCGCCCTTTTGCAGTTTCATGATATCCGTTGTTGTCTTCTGCGCGAAATAAAACAACACATCCGTCGAATCAAACGTCTCGCAAAGCACCGGCGTTACACCCCACGAGAGGGAAAGTCTTCGGTAACTCTTCTCGTTGGTCGTGATCCCGATGATATCGACCGGGCAGCGGAACCGTGAAACCATTCGAACGGTAATTCCGGAAAGAGAACATACGGCGATCGCTTTCGCGTGAACGTCGATCGCCATGCCGCAGACCGCATGGGAAATGCAGTCCACAATGTTCTTCATCTCAAAGGAATAATTGTGGAACCGCTTGTCATAATGGATCGAAGCCTCGGTCGCTTCCGCGATCGACGCCATCATCTTAACTGTCTGCTCCGGATACTTGCCGGCCGCAGTTTCACCGGAGAGCATCACCGCCGAAGTACCGTCGTACACCGCATTGGCCACATCCGAAACCTCCGCACGGGTCGGCCGGGGCGAGTTGATCATGGACTCGAGCATTTCCGTCGCGGTGATGACGCGCTTGCCGAGCAGTCTGCATTTGGTGATAAGACTCTTCTGTACCGCAGGAAGCTTCTCCGGAGCGATCTCAACTCCCATGTCTCCGCGACCGATCATGATGCCCGAGCAAAGCTCGCAGATCTCCTCAATATTATCGATACCGGGCTGATTCTCGATCTTCGCGATCAGCTCGATGTCCGGCGAACCGTGCTCCGCGAGGAACGCGCGGACCGCGCGCAGATCATCCGCTTTCGAGACAAATGAGCATGCGATGAAATCCACCTCGTTCTCGATGCCGAATAAAATGTCCGCTTTATCCTGCTCGCTCAAGTACTCGGTGCTCATAACCTTTCCCGGAAAATTCATGCTCTTCCGGTCGGACAAAACACCGTCCGTAAGTGTCTCACAGACGACATCATCGCCTGCGATCTCACGCACGACAAAATCCATAAGACCGTTGCATACAAGAATGTGATCACCGGGCTTTACATCTCCCGAGAGCCCTTCGAAATTCACGTAGACACATTCCTGATTTCCCACGCCGTTGCCGGAGCGGAACGTAAACCGGTCACCGGCCTTCAGGCTGATCTTCCCGCCCTCGAAGGTCCGAATGCGGAATTCCGGTCCCTTGGTATCGAGCAAAACGGCGATCGGCAGCCGAAGCCTGTTGCTGACCTCACGGATCGTATTGATGCGTTTCTTATGTTCTTCATGTGTTCCGTGGGAGAAGTTAAGTCTTGCTACGTTCATTCCGGCAAGGCACAGCTTTTCGATCATTTCCGGTCTCTCACTGGCCGGTCCTATCGTACATACAATCTTGGTTTTTCTCATTTCATCAAGCTCCTTTCCCATAATACTTCTTTTTGCTCCATTCCGAAGCGCAGTATCTTCCATAGCGAAGCCACCGCATACGGGCCGTACGCCTGCATGTAGGAAATGTGCATCTGAACAGCTCCCCGGAAGACAAGATCATATTCTTCCCGGGAAATACCCTCATCACCGTAATACCCATGCAGGAAACTCTGTGCCAGATCGAAGCGGTACGTCATCTCTTCCGTCTCATGGTTAAAATCAACGAACTGCATGATAAACGGCCAGCCGAGATCCAGATACCGGCTTCCGACTCCGGAGTCATCCAGATCGATGAAGACTACCTCTCCGTTCTTCCGCAGCATGGCGTTGTGCGGTCCGATATCGGTGTGAACAAAACACTGGTCCAGCCCTTCGAAATCCGGGATCGCATCGAGGATCTCGTCAAATTCTTTCACAAACTCGTGATTACGGAACCAGCTGTAATACCTCTCCTTGCTCTGCGTCATGGGAGACTTTACACCGTATCCCTGCAACCGGTGCATTTTCCGCGTCGCCTGACCGAGCTTGTATTCATCCTCCGGGGTCTCCTCCATCTGCCGTCCGTCAATGAATTCCATCAGGTAAAACCAATGACCCAGCTCGTTCACATAGTATTCTCCGGTCTTCGCCGGATACAGCACAGGCGCCATACCGTGTTCATTTCCCAGGAAGAGATGCGCTTGGACATTTCCCCGGATCACACTTTCCGGCGTTCCTCTCTGAAAGCCTTTCAACAGGTACTCTCCCGATCCGGTCGTGACCTTATAGATCAGCCGTCCGGAGTCTTTATGGAACCGATCGCCGATCTCGGGGTTGTCCAGTTCCCAGTGCGCCAGAACACTTTCGATGCGGCCTGTTACATCCGTTTCGGACGACGCCTGCTGATTCATATACTCATCCCGCAGCTCCGAAAGATGCTCGGCAACATTCGCTTTCCAGGGCATCATCTCCGGCAGTTTTTCGCACGGAAAATCCTCACACAAAAAACAATACCGTGTATCATGTTCGCTGCAGCAGGCATAGATCCGGCATATTCCGGATTCCGCCCATTCCGGCACTTTTCCTTCCGCCTCGATGCATCCGGGACACATGCCGCTTTCCTTTTTCGCACAGCCGATGCAGCACTCGCCGCAGGCTGTCACAGTCGTGAAATCAATCATTTTACTTTTCCCTTAAGACTCCTGCTGCCGTTACTCCCCGTCCAGATAGTTCACTTCGGAATCCAGCTTGAAGGACTTCTGCAAGTCTCCGGCAAGAACCCTCACATTGCCGGAATCGGGGTACACTACGACATCCGATGCGGAAAATGTGTCGATATCCAGGTAAACCAACGGAGCGTCCGACGTGTTGGTCAGCATATGTCCTCCGTTTTCATTCGGCGGGATGACTATGACATCTCCCTCCTTCACCGTAACATCGCCCTTGGACGTCTTCAAAACCGCCTCTCCGGAAATGATATAAAAGGCCTCCTCTTTGCCGAAATGCCGATGATACGGATAATTGCTCTTCCCCGGCATCAGGGTATAGAAGTTCACGGTGAGCTGACCCTCGCCGTTTCTGTACGGTGAGAACACCTCATTTTTCGAAAATTCGTATGACCGCTTGTGTTCCCCGCCCGGATCGTAATATTGATTCAGGTTCTTGTCTTCAAATCCCGGATCATTCACATTCTTAATGATTATATCCCGCATGTAACGTCTCCTGTCATGTCCTTTTCACTTGATCAAAGACTGATCGTTTGTCTTGCATTCAGAAGCGCGATCACTTCCGAAGGTTCTTCAGCCACAGGGAAATCCCCGATCGTCTCCCGCTTCTGAGGAAGCCTGTTTGTGTACCATTTCGCCTGGATCGCCGTCATTCCGGCATTCTTCGCTCCCGGAAGCTCGTCGCTTCCGCCGTCCCCGACAAAGAAGCATTCGTCCGGTCTGACACCCAGCCGTTTCGCCGCCACCTCATAGATCGGATGGTCCGGTTTTTTCATGTGAACTTCGTAGGACAGCACCACTTCATCGAAATACCGGAACAGTTCCGATTCCCGGATCACCTGCACTTCCTCCGAGGAGCAATTGCTCACGATCGCCGTTCGCAGGCCCTTGGCCCGCAGCTCCTCAAGCAACCGGAACACCTCCGGATCAATATGCTCAAAACATGCGGCTTTTGTAGTCATTCTTCGGTTCAGGACGTAAGCCATAGTGTCGACACTGATTTCCACGCCGAGCTGATTTCCCGCATAGAGGATCGATCCCTCGAAATCAATCGCACCGATGTAACGGTCTTCTTCCTTCTCCTCCCAGAACACGTCAAACCGGTCTTTGTCAACGCCCAGATCGGCACACATTTTGCGCTTGGTGTATTTTTCGTGGCCCCATTCCGTGATCAGAGTTTCAAACAGATCAAAAACAACCGCCTTAATCATCTCCACCTCCGCAAGCCCGATCATGCACTTAACCGCCTCTATCATCATAGTGGAATTTGCCTCATTTATCAAGCAAATCCTATGAACAACCGTCCTCCTTCCTCTCTGTTTCGGAACTGATCTGCCCTCGTATTGACAATGCATTATCCGCTGAATTACAATACGGATAATAAGCGTCAATGTTCCGAGGAATACCGCGGAGCTGCATTTTGCAGATGAAGGAGGAGGCAGCATGGATCGTCGAAAAATAAAATGGATCATCGGCAGTATGCTGCTCGTGTTGTCGGTCGCTGCAGCCGCCCTGATCATCGCCAAATTGCATAATAAAAAAGCATCGAACGACGATGCTCCGGGCAAAACGGTTACCGTATGGATGCTTACTGAAGCCACTTACATTGAGGATGGCCAATACTCGGACGATTATGAAGACAGCAACTACCGCGGCACACTACCCGCACAATGAATCCCGACGGCGGATATACGGACGTCACCACGCGGTATGATTCCGACGGAATATATCTGTGTACTATAGCATGGGATTATGATTCGAACGAAGACCTACTGAGAAGAACCTACTCTGATGATTCATATGACAGAGAGATCACATACTTACGCGAAGTTGACGAGAACGGACACACACTCCGGGAAACCATTACAGGCTGGTATGGATCTGTTACTGACTTTACCTACGACGAAAACGGGAACTGCATCAAGGCAATATCTCCGGTTGAACTGCGAGATAATTGGGATTACTCCAATACCTATTGGCTCACCCAAAAGACCTGGGAATATACGTACATTCCGATCGTCCTCACGGAGGAACAGCTCCGGCTGAACAAACTATACCCGACAGAAGAAAGCGTTCCGTCTGATTATCCGATGGGACAATCTCGTTATGACTATTATTCGGGGTTGCGATAAAAAGCCGGCAACGCCAAACCGTAACGTTTCTCATCCCAATGCCGCGATGATCGGTTCGATGTACGAAATGTCGGTCCAATCCCCCTTTTCGTCCTCCTTCACTTCCATCAGGCCTTTCTCCCACGGCTCATACTCTTCCGGCTTCTTCTTGGATACAACCTTGCGCAAAAGTTTGCACAGTGTTCTGTCCTTGAACGTCATCTCACTCATGGCAAATGTTCCGCGGCAATAGAAGCAGGGAATGCCTTCCAGCGCGCCCTTGAAGTTGTATTTTACGACCGCATCGTAGGCCTTCTGTTCAAACGGCGATGCTCCGCAGCAGAACACGACGATCTTCTTCCCCGCAAGCTTCGCGAT
>JBGUPV010000118.1:0-11597 GCA_045130455.1 Lachnospiraceae bacterium | reverse complement strand
GACGTACATCCGCCTCGGCTCGAAGAGCACCTGGTACGAGGAGGGTCGCAAGATCGCCATCGTCTACAAGCCGGGCGCAGCAGGCGGTGAACCGAAGCTGATCCTCGACAGCGAGAGAAAGCAGAAGTGGTGGATCCCCGTGGAGCCGACCGAGCGCACGAGTCTCGGCGACCTCAAGGTCATCTGGTACGATTACGCCACGATCATGAAGGAACTGAAAGCGAACGATATCACCGATCCGGCGGATCTTCGCAACTTTATGCTGATCACGACGTCTGCAGGCGTTACGACCTACGAGATCACCGTGACCGGCGAAGCCAAAGTCACCTATTATGTCAACGGCAAATTATATGCTTCCGGCGATTATCCGGAGGATCCGGAACTCCCTGACTGGGTGTTCGAGGGATGGTATCTGTCGAAGGATTACAAGGGCGAGTTCACGAAGGAGACGAAGCTCGAGGGCGACGCGGTCGTGTACGCGAAGCTTCGCCTGAAGACGGAGGATGAGCTTCCTCCGGAGCCTACGCCTACGCCCACTCCTTTGCCGCCGACACCGACGGAGACGCCGGTGCCTACGGAACCGGTGCCTACCGAGCCTGCACCGACGGAGATCGCACCGACGGAGAGCGTGCCTACGCAGGAGCCGGTGATCACGCCGACGGGTGCCCAGGAACCGATCCCGACGGTTGCACCGAAGGAGGCGGAGGAGCCTGAGAAGGACGACAAGACCTTTATCTGGGCGGTTGTCATGGGTCTCGGCCTGGTAGGACTTGCAGTGATCTGTGCGGTGATCATGGCGCTCACGAAGAAGTACGGAAAGAAGAAATAAGGATTGCGATACGGCGGTCTGCCCGGTGGGCGGATCGCCGTTTGTACTTTGTGTAGAAATGTCACAATCGGCATGATAATGACGGAAAATGCGTCACATATGTCAAAAATATCGCTCGAATTTGAAATCCCGGAACGAGCGCCGGAGTCTCGGCCGGAGGCGGAAAATGCCGATTGAAGGTTCATTTTCCGCGAGAATTCAGAAAAAAAGGGTTATATCCGGCCAAAACAGTCAAAAAACGCTTAAATTGTCAGAAAATTCAGAGAAGAATGGCAAAGAAATCAAAATAATATATTAAAAATCTGCATTTTGTGTTGACAACAATGCGCTGCGGTGGTATAGTTAAGGCACAACAAAGAAAGCAATTCCACCGACGAGAGAATCGCAACTGCCTATACAGAAGCGAACGACGGTGAGACGGCCGGATGTGAGAACGGCCGATCATATACGAAAGAGGTGAGACCGATGTACTAGGAAAGGTTCTTCCCCGGTACAGCGAGGCGAGAGGCTTCGGAGATCGATGAGTCAGACTAAGGTTACAGGAAAGCGAAGGTACGGTCCAATGGGCACGACAGAGTAAGCAATCGAAACCGAAAGTAAAACGTCGAAAGAGAAGGTATAGTCCGATGGGCAATTAAGTGATCCGATCGAACAAAATTTTCCGAAAGAGAAGGTACGGTCCGATGGGCGAATAAGTGAACCACCGAACAAAATTTTCCGAAAGAGAAGGTACGGTCCGATGGGCAGATAAGTGAACCACCGAACATATCGAACGAAGCAAGAAAACAAACGAAGGATGGTACAGTCCGATGGGAACGACAGAGTAACACCAGAACATAACGCATAGACCGAAGGTCCCGAGAAGACAATAACCGGTATCACGAACAGGCAGTCAGCCGCAGGCACTCGGTGCAAAAGAATACCGCAAGCTTATTTGACGGAGGACGGACGGGGGCGGAAAGCCGATAGGGCAATTTTATATAGATGTTACTACGGACGTAATATAACAGAAAGGCTGGTACGGTCCGATGAAATAGTCAGATGATCGACCCAAAACGATATTGATGAAAGGAAGGTACGGTCCCAAGGACACAGCATAAGATCTACCTCAAAACGATATTGACGAAAGGAAGGTACGGTCCCAAGGAGACTTAAGAGATCTACCTCAAAACGATACTGACGAAAGGAAGGTACGGTCCCAAGGAAATTTAAGAGATCTACCTCATAAGAAAAGATAAAGGAAGGTACGAACCGACACAGACATAAGTGTTCGACCTTACGGCAGCGGCAGGGCTGTCGGAACCGAAAACCTGCTGACAGAAGAACCACTACCGGCCGGGCAGATGCCCGGTCGGTTTTTTGCTTGCGGGAGCCCTGCGCAGGGGCTAGCGGCATTGACATGAATGGGGCGGAATTGTATACTGGAATTACGGCGTCCGCTGCAGCGGAAGCCGTGTATGAGAAAGGGTGTTTGTTCGCTTGATAAGGCGGGAAAGGGAATAAGATGAGAAGGAGAAGGTTGTTCAGGTATTTGGGTATCATGCTTGCCGTCACGGTGATCCTGTATGTCGGGATCAAGGGACTGGCAACGGTGGCGAAGGCGGACGGAGGGATCGATATTGAGAAGACATTCCCCGATGACAACTTCCGCCAGTATGTTTCCGATAATTTCGATACCGTGAAGGACGGAAAACTGAGCGAGTCCGAGATCGCGGCGGTCACATCGATCGAGGTTGACAGTTTCAGTGACCTGGTTGATTCCATCAAAGGAATCGAGGTGTTTACGGGTCTTAAGAGTCTGACATGTCGGGGATTGGATATGCCCTGCATCGATCTCAGCAAGAATACGGCGCTGACATCGGCCAACTTCACCGAATGCAGGTTGGATGTCCTGGATGTCAGTAAGAACACGAAGTTGGAGCATCTGTCGTGCATCGGTAATCGGATCCGCGTTCTCGATGTGAGTAAAAACACGTTGCTTCGGGAGCTGTATTGTACCTTCAATGAGCTGACGAGCCTGGATGTCAGCAACAACACAAAGCTTGAGCAACTGTCCTGCGCGGGCAACCCGATCCAGAATCTTGACGTCAGCATGCTCCCGAACCTGAGTGAGCTTTATTGCGGAAATATGAGCCTTACGAGTCTGGATGTCAGTCATAACACGAAGTTGGGTTATCTTGACTGCAGTGCGAATCAGTTGTCTTCACTGGACATCAGTAAGAACGCAGAACTGCGTAGACTGGACTGCAGCTATAATGATCTGCAGTCTCTTAACATCAGCAAGAATACAAAACTTCAGAACCTGGACTGTGTAAACAACCGGATCCGGAGCCTTTCTTTCGTCAATAACACGATCCTGCAGCATTTGTACTGCGGAGGAAATCTGCTCAGCAGTCTGAACCTGACGAAGAACACGATGCTGTCATACCTGGAGTGCGAGGATAACCGGCTGACAAGTCTGGATTTGACAAAGAATACAATGCTGCATACGCTGCTCTGCGGCGGAAACCGCCTGACAAGCCTTGACCTGAGCAAAAACACGAAACTTATGGAACTGAGGTGCTACAGCAATAAACTGACGAACCTGAATCTGGAGGCCAACCAGGAGCTTTACTGGTTGAATTGCCTGGACAATCCGCTTGCGACGATCGTTCTTTGGAACACGGATCACTACGGCA
Source organism: Lachnospiraceae bacterium (assembly GCA_045130455.1). Lineage (GTDB taxonomy): Bacteria > Bacillota > Clostridia > Lachnospirales > Lachnospiraceae > ISDg. The sequence continues at coordinate 8,090 of JBGUPV010000118.1, read as the reverse complement.
GCTGGGATCCGTTCTATATTCCGGTCGGCACGAAGGTCACGCTTCGTATGCCGGAGCTCTCGAAGCCGGCAGCAAAGTATCAGTGGCAGCAGAAACCCTACGAGGGCGGAACATGGAAGAATTCCAATCTGAGCGGAGCTGCTACCGATACGCTGCAGTTTACCTTTACGAAGGGCCTTTCCAAATATGCGCTGCAGTGTCTCGTGTATGATTCGAACGATAAACTGATCGACTCATATGACTGTCAGATTGCCGGGGGCCCCGTTGTTCTTAACTCGAACGGAAGATACGCGGACTGGCCGTACGAATACGGGGATGAATTCGAAGGCAAAGTCAAGGTTGTCGGAAAGCAGCCGCTCTCCTACCAGTGGCAGGTAAAAAAGAACGACTACTCGGATTGGATCAATGCCTCGGCTCCCAGTGCGAAGACGGCGGATTTTCATTTTGCGCTGCAGAGCGGACACAACGGAATGGAGATCGGAGTTATCATAACCGATCCGAACGGCCTCACTGAGACGGTTGGCATAGAGGACACGGAATGGTATCTTAACATCGTTCCGAAGGTTACGAAGGAACCGGCGGATGTCTATACGGATGCCGGCAAGACGGTGAAATTTTCCGTTGATGTGACCGGAACGAAGACGTATCAGTGGCAGTCCTACAATCCGAAGAAGGGCGTCTGGGTCAACTGCTCCGCCGCGAGCGCGAAGACGGCCACGCTGAGCTTTACGGCGCAGACGGGACACGACGGAATGCGCTTCCGCTGCCTGGTTGACGGCTACGTGTACTCGCGTTCCGCGCTTCTGTCTGTATCGGATGACACCCTGAGGATCATTGAGCATCCGAAGGATACGACGGTGGAAGTCGGTCAGGCGGCAACCTTTACGGTCGTTGCCAGAGGCAAGGGAACGCTCAAGTATCAGTGGTATGCGTTCAACCCGAAGACGCAGACGTGGGTCGCTTCCGGCTCGCCGAGTGCGAAAACGGCGACTCTGGTCATCACGGCACAGACCGGTCACCACTACTACCGTTTCCGCTGTGTGGTAACGGATTCGACGGGCAAGAAAGTGACATCGAACGCCGCGATCCTGAAGGTCAAGCCGACGATCAAGGTTCAGCCGAAAAATAAGACGGTCAACGTCGGTCAGACGGCTGAGTTTAAGGTCCAGGCGCTTGGCGCGACGCCGCTTTCGTACCAGTGGCAGACCTACGATACAACGCTGAAGCGCTGGGTTGACTGTACCGCGGCGAGCGCGAAGACGGCGACACTATCGTTCACGGCGGTGAAGGGACACAACGGAAAGAAGTTCCGCTGCGTGGTGACGGACGCGAACAAGATGTCGACGCCGTCGAACGGAGCGACACTGACCGTAAAATAATCATTTTCCAAATAACGGAGGCAACTATGCATATCACCTTAACCGGCAACTTAGGCAGCGGCAAATCGACCATCTGCAGGCTTCTGGAGGGAAAATACGGCTATGAAGTATTTTCCACCGGAAAGGTCATCCGGCAGATTGCGGACGAGATGGGGATCTCGGTGCTCGAGATGAACGAGCTGATGTCGAAGGACCACAAATACGATCGGATGATCGACGACCGCACGGCGTCCATCAGCCGCGACAATCCGGAGAAAGACATTCTCTTTGATTCCCGGCTGGCATGGTTTTTTGTGGAGAAGTCGTTCAAGGTGTTTCTGTCCGTGGATATCGATGAGGCGGCGCGGCGCGTGTACGCTGACGCTTCCCGCGGCGAGGTGGAGTCTTACCGGGACGAGGCCGACGCGAAGATGCAGCTGATCGCGCGCGCTGCCAACGAAGACAAGCGCTACGAGGAAATCTACGGTATCCATTATTTTGATTATCGCAACTACAATCTCGTACTGGATTCGAGCTATTCCGCGCCGGAGACCATCGCGAAGGTGCTGATGAAGGAGGCACTGTCCCGTGCGGATGAGTGCCCGGAGAGACGCGGGCGCCTGCTGCTCTCGCCGCAGAGACTGCTGGCTTCGGCGGAGGTTTCGTACCGCTCCGCGGAGACGGAGGGCGATGAGGAACGCCTGGTTTATGCGGGCGAGGTGACGGTGCGCGTCGTCGACAACGCGTTCACGGTGATCGAGGGGCTTGATGTCGTATGCCGCGCGGCTGCGCAGGGGTACGCGTATGTGGAGGCTCATCTGGCCGAGGAGATGTAGATCTGCGAAAGAGGGGAGAGGATTGCGTGGAGAAGGACAAAAGAGTTGATCGGACGAACCCAGAGGGAGTTGCGGAGGACCGCAGACCGGTCGTGGCGATCATGTATGATTTTGATAAAACGCTCTGCACGAAGGATATGCAGGAGTACACATTTATCCCGAATGTGGGGCTGACGGCGGAGCAGTTCTGGGCCGAGGCCGCGGAGCTGTCGCAGAAATACAAGATGGACGGAATCCTCGCGTACATGCACCTCATGATCGAGCGTGCGCACATCGCGAGGAAGAGCATTCGGCGCGAGGCATTTGTCGAGATGGGCAAGGACCTGGAGTTCTTCCCCGGCGTCGAGCAATGGTTCGACCGGATCAACCGCGTGGGAGAGGAACTCGGCGTGCGCGTGGAGCACTACATCATCTCCTCGGGGCTTCGCGAGATCATCGAGGGCTCCGGCATCTACGGCGCATTTCGCGAGGTGTTCGCCTGCGAGTTTCTCTACGACGAGAACGACGTCGCGTGCTGGCCGAAAAATGCGGTCAACTATACGACCAAGACGCAATTCTTGTTCCGCATCAACAAGGGCGTGCTCGACATTTCCAACGATCGCGACCTCAACACGTACACGCCTGAGGACGACCGCCGTGTGCCGTTCCGCAACATGATCTATATCGGCGACGGACTGACGGACGTTCCGTGCATGAAACTCGTCAAAGTCAACGGCGGCTATTCCATCGCCGTGTACAGCGACGGGCGGCGCGAGCTTGTGGAGAGCCTGATCTCGGACGACCGCGTCAACTTTATCGAGCCCGCGGACTACACGGAGGGGAGCGACCTCGACCGGACCGTCTGCGCCATTCTTAGGAAAATGGCGGTCGTCGACGCGCTGACCGAGCAGACCAAGAGGGAGCGGCAATCTGTTCGGTAGATTCATGTCCAAAAACGAAATCTGCCCGGCAGATTATTGTTCGAAAAAAGAATTGAGGAAAGAGAAAAAGCTTATATGTGGATCATCATTCTGAGCCTTGCGCTCGGTTCGGCGGTGGCGGGACTTGTGTATCTCTTCACACGCTTTCAAAAGTTCGGCGTCGTGCGGAAGCTCTCGGGGGGGCGCAAAGCCGTGCGGAGGCTTCTGGCATGCGTACCGCTTCTCGCGATCGCCGCGTACGGCTTCTTCGACATGGTCAACGCGGTCATCATCGTGCTGCATCTGGCAGTGTTCTGGCTTATTTTTGATCTTGCGGCGCTGATCGTCCGGGCGATCCGGGGCAGAAAAAAAGAAAGCCCGCCCGAAGGGGAGAAGGCTCATTTTACGGTGTATACGGTCGGCGTGTGCGCGATCGCCGCGTGCGTAGTCTATCTCGCGTTCGGCTGGTATCTGGCGCACCACGTGTGGAAGACGGAGTACCGCGTCACCACCGACAAGGAAGTCGGCAATCTCCGTGTGGCGATGATCGCGGATTCGCATCTGGGGACGTTGTTTGACAGCGCGAAATTTGAGGAGTATCTTCGCGAGATTGAGGCACTCGAGCCGGACCTTCTGGTGGTGGTCGGAGATTTTGTCGACGATTCCACGTCGCGCGGGGAAATGGTCCTAGGCTGCAAGGCACTCGGGGAATTTCAATCGAAATACGGCGTATTTTTCGTGTACGGAAACCACGACAAAGGATACTATAACAGCCGCGGATATACGGCGGCGGAGCTGGACGCGGAGCTTCGCAAAAACGGCGTCCGTGTTCTCGAGGACGAGACGGTGCTCGTCGATGATCGCTTTTACATCATCGGCCGGAAGGACCGCAATGCCAAGGAGCGCAAGCCAATCGCGGACATCGTTGCAGAGCTTGACACAAGTAAGTACATGATCGATCTCAACCATCAGCCCAACGATTATGAGGCCGAGGCGGCAGCGGGCATCGATTTGGTGCTCTCCGGCCACACCCACGGCGGGCAGCTGATCCCGCTGGGCCCCATCGGACGTCTGATGGGCGCAAACGACCGCACATACGGTCGGGAGCAGCGCGGAAACACGACATTTCTCGTTACCTCCGGGATCGGCGACTGGGCGATCGACTACAAGACAGGCACCAAATCGGAGTATGTGATCATCGAGATCGAAGGACGATAAAGCGAACGAAGAAACTAAACGAAAAGAGGATCGAAACCTGCACAGGTACGATCCTCTTATTTCATTTCAAGAGCAATTGCGGTTAATTTGTCGATGACTTCCGGGCTGAGCCTTCGGACAGCGGAAAGCAATTCAAGCGTCTTCTGCGGAGAACGTGTTTCGATGTCGAAAAACTGACACGGCGTGATCTGAAAGAAATCACAGATCGCGAAAAATGAACTCATGGAAGGAAGATTACTGCCGTTCTCAATATTGTTGATATATCCGGGACTCTGACCGAGCGACAGGCTCATGTCCCGGGCGGAGACACCTTTTTCAATCCGGAGGTCGGTAAGTCTTTTTGCAAACATATCAGCATCCATTGTATGTACCTCCTATTACCCTTATTGTACAAAACAAAAGCGGAATAATAACAGGTACAAATAGTTGTTTGCACGAAAATCACCACAATAACCGTCAATCGGTGAAATATGTGTTCAAAACAATGTGTCCGGTACAATCGGATACGGAAAAGATCAGTCTTTCTGCGTCCCCGGATCGTGGTTCAAAAACCGGATCCGGAGTTCTTCCGAACAGGAGCGCGAAACCGGGAGCACGGTCCCGTTGCGGAGAACTGCCTCCTTGCGGCTGACTTCCCGCAAATAGTCGAGATTGACTGCGAAGGACTTGTGGCATTTGGCGAAATTCGGAGGAAGATAATCCTCCAGCATACGCAGACTGTTCTGAGAGATGTAGCTTGAACCGTTCTTGAGGACGAGCTTGGAGCGGTGAAGACGCCCTTCGGCATACATGATCTCGGAGAAGCGAAGGAAGGTGTGACGGCCGTTGCTCGTGATGGAGATTCCGGACTTGCGTCGAACCGTCTCGGAGTTGATCTTTGCGAGCACGGCATCAAAGGATGTACGCGCAACCGGTTTCCGCAGAAACGCAAACGGACGCCCTCCGTCCGTGAACATGCGTTCCACGCAATCATCCGGACACGCGGAGATATAAACGATCAGAGTTCTTTCCAAAGGAGCCGCGGCATCCAGGCCCGAGGGCTTTCCGTCCCAATGCACATCCATGAAAACAACATCGTACTGCTTCCCGTGCAACAAAGCGTCCTTGAACAGCTCAAGTCGGTCGAAGAAATCCACGACAGAAAAAGAGCTTTTTGCATATTCAAAAAGCTCAGATACCGAGTCTCTGTTGTCGTCACAGACAGCGCAGCGCATGGAAACCTCATTCGTCAGCCCACCCGGCGGAAAATGCAGCCGGAGCGGCGGTATATTCGGGTGTTCGGCACAAATAGTCAGTAACAATATTTTATACATATGTGACTTACAAAGCAAGTGCAGAATGACAAAAAAACGGACAAAATGTGGCTGTTTAGACAGAGGCTGTACGGTGATAAGCTGTGCGGAAAAGACCTTTTGATTGCAGTTTATAAACCGTGGAAAATGCTCGTGCAAATTCTGTTGTGAAAATCACCAATACTGCGCGACAAATTGACCGAAAGGGGGAGGATTAGTAAATTATATTTTGTAGATTCTTTGTAGATTGTGTGAACGAACTGTGAAGAGCAGACAAACTTCTACAAAGGTCAGATAACGATGAATGGAGGTCGGATGGATATGAGTAAGCGAGTGAATCGGACACTTATCCTTATGTCGTTGACGTTGGTTTTAAGTATGCTTATGACGTCAATGAAATGCCAAGTTGCAATGGCGAAAGAATCGGTAGTGTCAAGAGACGATGGGGTGTGGTTTTTCCCTCTCCCGTCAAATTATTACAATAGTTTTACCGACTGGGCAGGTTGTCACGGAAATGCTGCTTGTCCTTTTCACGGTGTGGTTCACTATGGGGACAGTTATCATACCAATGATAATGCTGGACATCAAGGTGTTGATATCGGGGTTCCGGTTGGAACGAATGTTTACGCAGCATCACGAGGAAAGATCGTTTATTACGGCTACAATAGTGCAAGAGGCAATTGGATGATAATGGAGCACCCGATTGGTAATTCGGGTTCGTCTTATTATTCTGTCTATCAGCACCTCTCGTCCGCCGTGCTTTCTGTAAGCGGAAACTGGGTAGAAGCCGGTACCGTAATCGCAAAATCGGGAAATACCGGATATGGAAGTGGTGCGCATCTTCATTTCGGTATTTTGCGTGGAGCTTCCGGAAAAATCACCAGTTCCGATACATCTTTTGTGAATACTTTGGAAGGATGGGGATGGGTTAGAACCACGGACCCGGATCATCTGAGTGGACGAATCGTTGTGAACCCTAAGACTGGTGACACGAATATGGCCAGTGTCAACGCTCATTGCGGGTCGGTCACATACACTTTTTCTGCGAGCAACGTAACGAATTGGAGTGCTGGGATCGTTCAACCCACATGGGAGAAGATGCCTACTTATGAAGTTAACATTATTCATGTCGCAACAGGGCGTTATCTGAATGTTGTTGATGCACAAGATTATAATGATGCAGCAGTGGATGTGTGGACTGCTAATGGCAACAATGCCCAGATCTGGATTATCAGCGGAAGTGATTCTGCCAGATATACTGTTAAGCCAAAACATACAGAATCAAGAGTTTTGAACCAGTATGGGGATGATGTTGTAAGTGGCAATAAAGTTGATCTGTGGGTAAACACCGGTCATGATAGTCAGAGATGGTGCTTCGAGAAGGTTAGCGGTGGCTATGTTATTCATTCGACATACAATACTAGTTGTGTATTGGATGTCAATAATAATGGCGGCGTATATGTTAATACGTATAATTCCAGTAGCAAAACGCAGATTTGGCAGGTTGTACCTGCTACTAAGGCCGCAATAACAAAGCAGCCTTCTGCTGTTTCTGTAGACGAAGGTGGAACTGCCAGTTTTTCGGTTACCGCAACCGGTTCCGGTACGTTGAAATATCAGTGGCAGGTGAAAAATAACGGAAGTGACAATTGGTCGAATGTTTCCGGCGCTACTTCAGCTTCCTATAGTTTTTCAGCTCAGTTCAGCCAGAATGGCAACCAGTACCGTTGTGTGGTTACGGATGCAAATGGAACTTCGGCTACTTCTAATGCGGCAACACTGTCTGTTAAGGCTGTTTTAAAGATTTTGGTTCATCCGAGTCCGACTTCAGTAACGGTCGGAGGTACGGCGAATTTCGGTGTCTCTGCCAGCGGCAATGGCACGTTGACTTATCAGTGGCAGGCATGGAATCCGAAAACTGAGACTTGGACGAATTCGTCTGCGGCAAGCGCGAATACGGCGTCTCTGGCGATTTCGACCCAGTCCGCACACAATGGCTTCAAGTTCCGGTGCATCGTAAAGGATGGATATGGAAATTCTGTTACTTCCAATGCTGCTGCACTTACTTTGAATTCGAAGTTCACGGCGCAGCCTAAGGCTGCATCTGTAACTGCCGGTTCAACGGCAACATTCTCGGTAATTGCAGCAGGTGCATCACCTTTGTCGTATCAATGGCAGGCGTACAATCCTTCCACAGGAAACTGGGTGAATTCCGGTGCAGCAAGCGCTAAGACGGCGAAGCTGTCGATCACGGCACAGACCGGACATAACGGGTTCAAGTTCCGCTGTGTTGTAACGGATGCAAACGGAACAAAGATTACGTCGAATGCGGCAACACTTACGGTAACGGCAGCGGCGCCGAAGATTACAAAACAGCCCGAGGCGGCGACAGTTAAGTCCGGAGCTTCGGTAAGCTTCTCTGTTACGGCAACCGGAACCGGTCTGAAGTATCAGTGGCAGGCATACAATCCGAACACCGGAAAATGG
>JBGUPV010000117.1:0-36556 GCA_045130455.1 Lachnospiraceae bacterium | reverse complement strand
GACATCCTCGAAGCGGCCCATGCGGCCTTCGGACCGCTAAGGCGCCTTCGCTTCGCGAATATCGCAATGCTCGCCGCCCGTATTTGTCCGGCACGCCCGGTCGTGCCGCCGTTGCATCGGCCGGTTTCCGGCGGCAGGGGGCGTATGCCGGACAGAATTCGGTCGTCTCGCTGCTTCAGGCGTACTAAGCGTTCCGTGCGTCCATATAGTCAGGGCCGCTTCTTGCGGAACTCGCTCCGCTCAGACATCCTCGAAGCGGCCCATGCGGCCTTCGGACCGCTAAGGCGCCTTCGCTTCGCGAATATCGCAATGCTCGTCGCCCGTATTTGTCCGGCGCGCCCGGCTGTACCGCCGATGCAACGGTCGGGTTTCGCGGCGGGGGAGGGGCTACGGACAAATGCGGCCGGCTCGCTGCTCCAGGCTGGCTAAGCGTTCCGCACGTCCTCATAGGCAGAGCAGTTCCACTCGGTTGAGCGACGGCACTGCACTTTCCGAATGAGGTCGACCGCGTTAAAAAGGAATCAGTTCGACAGTATCAATGTACCGTGTGCCTCCCGACGCGACGGGAAACGCGGACAATAGGCATTGCGAGCATTTAACCTGCGAGCAATGGCTTTTCGTCCGCGGTCGACCGTCGCGGACAAGTGTAACAGGTTCACTTGAAAAGTGGCGATATTAATCCCTGTCTGCGGCGCCAGCCGCAGACACATGAAACCGGCGGTGAAGCACCCGCGAAAAGCAAGAAAAACAATCGGTTTGGGCCCGATATTTGTGTTGCAATTTGGAAAGGCATACTATATAATGTTAAGCGGTGTAATTTGGTTTACCCCTATACCAAAGATATCTGTATGACCCGAGCGGAGGCGGCGTTTTGTGCGTCCGGCGACGGCGGAGAGCGTACAGTTAAAATGATACCAACGGAGGGCTGAACATGAGTAGTACAGCGAAAATGTCCGCAAGAGAGCGAATCAACGCTTTGGTGGACAGCAACAGTTTTGTTGAGATCGGTGCGCTTGTAACGAAGAGAAGCACGGACTTCAACATGCAGCAGGCAGACGCTCCGGGCGACGGCGTGATCACCGGTTACGGTGTGATCGACGATCGGCTTGTGTATGTGTACAGCCAGGACGCAGCAGTCCTGAACGGTACTCTCGGCGAGATGCATGCGAAGAAGATCGCGGGTCTCTATCGGCTTGCGATGAAGACGGGCGCACCGGTGATCGGACTTGTTGATTGCGCGGGCCTGCGTCTGCAGGAAGCATCCGATGCTCTGACGGGCTTCGGACGCCTTTATAAGGCACAGACGATGGCGTCGGGACTGGTTCCCCAGTTTACGGCGATCTTCGGAAACTGCGGCGGCGGTCTTGCGGTGCTTGCGGCGATGAGCGATTTCACGGTGATGGAGAAGAGCAGCGCGAAGCTGTTTGTTAACGCTCCGAACGCGATCGCAGGTAACAACGAGGGCAAATGCGACACGGCTTCGGCGGACTACATGGCTGCCAATGGTATGGTCGATGCAGTCGGTGAAGACGAGGCGGATGTACTCGCAAAGCTTCGCAAGCTTGTTTCGGTTCTTCCCTCCAACAATGAAGATGATGCGCAGGATGAGTGCACGGACGATCTGAATCGTTCGATGAACGATCTCGCGAGTGAGATCGCGGATCCCGCACTTGCGCTTGCGGATCTTTCGGACAATGCCAATTTTGTTGAGATTAAGGCAGCGTATGCGCCTGAGATGGTGACCGGTTTTGTTCGCCTCAACGGTGCAACGGTAGGTGTTGTTGCCAACCGCACGGCAGTGATCGGCGAGGACGGCAAGAAGGCGGCAACCTATGATGCTGTTTTGACGACGAAGGGCTGCACGAAGGCAGAGCGTTTCGTCAAATTCTGTGATGCATTCGGAATCCCGGTTCTCACGCTTACGAACGTGACCGGTTACTCGAACTGCGCTTGTGAGACGGGCAGCATTGCGGCGGCAGCCGGCAAGCTTTCCTACGCATTTGCCAGCGCTACGGTTCCGAAGGTTAATGTGATCACCGGCAAGGCTTACGGCAGCGCGTACATCGCGATGAATTCGAAGTCCCTCGGCGCGGATCTGGAGTTTGCTGTGGCAGGTTCCGAAATCGGTACAATGGATGCTGCTCTGGCAGCGCAGATCGTATATGCGGATGAGATCGCAAATGCCGCGGACGGCGGTGCAACGCTGAAGGCCAAGACGGAAGAGTATCGTTCGACGTACAACAGCTGTGAAAATGCGGCGAGAAGAGGATACGTTGATGCCATCATCGACGGCGACGATCTTCGCGCGCAGGTTATCTACGCATTCGAGATGCTCTGCACCAAGAAGGAGCTGCGCCCGTCGAAGAAGCACGGCACAGTGTAAGCGAAGGAGGAGTCTATGAACGGATTACTATTCGCCGTTTCGTCCGACACGCTCGTCAGAGCGCTGGAGAACACGGTCATGGGAATCAGCATCGTATTCTGTATGCTCCTTCTCATTTCCTTCATTATCAGTCTGCTGAAGCATGCCGATAAGTTCGTCGCCTGGTTCAAGGGATTGTTCCGTAAGACGCCCGCTCCGGTGAACGAGCCTGCGAAGGTTGAAGCAGCAGAACCCGATGAAGAAGATGATACGGAATTGGTAGCGGTCATCACCGCGGCAATTTACGCGTACGAGCAGGCGATGGGCAATGACGTACCGGCCGACGGGCTGGTGGTTCGCTCCATCCGCAAGGTCAATAAATCAAAATGGCAGAATGCCTGAATCAGGAGGACATTATGAAAAACTATACAATCACGGTTAACGGCAATGTTTACGAAGTAAGCGTTGAGGAGAGCGGCAGCGAAGCAGCACCGGTTGCGGCAGCGGCTCCCAAGGCAGCTCCCAAGGCAGCACCGAAGAAGGCAGCTGCAGGCACGGCAGGCAGCGTTACGGTTGCGGCTCCCATGATCGGCAAGATCCTTAAGGTAGTTGCCAATGTCGGCGCGACTGTCAAGAAGGGCGATGTCCTCGTAGTTCTCGAGGCCATGAAGATGGAAAATGATATCGTTGCTCCGCAGGACGGCACGGTTGCAAGCATCAACGTTGCTGTCGGTCAGAGCGTCGAGCCCGGTGAAGTACTCGCTACCATGAACTAATCCGCAGCCATAACTTTATCGGGAGGTTAATGTAATATGCAATATATATTGGATACATTGGGGAACCTTGCGAAGGCAACGGCATTTGCGTCCCTTTCCTGGGGCAATCTTGCTATGATCGCTGTCGCACTGATCTTCATGTATTTGGCGATTGCCAAGGACTACGAACCTCTCCTTCTTGTACCGATCTCGTTCGGTATGTTGCTGGTCAATCTGTATCCGTCGATCATGGCGGAGCCGGTCGATCATGTCTATACATTTTACGGCAAAGACAACGCAAAGGTTGTTGAGATTAAGAATGAAGAGGTCAAATTCTTTACGTATGATGATGACGATGTTTTAAAGATCGTCTCGGATTACAACCAGCAGTATGATCTGTCTGAGTTCTCAGAGGATGAGCTTCGTCTGACGGCTGTTACGATCACGTATGTGAGCAAGAGCGACAACAAGCTCCTTCTCCAGTATAACAAAGTAAACGGGGAGCCGCAGAATTACTATTGCCCGATCGCGGCGCGCATGGAAGATACCAAGCAGGCCGGCGGTCTGTTGTACTACTTCTTCCAGCTGGATGAGTGGGCAGTTCTTCCCTGTCTGATCTTCATGGGTGTCGGTGCGATGACCGACTTCGGTCCTTTGATCGCGAACCCGAAGAGCTTCCTTCTCGGTGCGGCGGCGCAGCTCGGTATTTTCTTTGCTTACCTGTCCGCTATTTTCCTGGGATTCAACGATAAGGCGGCCGCGGCCATCTCCATCATCGGCGGTGCTGACGGTCCTACATCGATATTCCTGGCCGGCAAGCTCGGTCAGACTCAGTACATGGGCGCGATCGCGGTGGCAGCGTACTCCTACATGTCGCTCGTTCCGATCATTCAGCCGCCGATCATGAAACTCCTTACAACGAAGAAAGAGCGTCAGATCAAGATGGAGCAGCTTCGTCCGGTTTCCAAACTTGAGAAGATCCTGTTCCCTATCGTCGTAACGCTGGTCGTTGTAGCGCTGTTGCCGGATACGGCTCCGTTGGTCGGATGCCTGATGCTCGGTAACATTTTCCGCGAGTCCGGTGTTGTTCGCCAGCTGCAGGAGACGGCTTCGAACGCGATGATGTACATCGTAGTTATCATCCTCGGTACTTCCGTAGGCGCTACCACGAGTGCGGAAGCGTTCCTGAAGCTTGATACGCTCAAGATCGTTGCGCTCGGTCTGATCGCATTTGCGGTCGGTACCGCGGGCGGTGTGCTCTTCGGCAAGATCATGTGCAAGGCTACGCACGGAAAGATTAATCCGTTGATCGGTTCCGCGGGCGTGTCCGCCGTTCCTATGGCGGCACGTGTGTCCCAGAAGGTCGGCGCGCAGGAGGATCCTTCGAACTTCCTGCTGATGCATGCGATGGGTCCGAACGTTGCCGGTGTTATCGGTACCGCGGTTGCGGCCGGTGTGTTCATGGCCGTTTTCGGCGTATAATTCCGTCGGCAAATGTTCGTGACGCGATGTTCGAATTCGTGTCAAAATCATGAATATGACGCATCCGCATGCCGGATGTGAGTAAGGAGAAATCTATGGCAGATCAGGTGAAAAAACCGGTTAAGATTACAGAGACCATCCTGCGCGACGCGCATCAGTCTCTGATCGCTACAAGAATGCCTACGGAACTGATGCTCCCGATCGTGGAGAAGATGGACCAGGTAGGTTATCATTCCGTGGAGTGCTGGGGCGGTGCAACGTTTGACTCGTGCCTCCGCTTCCTCAAGGAAGATCCGTGGGATCGTCTCCGCAAGCTTCGCGCAGGCTTCAAAAACTCGAAGCTGCAGATGCTTTTCCGCGGACAGAACATCCTCGGTTACAACCACTACGCAGATGACGTAGTTGAGTATTTCGTTCAGAAGTCGATCGCTAACGGTATCGATATCATCCGTATCTTCGACTGCCTCAACGACCTCCGCAACCTGGAGACCGCGGTTAAGGCTACGAAGAAAGAGGGCGGTCACGCCCAGATCGCGCTTTCCTACACGCTCGGCGATGCTTACACGCTCGAGTACTGGGAGAAGACCGCAAAGCAGATCGAGGAGATGGGAGCGGATTCCATCTGCATCAAGGATATGGCAGGTCTCCTGGTTCCTTACAAGGCAACCGAGCTTGTTACCGCTCTGAAGAACGGTAGCTCGCTGCCGATCCAGTTGCATACGCACTACACCTCCGGTGTTGCTTCCATGACATATCTGAAGGCGGTTGAGGCAGGCTGCGACATCATCGACTGCGCTATGTCGCCTCTTGCTCTCGGTACCAGCCAGCCGGCGACCGAGGTTATGGTTGAGACGTTCCGCGGAACGCCGTATGATTCCGGTCTTGATCAGAACCTTCTTGCGGAGATCGCGGAGTACTTCCGTCCGTACCGTGAGGAGTGCCTCAAGAGCGGTCTGTTGAACCCGAAGGTTCTCGGTGTTAACATCAAGACCCTCATGTATCAGGTACCCGGCGGTATGCTTTCGAACCTCGTATCCCAGCTCAAGGAAGCAGGTGCCGAGGATAAGTTTGAGGCAGTGCTCGAGGAAGTTCCGAGAGTACGTAAAGACTTCGGTGAGCCCCCGTTGGTTACGCCGTCGTCCCAGATCGTCGGTACGCAGGCCGTTCTCAATGTTCTTCAGGGCGAGCGTTACAAGATGGTTACGAAGGAGTCGAAGAAGATCCTCTCCGGCGAGTTCGGTCAGACCATCAAGCCGTTCAATCCCGAAGTTCAGAAGAAGTGCATCGGCGATGTGAAGCCGATCACGTGCCGTCCGGCCGATCTCATCGAGCCGCAGCTTCCGAAGTTCAAGGAAGAGTGCAAGCAGTGGGTTCAGCAGGAAGAGGACGTTCTGTCCTACGCACTGTTCCCGCAGGTTGCAACCGAGTTCTTCAAGTATCGCCAGGCACAGCAGACCAAGGTCGATGTGACGAAGGCCGATGCGGCGACGAAGTCCTACCCTGTATAAGCATTATCTGGAAGCCCCCGCGATCGCGGGGGCTTCTTTACGTCTTGGGGCAAGAGCAGACGGAGGGCTTTTCATCGGAGTATGACAAGGCGATCGAAAGGGCAAGGCTCCAGTCGGCTATGCCTTTCCTGCGCTCTCATAAGCGGAGCATTTCTGCGGAACTCGCTTCGCTCAAACAGTCCTCGAAATGCTCCAATCGAGCTTGGTAAGGCTAAGACGACTTCGCTGCGTGCTTTTGCGCGCAGCGAATACCGCAGCGCCCTTCGATCATCCTTGCATACTCCGATGAATCACTTGCCCTCCGTCTGCGCTTGCTTCTGTTTCGGGAGCGTTGCCTCCGCGATCGCGGGGGCTTTTTTGTGTTCGGGGGAAATGGCTTTACGCGGGCCGGAAAATAATGTAAAATAACTCTTGATACACAGAACACGTTTTTCCGGTTGTTGAGAGTGATTACCATGCGATCCGGTGTGAGCGATGCGGTGAAACGTTCCCTTCCGTATGAAAAAAACATGATCTGAGCTCCGAATATTCGATATTCTCGCTCTGCGAGAGTAATTTTCGGTCGTCGAGGTAGTGTTCTCACTCTCGCTGCCGTAGAATGCAGTCAAAACAAACGAGGAGGTTTGGCTTTATGGAGAAAAAAACACTTGGTTCGTTTTTGGCTGCGTTGCGCAAGGCGAACGGAATGACACAGAAGGATCTGGCGGACCGGCTCAACGTCTCGGACAAGGCTGTGAGCCGCTGGGAGCGGGACGAAAACTATCCGGATCTCACGCTGATCCCGGTCATCGCGGACATCTTCGGTGTGACTTCGGACGAGTTGCTGCGCGGTGAGCGCACGTCGACGGAGAGCCGCGGGACTTCCGAGCGGTCGGACAAGCAGATTCAGTTGATGACGAAAAATCTTGTGTTCCGCTATGTCGTCGGAACACTGATCGCAGTCGCGGCAACGATCGGAGGTTTTATCCTTCGGAGGAGCATCGCCATGAGCGTCGACGCCTCGACGAGCCCTTTCGGTTCCGAATCGTCGGTCTCCGCCGGTGTATGGACGGCAGTCTCAACGACGGTTGCGTATCTGGTGTGGCTCGCCGCACTGCTTTTTATAATCTTACGATTCTGGATTTGCAAACGCGAGCTTGCGGTTGTGGAAGACTCGAAGCATGCGGAAAATGCGAAGAAAAAGCTGGGTAGAATTTTCCGCATCGCGCTCATTTTCCTTGTATCTTTTTTGTTCCTGATCAGCGCAGCGGGAGAAACCGGTTCGGATTTCGAGCTGTTCTTCATACTGTTCCTGGCATTTTTCGTCGGGCTGAACATCGCGGTTCCGCTGATCCGCCGGGCGGTTGCGGGAATTCGCCGGGGCAGTTTTCCGAATGAGCAGGCGAAGGAGGAGTACCGCGGGAAGGCGACGGTCCTCACCGTGGTGTTCCTGGCAATCTGGGGAGTTGTGCTGTTCCTGGGGCTCATGAGTGAAGGTTCGATCTTTGCTCCCGGAAAATGGTTCTTCCGCGAGGAAAGCTTCCGTGAATATATGGAGACATCCACGGACGATCACTGGAATCCCTGTGCCTTTGCATCGTCCCTGTTCGGGGAACCGGTCATTTTGGAAAACAGTGGATGGCATTTGACAGTTGACGAAAACGGTGCGGAAACCAGGGAGTATGAGTGGTCCGGCTGGGATGAAGAATTCGGCCCGGACCGGTTTTACCGGATCGGGGATTCCACGGAATTCCAGTTCCGCAACCGAAAAGTCTATCGGGTGCTTTTCTTCTCCGGAGGAAGCGGGCTGCCGATCCACACCTGCACGGAGTTCGCGTTGTACATCGGATGGGCGATTACAGTGCTTCTGCTGATCGCGGTTCCGGTCGTATATTATCTGCTTCTTCGAAGAACGAGAAAGCAACTGATGGTGCCGGCTCCGAAGGAGGACGCTGTCAGGGAGAAGATCGAGCGGTATTCGAAGATCGTTTTCCCGCCGGCAGAGGATGAGGCTGCCGGGACGGAGGAAAAAACGGGAACGGCAGAAGAAAATGATGAAGAAGGTTCGGAGATAAAGAATGGCGATCTATCTTGACAATGCGGCTACGATGAAGACCCGAGCTGAGGCGCTTGCTGCGGCGATGCCGTACCTCGCGGAGGAATACGGCAATCCCTCGGCACTGCATTCGCCGGGACTGTCGGCGAAGAAAGCGCTCCAGAAGGCAAGGGACGACATCGCGACGTGCCTTTGGTGCAGGCCGAATGAGATCGTGTTCACGTCGGGCGGCACTGAGAGCGACAACCTCGCGATCAAGGGATTTTTCGAGGCAAACCGCGAACGCGGCCGGCATATCATCACGACGAACATCGAGCACCACGCAGTCAGCGGGAGCATTGACTGGCTGCGCGGTCAGGGCGCGGAAGTGACGGTGCTGCCGGTGGACGGCGACGGGCTGGTCACAGCGGCGCAGGTTGAGGCGGCGATCCGGCCGGACACCATCCTCATTGCGATCCAGTTTGCAAACAATGAGATTGGGACAGTCCAGCCGATCCCGGAGATCGCATCGATGGCAAGAGAGCGCGGCATCGCTCTGTTCACCGACGCGGTACAGGCGGTCGGGCATATTCCGTTTGCTCTCGGAAGCGCCGAGGGCGCCGGCAAACTGCCGGTGGGAGATACGCCTTACAATTATCTTGGTATTACCATGCTCTCCGGAGCCGCGCACAAGTTCGGCGGCCCGAAGGGCGTCGGATTTTTGTTTGTGCGCGAGGGGACGAAACTCGCGCCGCAGATGCATGGGGGACCGCAGGAGATGCGGCTTCGCGCGGGCACGGAAAATGTCGCCGGCGTCGTCGGCATGGCGGCGGCCCTTGTGGTTTCCTGCAGGGAACTGCGGGAGAGTTCCCGACGTGTGCGCGGGCTTCGGGACGCGATGATCGACCGGATCCTTGCGGAGATCCCGGATTCACGACTCAACGGAAGTACGATCCATCGGCTTCCGGGCAATGTGAACGTTTCGTTCGCGGGGGTGGAGGCGGCATCGGTGCTTGTGATGATGGACATGGCCGGGATTGCCTGCTCCGGCGGCTCGGCGTGTACGTCGGCCTCGGGGACGGTATCGCATGTGATCGAGGCTCTGCGGGTGCCCGCGGAGTATGAGAACGGTACCATCCGCATGACGATCTCTCCGGAGACGACCAACGCGGAGATCGACGCCGCGGTGACGGCATTGGCAGGGATCGTCACAAAGCTCCGCGAAGGGCGAAGATGACAATGACGGAGACCTGTGATTACAACGAAGGAGGTCGGATCCGAATGAAGAGCGCAGAGTATTATTTGCAGCCGGACGGTACTGTCAGGCCGGGCATGGCTGATAAAAATCCGTGGCTTGCGATCCTGACGGAGACCGACCATGTGTATGTCAATGCCGAGCGGATTGAGAGCGTCGCGAAGATCTCGGGGCGTGAGACGCTTGACTATGTGATGCGAAGCCTGGATATTCTCGAAGAGATCGCCGGTTCCGGCCGCCTGGGCGATGACCCGGACGGGGAGATGCGGAGGATCATCGAGACGGTGCTTCAGTGGTCGGAGACGGCCAAGGGCGGCAGCCGCGAGCAGCGCGAAGCATGGACGCAGAAAGGATACCCGCTCGACATTCACAACGAGGGCTCCGCGATGATCTACCGGGAGTATGCGCAACGCGGCGGGATCGCCTATGACGAGCGCATTTTCCTGCTGATCAGGACGCACGGCTTGATCGGGCAGAGCATCCGCGGCGAGAGCCCCGTGAGCCACAATGCCTCGCTGTACACGCTTGCGGCACAGAGCGGTATCGACTGGTTCCGGCTTCTCTATGCGTTAAATGAGTGCATCATCCGGGCGGCGGGCGAGCGGATCTGGGAGAGCGTGCGCTATGAGACGGCGACGCTGATTCGGCGGATCCTCGACGGCGACCGGTCGGAGTATTCGGCGCAGTACCGCCTCGAGCGGCTGTGCCCGGCCGAGTATGACATCTACGCGGAGGACACCGTATTTTTCGAGCGGGAGGTGTTCCCCCGGTATGAACTCTGGTATTTTACGTCGGCTCTCGGAGCCTTCGAGATCGGGCAGATCCGCGTGATCCTCGCGGCGGTTCTGGACAGACTTTCGAAGATCGAGGGCGGTTCCGCGGTACGGCATCTGAACTTCAAGCCGCTGGCGGACTCGCTTTGGTATGACTACGAGGGAAAGAAACGCGTCAATGTCTACAAAAAGCGTATCATCGAAAAATATCTTCGCGACGCGTCGGTGCAGAACGTCGATCTGCGGGTGACTGCGGTAAACGGGACTGCCTACGTGGATTTCACATTTTCCGCGGTGTGCGAGAAACTGATCGACTTCTGTGTGGAGGCGGAGCGGTGCGGGCTTCTGACCTTCGAGAAGAGCATCATCGTTTTGTACGATATGTTCGGGTTCCGCAGGGACGCGTTTGACCGGCTCAATAACGAGAACAAGTATCTGTCGACGATGAATGAGACCGCGAACAGCACGAAGGAGAGCATTATTTCCTATGTGGCGGGGCAGACGGTTGTGGATGTCGGTTCCGGCGGCGGGGTCCTGCTTGACCGGCTGGAGCAGAAGTACCCGGAAAAGTGCATCATCGGAACGGACATTTCGGCCAATGTCATCGATGTGTTGAACGGGAAGAAGGCGAAGGAAGGGCACCGTTGGGAGGTGCGGATCCACAACTTTGTCGAGGGCGAATTCGGGGAGCCGGCGGACAGCGTGATCTTCTCGTCGATCCTTCACGAGATCTATTCCTACACGGAGACGGAGCGTGGACGGTTCGATATCGAGAGCGTAAAGAAAGCTCTTCGAAACGCTTATGACAGCCTTCGTCCGGGCGGAAGGATCATCATCCGCGACGGTGTGAAGACGGACAGTAAAGAACTGCGGACGGTGCATTTTGCGGATGCTTCGGGCATGGAATTCCTGAAGAATTACCGGCAGGATTTTCAGGGACTTACGGACATTCCCGAGGAGTCGAAGATCACCGCGATCGATGAGGAAATTCTCACGGTGACGGGCGATATCAACTTCATCCGCGAGTTCATGTACACCTACACTTGGGGCAATGAGAGCTACGCTCACGAGGTGCAGGAGCAGTTCGGGTATTGGACCATCGCGGAATACAAAGCATTTCTGACAAGCCTCGGGGCGAAGCTGATTGTGGCCGAGGAGTTCCTGGAGCCGGGATATCCGGAGCACCTCAGGGAAAAACTGACGCTGGCGGATGCCGACGGCAACGAGGTTGATTTTCCGGCGTCGAACTGTATTCTGGTCGCGGAAAAGCCGGATCGTTGATCACGAATGGGGGAAGAAGCCGCTTGGTTGATCACCGGGGATGATCTCAAGGAATGGTTTTCGGGGATCGGAACGTTCTGAGTATTATGGGGGTACGGATGAAAAGAAGAGTGCTGTTATGTGTGGTAATTGGGTTGCTGCTTTTGCTTGCCTGCGGATGCGAAAAGGACGCCGACAAAGACAAAAAAGACGCGAAGCCGCGGCTGAGCGGGTTCGATTTTACTAAGCATTCTTGCAATGTGTTAACGGGGCGGGAGGAGTTGATGACCGGAACTCAGGAGTATGATCCGGAGGGAAGGTTGACCCGGTTTTATTGGGAGTCGGATAAGCACAGTGCTGAGTTCCTGTTCGAATACGATGCTTTAGGGCGGATCATTCTTTTGAATGCAGAGGAACAGAACTACAATGAATTTTTCTATATCACACGATTACAGTATACGTATTATAAGGACACGGATGTCATTACACGGTGCGAAGAAACATATACCCACTGGACCGAAGACGCTAAGGAAGACAAAGGAAACCGGGAAACCGATGAGGATAATAAGAGAACATCCTTCCGTGTTCTGGAAAATGAGATTGCTTTTGATGGAGTGATCATTGCCAGCAGGTATCTTTGGGGCGAAGATTCGGTCGTTTTGTCCGAGTATGATCCTGCGACGCGGAAAGTGACCTCTTATTATGATGTCTCCAGATTGCGGGAAAATCCGTACAATTACGCTGTATCAAGCAATCCGACCGTTATAAAAGGTGAGATAACGTCCGAGAGCTTCTATGATGAGAACGGCAAACTGCTCCGTACGGAATACCCGGACGGAGAGAGATATGAATACTCTTATGACGGGGGGGCGGGATCTTTATCGGAAGTCCGCCGGTTTGACTCGGACGGAATCGTTACAAGTATGGCGCGGTACGACGAACAAGGCCGGGAGATATACCGTGAAGAGGAGCTCCCCTCATGGAAGAACAATTATGATGAGCTGGGATACACGAATTTGATCACGGAAACAGACTGGAAAGCGAATTCCGGTGTTCCCGGCGGGATTATCCGTGATGTAAAAGTATACGGCCAAAAATCAGACGGAACAAAGGATCTGGTTTCGGAATGCAAATACCTCAGAATGCCGTTTGATCCGGGAAGAATATACGAAACGCGGAACTTCCAAACGGGGGATTATTCGGAATCTGTCTGGGATGCACTGTCCTATAATCTGGTATTCGATCGTTATGACTATTCTGTTTCGGCTTTTTTTGAGGACGGACGGTATTACACGTACGAAGAATATGAGAATGCCGAGTACACCATGGAGGATCACCAGCTTCAAGTTATTGACGGGAAATCTGTTCAAAACTTGAGTTATTATTACCTGGCCGGGCTTGCCGCGGAAAAGATGACAACGGAGTTTTCCGGCGGTGTCATGAAACGAACTGTGCGGGAATCTCTTCCTGCGCCGGACAGCAATGCGTTTACCACCACCGGTGTGTTGGAATATGATGACTACGGACGAATTAAGAGGAGGCTCCTTTACGGGAAACAGGGGGAAACGGTTTTGCTCGAGTATAAGTACGAAGACCGGTTTTACGAGAACGCCGGTGACTGAGAGAAACCGTGAACAGTCACTGTGAGTTGAAAGTAAATAAGCGCTGCCCGGTGCATGCATCGGACAGCGCTTGTTATTTCAGAACTTATGAAACTCCGGGACTCCTGCGGAAAATGTCGCGTACTCCGTAAAACCGATCCCGCGAAGCATGGTTTCCGCCCTGTCGAAGTCGGCGGCAACGTGCTCCGCATAGTGGGCGTCGGAGGCGACGGTGATCAGACGGCCGCCGAGCTCGTAGTAGCGGGCGGCGATGGCGGCGGAGGGGTTGGTCTCCGGATAGTTCCGGCGAAGAGAGCCCGTGTTGATCTCAAGACCGATACCGCGGCGCAACAGCGTCTGAAGAATGGCATCGATGACATCCTTCATTTTCCGAATGTGCACGCGCTTGCCCTTCGGGACATATCGCATCAGATAATCCAAGTGGCCGCAGACGTGGAAACCGTTGTAGTGCTCCATGTTCCAAAGCTCGGCTTCGAGGTAGCGAAGCATGCCCTGGGTTCCCGTGTAGTTGTCCCAGTATCCGGGATAGTAGGGGTCGATGTGCTCAAGACAGTGCGTGGAACCGATGACGAAGTCAAAGGGATAATCCCTGAGCAGCTTCTCGTAGTATCCCGTCACGGGCGCAACGACATCCGGTTCGTCGCGGAGGCCGAGCTCTACGCCGATCTTTACATCGATGCGGCCGCGCCATTGCTCTCTGAGCCGGCTCATTGTCTTCCAGTATTCCTTCGGGTCGAAGAGAAACTGCGTATTGTCCATCGGAAACAGGTAGTCCATGTGGTCCGTGAAGCAATATGTCGTCAGTCCGCGCGCATAGGCGCTTTCGAGCATCGCTTCCGGCTCGGCCTTGCTGTCCGTGGAGAAGTTTGTGTGGGTGTGCATGTCTGCGAGTATCATGCGGTATTACCTCCTGCGTTTCGGTCACAGTCCGGATCGTCACTCTTTGACGAGAAGCTCCGAGTGCTCCGCCGGTTCCGCCACCAGCGAGTAGTTCGTGTAGTATACGACAAAGCCGGGCTTTGCGCCGGCGGGCTTCTTCACATGTTTCTTCTGAACGTAGTCGATCTCCACCTTTTGCGACTCTCTGTTTTTCGAATAGTACGCGGCGAGAGAGCCGGCCAGCTCGAATACGGCATCCGGGACATCGGCGCCGCCGGAACGGACAAGCACGTGGGAACCGGGGATGCCTTTGGCGTGGAACCACCAGTCGTTCGCGGCCGCAAAATGATGCGTGAGTTCTTCGTTCTGGTAGTTGTTACGCCCGACATAAATGTCGAAACCGTCGGCGGTGCGGTAGTGGTACGGACGGCTCGTCATTTTGCGCGTCGCGCGCCGGTCGGAGCCGCTGCGGTGGAATTTCAGGTAGCCGCAGTCCGTAAGCTCGCGCCGGATGTCCGCGAGATCGGCCTCATCGGCGGCATATTCGAGGGAATCGCGCACGGACTCAAGGTGGTTGAGCTCGTCGCGGCTCTCGCGGATGTGCTCGGAGAGCGCTTCGCCGGTCCGCTTGAGCTTGCTGTAGCGGTCGAAGTAGCGCTTTGCGTTATCCATGGCGGAGAGCGTCTCGTCCAGCGGGATCGTGATCTCCGTATTGTCGTAGTAGTTCGTGCAGGTCAGGGATTTCGAACCCGGTACGGCGCTGTAGCCGTAGGTTGTCAGCAGCTCGCCGTAGATGCGGAATTTATCTTTCTTCTCGGTGTCCGCGAACTGCTTTTCCTGAAGGTCGAGTTTCTTCGCGACACGCTCGACGGCGGTCTGCACCGTGCGGCGCAGTTCCGCGGATTTCTGGCGGATGCGGGTCGCGGATTCCTTGTTCTCATAGTAGAACAGCAGGAGTTCGCTCATGGAGTCGAACGCCCGCGATTCATACCCGGGGTAGTCCGAGTACACCGAGAGCGGTACGGCCGCAAATTCCGCGGGGATGCCGTCCTTGAGAATGCAGGAAGGTGCGAAGGAACCGTCCTTTACGACGGTCCGAAGTTCCGCAAGGCTTTCGGAGAGCGCGGTCAATGCTTCCCCATCGCATTCGGCGGCATCGTTCACGGTGTCAAGACCGGCGCGGTGCAGGAGCTCGTTCGCGATCACGGGGCTGATGCCGGTAATTGACGTGTACAGGGCTTTGCGAAGGTCCCCGCCGCAGGCGCGCACGGCGTCCGCAAGCTTCTGTGGGTCGTCGGAGAGAAGCGAGAGTTTCTCCGCTGTCTTCGGGATAAACCAGCTGCGTCCGGGAAGAACTTCCCGCACGGAACTGACCATCTGCGAGACGTGCTTGATGCTGTCGACGATGCGGTCGTCGGCGTCGCAGAAAATGATGTTCGAATGCTTGCCCATCAGCTCGATGATGAGATACTTGATGCAGACGTCACCCATCTCGTCCAGATGCTCGATCCGGATGCGGATGATCCGTTCCAGATCCGGCTGCTCGATCGCAAGGATGCGGGCGCTGTTTAAGTGCTTGCGCAGAAGCATGCAGAACGCGGGCGCCGTGAGCGGCGACGGGCGATTTTCCGACACGAGACACGCCAGCGGAAGCGACGCGCTCGCGGACAGGTGAAGCCGGTAGGTATCGTAATTCTTTATCGTGAGCAGAAGCTCATCGGGTTCGGGCTGCGCGATCTTTGTGATGCGGCCGCCGACAAGCGTCTGTTGCCATTCGCGTACGAGGCAGGCAACGGTAAGTCCGTCCAGTGCCATGGTATTTTTCTCCGTGATCTCAAATCTTGCGCAGGCGGAAAATGAGGCGTTTTCCCCGTGGCAAATGCCGCGCCGCGCGACCAAAGTATACCACATTTTGTTTGACAATACCATCGGAAAAACATATAATAATTATGATTGATTTTTTTCGGAGGACCCTGTTCAGGGGAGATTTGTAATGCTTAGAAAAATGGAACGCAAATTCGGGCGATACGCGATCCGCGGGCTGATGAAGTACATGACCGTGCTTTTCCTCGCGGGCCTGTTGATGGCATGGCTGGCGTCCGATTTCTATATGGAGTGGCTTGCGCTGGACGTTGAGAAGACATTCTTTCATTTCCAGTTCTGGCGGTTGTTTACGTTTTTAATCTATCCGATCGAGGGAGACACGTCGATCTTTGCGCTGATCTCGTTGTACCTGTATTACATGATCGGAACGATGCTCGAACTTCGATGGGGGAGTTTCCGGTTCAACCTGTTTTATCTGTCGGGCATCCTCTTCACGATCCTCGGCACCGTGATCACCTATGTGATCACTTGGAAGGTGTTCGGTCACGGAATGTCCATGGCCGCCGGACTCGGGTATATCAATCTCGCGATGTTCTTTGCGTTCTCTGTGGAGTACGGTGATGTGGAGCTTTTGTTGTTCTTCCTGCTGCCGATCAAGGTTAAATATCTGGGTCTGATCTACGGCGGATACTACATCTACTCCTTTGCGAAGATGTTTATCACCTGTTATAAGGCCGATTTGATGATCGTCTTCGTGTTGAATTTCATACCGTTCCTCATCGGTATGCTGAATTTTCTCCTGTTCTATTTCGTCACGAGGAAGGAGCGCAAGGCGCAGCGCGTTACGTTCGGAGACCGGAGACGCCGTTTCGCGTATCAGCATGGTGTTGAGGCCGGCCGCAGAGACGGCGGCGTTGTCACGGACGTCGGCTCCCGCAAGGTGATCACGAAGCATCGCTGCGTAGTCTGCGGAAGGACCGAGCTCGACGACGAAATGCTCGAGTTCCGTTTCTGCTCGAAGTGCGAGGGCGATTACGAGTATTGCACGGATCATCTCTACACGCACACGCATGTCAGGCGTGAGAAGACCGGAAGCAATCTCAACGCCCAGATCACGAACGATCTGTTTTACGGATCGGACGAGAAGGACAGTTAGTCTGCAAATACGAACGATTATTGATACAGCAAAGGAAGCAGTATGAGTACGAAAAGCATAACACGCCGGTTGTGCAGCGGTTTTTATGACCTGGCGTGGTTAAATGTCAGTGCCGGGATCGAGAATCTTCCCGATCCCGCCGCGTCGGAGGGAGACGGCTCCTTCAAAAGTCTTCGCGAGGAACTCGGCAGAAGCCTGCCCGCCGAGGCGGACCGGCTGATGAGCGCGCTCGCGGCGGACGATCGCGAGGCGGTTGCCGGCGCGACGGAGCAGTTGCTCGCGATGCGGGAGAAAGTCGCGGAGACGACGGAGAAACTGAGCGGCTGCCGCAAGAGAGCGGAGATCCTGACCCGCGCGCTGGAGCGCAGACGCGCCGCAGGCGAGACGGTCGTTCCCGGTGTGGATACCGAGGAGGAAGTCCGCAGGCTGCTCGGCAAGATGTTCTCGAGCGAGGATCCGGTGATAACCAATCTTCGAATTCAATACATGGTCAGCGTATTTCCCGCCCGCATGACGCGAAAGAAACTCTACGACCTGATCTCGGGGTATCTTTCCATCTATGTGAAGCAGGACAGCGCGGGTCTTGAGTCCTTCCTCTACCGTTTGCGCGGCGCCGCCGTTCTCTCGGAGCAGAAGGATGCCGTGACGGAAGCGGCGGAGGGCCTCCTGGATACCGCGGACGCGTTGCTCCGCGCGGAGGCTGACTCGGAAGAAACGGATACGCTGGCGGCGTTGACGGCGCTCACGGCGGAACTCAAGGTGACGGAAGGTTATCTCGAGAGTGTTGAGCGGTGCATCAATCCGCTGGCGGCCATCGGCATCCTGAGCGGACTCTCGTTTGATATCACGGAAAATTCCACGGTACACGACGACCTCTTCCCTGCGGTCCGTCTGCAGATCCGGCAGGCATCCGGGGAAAATGTCGACGAGTCGGAACTGACCGGGCGCATGGCGTCGGCGTACGACGCGATGGAGCAGTGGTTCGAGCCGCTCTCGGTCCTCGTGGACAAGGAGACCGGCCGGTTGCAGGAAGCGATCGACGATATGGATGACGAGTCGGCAGTTTCGTTTATTCCGGTGATGAAGGCGGCGCGCCTTCTGTCGACATCGGCATTTGCGTCGCTCTCCGAGGAGAGCTCGCACACGGTGGAGCCGGAGGAAGTCGAGACGGCCAAGAAGGAACTTCTCGAGGCGGTGGACAAAGCTTTTGAGGACAAGCCGAAGGCGTTGACCCGCGAACTGACGGCGTCGATCCTCTCGGAGTTGCCGGTTTGGTTCGAGAACCGCACCGAAGTGATGAATTACATGCTGCAGTCCCTGTCAGGCTGCCGCACGGACGGCGAGCGCCGCTATGCGGTCTTGGCGCTTCGCAAACTGTTTGAAGCGCTGTAAGGTGTAAAGGACGCATTTTCCGAACCCGGAGACGATGACGGAGAGTGCGGATGGGAGAGCGTATGCTGAAGATCGGAAGACAAGTGAGAACCGTTGATGACCAGGCGGCCGATCTGGGCTCGATGATCCGCGCCATCCGCAGGAAGAAACTGGGCGAAGGACTGTACTGTGTTGTGTACAACGGGCAGGCGGGGGAGATGATGGAAGTTCAGCCTCTGGCCATGCTCCTTGCGGAGTCCAAGCGCTGCGACTTCACGGTCCTCGGCGTCGCCAAGGGAAAGCCGGCCGCACTTGAGGTCGTGCGGCTTCTCGTGGAGAAGATGGCGCAGGACGGCGGAACCTTCAATGTGAAGGAGCATTTTGCGTAGACCGGTTACTATGAAAGATCGCGGCGGACGACGCGGTTCGTTCGTCGGAAAATGAGATCCGCGGGAAAGGAGGATTGCGTATGAGTGTTGTCTGGCTGATACTGAAGATCATCGGCATCACACTGCTGTGCATCCTCGGTCTGGTCCTGCTGATCCTGGCGCTGGTCCTGTTTGTACCGATCCGGTATCAGATTGAAGGGACGGCGCAGTCGAAGGAAGATTATCATGCGAAAGTGCATGTGCACTGGCTGCTACGGGCAGTCAGCATAAAGCTTGGGCTGGATTCGCCGATGACGATGAGCACGCGGGTGCGGATCCTGGGGATCTTCGGCAAGGGCAAGGATTCCGTGAAGAAGCTCGGCAAGAAGGGCGAGGACGAAGACGATTCCGAAGAGGACATCGATGAGGAATCCGCGGAGTCCGTGAAGGACGATGACAAGCCGAAGGACAGCGGCAGGGAAGACGCCGCAAAGCCGGAGGGATCCGGCAAGGATGACAATACGAAACCGAAAGAATCCGGCAAGGACGATGCCGCGAAACCTGTGGGGTCCGATAAAGACGATGCCGGGAAGCCCGAAGATGGCGACGACGCGGACAAGCCGCACGCCGGAGAGAGCGAGGCTGCTTCCGCGGGAGGAACCGCAGAGACGCATGTAAAGCCGCCGAAGGAGGACAATGCGGACGGGGATTCCGGAGGAACGGATGACTCGGAGGATGCCGGCGAAGACAGCGGCAAGAACGGCGAAGAAAACTCCGGCGGAGACAGCAACGATGACGGCGCCGGAGGCAGCGAAGACGCCGAAGACTCCGAAGACTCCGGGGAACCTCCGAAGAAGCGGAAACTCGCGGAGAAACTGGCCGACCTCAAGGAGACGGCGGCCTGTGTGCTGGAGCTGTTCGCGAGAAGAAAGGATGTTGCGGTCGCCTATGTGAAGAAGGATACCACGAAGGCGGCGATCTCCAAACTTTGGAAAGCGGTGCTGTGGCTGTTGAAGACGATCGCGCCGCGCAAGGGAAAGGCGGAGCTTATCTTCGGAATGAAAGATCCGCAGATGACCGGCAATATTTTCAGTGCCGCGGCGACGCTGTATCCGTGGTACGGCGATCACATCACGGTGATCCCGGACTTCGAGGGCGAGCACCTCGAGGGCGACGGTTTCATCAAGGGACGGATCCGGTTGATCGGCGTTCTGGTCTGGGCGATCCGGTTGTATTTCGATAAGAACCTAAAGCGGGTTTACAAAGAGTTTAAGTCCGTGAAGGAGCAGATGCTCTCGACACCGGCGGACGTGAAAAAAATCATATCAAAGGCGGCGTAGTGACCGGGCAGCGGTCGCGTGCATGCGGAAAGGGAGAACAACATGGCAGACGTAAATTTCAAGGAGACCGTACAGAATCTGTTGAGCGGTATGGAGGGCTTTGTTTCCACCAAGAGTGTGGTCGGTGAGGCGAGAACGCTTCCGGACGGAACCGTGATCATCCCGCTTGTGGATGTTGCTTTCGCCGTCGGCGCGGGCGCATTTAACAAGGAGGCCAAGAACCGCGCTTCCGGCGCGATGGGCGGCAAGATGTCCCCCTGCGCGGTACTCATCATCCGCGACGGCAACACGCGCCTGATCACGATCAAGGACCAGGATACGCTGTCCCGAATTTTCGAGATGCTTCCCGACGTTCTCACGCGTGTTAAGAACATGTTCGGTAAGAAGAAGGACGGCGAGGTTTCCGAGGAGGAGATCGACAAGATCGCCGATGAGATCCTCAAGGAGAACGACAAATAGGCTAATTTTCCGGGTACAGAAAAAAAGATAAAATTGTTCTTGCATTTTGTCTGTAAGTTTGATATTATACCACTGTTCGGTTTTTTTGAGTCCATTTACTAAAGGAGGTGCAATATCATGGCTAAGTGTGATATTTGTGATAAAGGCGCTCTGTTCGGAAGACAGATCAGCATTACCAGAAGTCAGGTTTCCGGACGTGCCAACAGAATGTGGAAGTCCAACGTGAAGTCTGTTCATGTCAAGGTTAACGGCGGCACGAAGAAGATGCATGTCTGCACCGCCTGCCTGAGAGCCGGCCTTGTTGAGCGTGCTTAACACTTGAGAGATGCTAATGAGAGAGTCTGATGAGGTGATTTTATGAAGTCACGTTATCGGACTCTTTTTTCGATGATGACCGTTTCCGGCGCGATGCCGGGCAGTTTTTGAAGTATTGCATTTCACGATCATTTGTACTATAATAAGCGGGGATTTGGGGGCAGATCCCCCGAGAATACGCGCAGAACGCGCAGGGGGCGCGACAGACGCGCGGGAAAGAGGTATTTATGGACGGAAATCTCGAAACCAAGTATGGGGAAGTTTTTATCGATCTTGATGTGATCGCGCAGTATGCCGGTTCGGCTGCCGTGGAGAATTTCGGTGTTGTCGGAATGTCCGCAGTCAGCATGAAGGACGGTCTTGCGAAGCTGCTCCGCCGTGAGAGTCTGAGCCACGGCGTGCATGTGGAGATCAACGGCAACAAGCTTTCCATCGATCTTCATATCATCGTTTCCTACGGGATCAGTGTGGCGACGGTGTGCCAGAACCTGTGTGAGACGGTCAAGTACCGTGTGGAGGAATTCTCCGGTCTGACCGTGGAAAAAATAAATGTGTTCGTCGACGGTGTACGCGTGATCGATTGATCGACCGATCGTGACTGTTGAACGAAGTGCCCGGCGGTCGGAAAATGATCCGGCTGCGGCGCCGTGCGCGCTCAACGGGTAAGAAGGAGGAACGTAAAGTGGCGTTGTTGACGGTGGATGCCGAACTCCTGCGCAAGATGTTCTTGGCGGGAGCGAAGAGTTTGGAGTCAAAAAAAGAAATCATCAATGAGCTGAATGTATTCCCGGTGCCGGACGGCGATACCGGTACGAACATGACGCTGACGATCCTGTCGGCGGTCAAAGAGGTTAACGCGCAGAACGACAAGTCGATGAAAGCGCTTGTCAAGGCGATGTCCTCGGGTTCCCTCAAGGGAGCGAGAGGAAACTCCGGCGTTATCCTTTCCCAGCTTTTGAGAGGCTTCTCGAAAGTGGCGAGAGATTATGATGTGATCACCATCCCGGTGGCTGCGGAGTGCTTCTCCAGAGCCGTTGATACAGCATACAACGCCGTAATGAAGCCGAAGGAAGGAACGATCCTCACGGTTGCCCGCGCAGGTGCGGAGCGCGCTGCGGAGCTGGCGGCAACGAGTACGGATTTCGATGAGTTCCTTTCGCAGGTCGTTACCAGAATGCAGGAGGCTCTCGACTATACGCCCGAGCTTCTTCCCGTTCTCAAGGAAGCCGGTGTTGTGGACTCCGGCGGACAGGGCCTTCTCGAGGCGATGCGCGGTGCGCTTGACTGCCTCCAGGGCAAGGAGATCGATTACACGTTCGGCGAGGAGTCGTCCGCAGGTTCCGAAAAGGGCGGACGCGGAGCAGCCGCCACCGACATTTCCACCGCCGACATCAAGTTCGGCTATTGCACGGAGTTTATCATTCTTCTCGACCGCGAGTTCTCCATGGCGGATGAGGCCGCTTTCAAGGCGTATCTCTCCTCCATCGGCGATTCGATCGTCTGCGTCGCGGACGACGGTGTCGTGAAGGTTCATGTTCATACGAACGATCCCGGTCTTGCGATCCAGAAGGCGCTCACCTTCGGACAGCTTTCCCGCATGAAGATCGACAACATGCGCGAGGAGCACAATGAGCGCGTGATCCAGGGTGCGGAGCAGGCCGTGGAGGAGCAGAAGAAAGACGAGCCCCGCAAGGCTTACGGCTTTGTCTCTGTTTCCGTCGGCGAAGGAATGAACGCCATTTTTAAGGAGCTCGGCGTCGACTACCTCATCGAGGGCGGCCAGACGATGAACCCGAGCACGGAGGATATGCTCTCGGCGATCGATAAGGTCAACGCCGACACGGTTTACATCCTTCCGAACAACAAGAATATCATCCTTGCGGCAGAGCAGGCGAAGCATCTGGCGAAGGATAAGCAGATCATCGTGATCCCGTCGAAGACGATCCCGCAGGGTATCAGCGCGGTAATCGCGTTCAACCCCGAGCTCAGCGCGGAGGAGAACGGCGAGACGATGACCGAGGCGCTCGCCACGGTCAAGAGCGGCCAGGTTACCTACGCTGTCCGCGACACCAGCTTCGAGGGTCATGAGATTCATGAGTCCGACATTATGGGCATTTCCGACAAGGGCATCGTTGCCGTCGGAAAGGACATCGACGAGACGACGCTGGAGATGATCGAGACGATGGTGGACGATGAGTCCGGATTGTTGAGCATCTACTACGGTAGCGACATCACCGAGGACAGCGCGCAGGCGCTGGCTGACCGTTTCACGGAAAAGCATCCGTTGCTCGATGTTGAGGTTCACAGCGGCGGACAGCCGATCTATTACTATGTCGTATCGGTAGAATGACGGATCGATAACGTGCAGATCGCCGGTTGCAGAGTGTTCTGCAGCCGGCTTTTTTCATAACAATTCAGAGGACAAGGATGAACTGGAGAGAACCCATCACATCGCTGAAAGGGATCGGACCGAAAAGCGCCGAGGCGTATCACCGCCTTCACATCGATACCGTCGGTGAGCTTCTTTCGTATCTCCCGAGACACTATGAGACCTTCGAGACCGACCGGCCGATCGGGAGCGTGAAGGAAGGGCAGTTCGTGACCGTGCTCGGCACATTTTCCGGCAACCCGCGGATCGTTCGCACGAACCGCGGTTCCGTTTTGATGTGCGATTTTCAGGATACGACGGGAAAACTCCATATAAAATGGTTCAATCAACCGTATCTACGGAGGCAGCTGCAACAGGCGAAGCATGTGCTGCTGCGAGGAAGCGTCCGCAGAGAGCGGTCGCAGCTCGTTATGATCCAGCCCGAAATGTACACGATCGAGCGTTACCGTCAATTGATGAAGACGCTCCGGCCGGTGTACGGGCTGACCTCGGGCGTCACCGGCAACGGGATCGCCAAGGCCGTGTCCGAGGCGCTTGCGGTGTGCGAGATCCCCGAACTTTTGCCGGCGGCTTTCCTGCGGGAAAATAACCTGTGGAAGCGGAAGGATGCCTTCGCGGAAGCGCATTTTCCGAAGAGCGAGGAGACGACGAGAGAGGCGCTTCGCCGGCTCGCGTTCGACGAGTTTTACCGATTTCTTCTGGCGGTGCGCAGCATCCGAAGACAGACGGAGCAGCTGCCGAACCGGTATCCGGTGAAGACGGCGCGTATCCCGGAGCAGCTGATCGCCGATCTGCCGTATGCGCTCACGGGAGCGCAGGCGCGCGCATGGGAGGAGATCCGCAGGGACCTTGCGGGAGCATGCCCGATGCAGCGTTTGCTGCAGGGCGACGTCGGTTCGGGCAAGACCGTGGTCGCGGAGCTCGCGCTTGCTGCGATGGCCGAGAACGGTCACCAGGGATGTCTGATGGTGCCGACCGAGGTGCTTGCGAGACAGCATTACCGCGAGTTGAGCGAACGGCTTGGCGCGCGCGGGATCAAGGTCGGGCTTCTGACCGGGGCAATGGGGGCGTCCGAGCGCAGGCTCGTGCTCTCCGCCGTGATGCTCGGGCAGATTCAGGTCCTCGTCGGAACGCATGCGCTGTTCCAGCAGGGCGTCAGTTTTGCCGACCTTGGGCTGGTGATCGTGGATGAGCAGCACCGGTTCGGCGTGGAGCAGCGGAGAAAGCTTTCGGACAAGGGCGGAATGCCGCACCTTCTTCTGATGAGCGCAACGCCGATCCCGAGAACGCTGGCAATGATGCTGTACGCGGATCTGGATGTCTCCGTGCTCGACGAGATGCCCAAAAACCGGCTGCGGGTCAAGACCGCGGTCGTGGACACGGGGTATCGCGCAAGAGCGTACCGGTTTTTTGAGGAACATATCGCTGCCGGTGAGCAGTGTTACGTCGTGTGCCCGCTGATCGAAGAGAGCGACGGGCTCGACGCGGTCAATGTGACCGACTACGCGGAGCAGCTTCGGGAAGCAATCCCGTCGGCGCGCGTTGCGATCCTTCACGGGCGGATGACCCCGAAGGAGAAGACCGAGGTCATGGAAGCTTTTGCGGCCCGCGAGTGGGATATCCTCGTGAGCACGACGGTCATCGAGGTCGGGATCGACGTGGCGAACGCGACGGTCATCCTCGTGGAAAATGCGGAACGGTTCGGGCTTGCCCAGTTGCACCAGCTCCGCGGGCGTGTCGGCCGCGGCTCGAAGCAATCGTTCTGCATCCTTGTACAGGGGACCGATTCGGAGGAAGCAAAGGAGCGTCTTTCAGTGCTCCTTCACGCGGCGGACGGTTTCGCGATCGCGCAGAAGGATCTGGAACTCCGGGGCCCCGGCGATTTCTTCGGAATCCGCCAGAGCGGCGAGGATGTGTTCCGTATGGCGGACCCGATCCGTGACGCGGAGGCGCTGATGCTGGCCAAGCGTTCGGTGGAGTCGCTGACGGCGGAACAATATGACCGCGCGGTAAAAGTCTGGCTTGCGGATGAGGCGGGTTCTGTAGTATACTGAAAGTTGTTATGACAATGATGAAATGTCATTCCGGGACTCACGGGTGACTGTGTGGAGGAATCATGTTGGGTTTGCTTTACATCATTATGAATGTGGCTGTGGGATTTGTCCTGTGCGCACTTGTGATGCCGGGCGTGATCACGTCATTTTCCAGGAAGACATATTCCGGGGAGAAGATCAATCTTTCTCCCGTCTTTTTGTTGTTTCCGATCGCTTATGTGACGGGTGCGTTCCTAATGACATGGCTCACCTACGCCACGTCGTATCTCGCCATGCGCTGCGGATCCGAAAATCCGCTTCTGATCGGCAATCTCGTTGTGTTTACACTCGCCGCGGTCTTTATCGCTGCCGGATTGTATCGTCTGAACTGCCGCAAACGGTTCCGCCGTTTCTTTGTGTTCTGGAAGAAGCCCGATGTCGGGGATTACGTTTTCCTAGGCGTCACGCTGGCGTTCACCTTGTTCCTGATGTACTGGACGTTCTTCTACCAGCAGGAGTCGTACGGCGTCGGTGTCAGCGTGTTCAGTGATTTCGCGCCGCATCTGGGCATGATCCGTTCGTTCTCGAAGGGCAATAATTTCCCGACGTCTTACTCGCATTTTGCGGGAGAGGATATCAAATACCACTTCCTGTTCCAGTTCATGGTCGGCAACCTGGAGTTCCTGGGACTTCGGCTGGATCATGCGTTCAATATTCCCAGCGTTCTGTGCTTCGCAAGCGCGTTCTGGCTTCTTTACGTTCTCTCTGTCAAACTGACAGGCAAGAGAGCGGTGGGCTACCTTGCCGGAGGACTGTTTGCGTTCCGGTCGAGTGATGCGATCTTCGATTTCTTTGCAAACCCGGACCCGGAGAAGGTGAAGGTGGACCTTAATCAGGAACCCGCGAAGATCTCCGCGGAACTCTGGCAGAAATTCCGGGATAACAGTGAGTTCATCGGCACGACGGAGCATGAGGACTGGGGACTTTGGAACCTAAACGTGTACTGCAATCAGCGGCACCTGGCCATCGGTCTGTGTGCGATGCTGATCGTGATCATTTTGCTGATGCCCCTTCTTTACCGCGGAATCCGCCGTGTGCAGGAAAATATCCTGAAGCGTCAGCTGGAACTGGCGGAGACGGATCCGGATTTCACGCTCTTCCCCATTGAGAAGGTCGGTTATTCGATCCGGTATTCGCTGCTTGATCCGAAGGGATGGATGCCTCGGAGTTATATTCGTCCGATCTTCCTCGGCGTGTTCTTCGGAATGTGCTGCTTCTTCAACGGCGCCTGCGTCATCGGATGCCTGTGCGTGCTGTTCCTGCTGGCAGTCATTGCCGATCACCGGCTGGAATTTGCGATCGTTGCGGTCATCACCGTGATCATGACAATGATCGCGACGCGATTCTTCATCAACGGTTCCGTTGTTTCCACGAAATTCCAGGCAGGTTTCCTTGCGGACCTGAAGACGTTCGCAGGATCGTGGGAATATATCATGACACTCTGCGGAATCCTTCCGTTTGTGTTGCTGGCGGGATTCCTGATCTCGGGCGGCCTGCACAAATGGATCTGGGTGTCATTTACCGCGCCCTTCATCTTTGCGTTTACCGTGTCGCTCACGAGGGACATTACGGTCAACCACAAGTACATCATGATGAGCCTGATGCTCCTGGCGATCCCCGCTGCGGTATTTCTCGTATGGCTGTACGAGAAGCGCGGTATGTGGATGAAGATCACGGCGATCGCCCTCGCGTTCATTCTGATGGCGACCGGCCTTTACGATCTGCGTACGGTGATCCGCCGCAATGATCACAGGACCGGGCAGTATCTGCGCTTCTCCGTGGATGATCCGATCACCAACTGGGTTATGGAGCACAACGGAAACGACCGTATCTATCTGACGGCGTATTATTCGCTGAATGAGTTTGTCATGGGCGGCGCGATGCTGTACTGCGGACATACTTACTACGCATGGTCCGCGGGTTACGATACGGACGCGCGCGAGAAGCATGTCAAGGCCATGTACGAGGCGAAATCGCCGGTGGAGCTTGTGGAGCTGACGACCAAGTATCATATCCATTACATTGTTGTCGATCAGGCCGCAAAGGAGTCCCCGTACTTCCGGGTCAACGAGAGCGTGATCAGAGCGACGTTCCCGGTGGTGTTTACCAGCGGATCGACCGTGATCTACACGACCGACTTCGCGGAAGCGGAGGACTGAGAGGACAGACTTCCCGAAAGCCCTGCGCTGAGAGTACAGGCATCCCGAAAGCCCGGTCACGGAGACCGGGGCTGCCGGCGACAGGGAAAGACCGGAACAAGGAAAATGACGGGCCGTCAGACCGGACCGTTTATATAGGAGAAGACCAAGGAGGAGAATAGCATGGACAAATTGTATATCGTGATTCCCGCGTACAACGAGGAGGAGAACATTGAGACGGTGGTGAGAGAGTGGTATCCGATCGTGGACAAACTCTCGGAGGACAGCCGTCTGGTCGTGATCGATGACGGCAGCAAGGACTCTACGTACGCGATCCTTACGAAGCTGGCGGAGGAGATGCCCAAACTTACGGCGCTCACAAAGCCGAACGGCGGACACGGCGCGACGGTATTGTACGGATACCGCTACGCGCTCGACAACGGTGCGGACTACGTGTTCCAGACCGATTCCGACGGGCAGACGAGACCGTCCGAGTTCGGTCCGTTCTGGAAGAGAAGAAAGAAGTACCACATGGTCATCGGTCACCGCAAGGGGCGCCAGGACGGCTTCTCCCGTGTTGTCGTGACCAAGACGCTCAAGCTTGTGTGCCTGCTGTGCTTCCATGTCAACGTGACGGACGCCAACACACCGTACCGTCTGATGCAGGCGAAGTATCTTGAGCAGAACCTGAAGGTGATCCCGGAGAACTACAACCTTCCGAACGTTGTGCTCTCCGTTCTGTACGCGAAGCGCAAGGAGCCCGTACAGTACCGCCGTATCACGTTCCGTCCGAGACAGGGCGGCGTGAACAGCATCAACATGAAGAAGATCTTCAAGATCGGCAAGCAGGCGTGGAAGGATTTCCGCGAGATCAACCGCTGCATCAAGCGCAGCATGGAAGCCGACAAAGCGAGAAAGGCTCAGAAGAAGGGGAATCGGTAAATGAACAAGAATCACCCGCATTATGCGGCGCGGCTGGCCGTCCCGGTAATCATATTTTATGTGTTTGTCGCGTTCGGTCTCAAAAGGCTCGGTTCTGCCGACATGTCATTGGTGTTCCGTTGGTGGCTCACACTGTTGGCGATCGGTGTCGTGTTCCAGCCGCTGACTTTGCTGTTGTTTAAAAAATTCCACGATTGCGGATGGGCCTTCTCAAAGGTGCTCGGAATCGCTGCCGCGGGATGGCTGCTGTGGTTACTGTCCGCGGCGCACATCCTGAAGTTTACGCGGTTCGGTTGCGTGGTCGCTTTGCT
The DNA here is from genome assembly GCA_045130455.1 of Lachnospiraceae bacterium. Lineage (GTDB taxonomy): Bacteria > Bacillota > Clostridia > Lachnospirales > Lachnospiraceae > ISDg. The sequence continues at coordinate 7,940 of JBGUPV010000117.1, read as the reverse complement.
CCTCGCTCTCGGATTGAACGTTCTGGCATACTACTACGGAATACGCCGCAGAAACCGGAAGGCCAAGTTCAGTGATTTCTATTCGATCGACAAGGTGTGTTCGATCGTTACTTCCGAAGTCGCTTTCTTCGTGATCCTCGTGTTCTGGTGCTATATGCGCGGCGTTGCGGCGAACTTAAACGGCGCGGAGAAGCTCATGGACTTCGGTTACATGAAGTCGCTTTCCGAGACGAAATACATGCCGGCGAAGGACCTCTGGTTCTCCGGCGAGGCGCTGAACAGCACGTATTTCGGGCAGTATCTGATGGCTTTTCTGTCCAAACTCAGCGGCGTCGATGTTGAGTGCGGCTACAATATCGCAATGGCGATGCTCGCGTCGATGGGCATTGTCCTTTCGTATTCCGTCGGCAGCAATCTGATGCTTTTGTTCCTGCGCGATCGTGCCGATCGACTCTGGTCCCCCGATGAGCTGCGCACGGCGCGTGAGCTCGGCGCGGTAGGGGAGGAGCACGGCAGACCGTATTTCCGTCCGGCATTTGCCGGCGCTGTGTCCGCGATCGCGGTCGCAGTTGCGGGGACTCTGAGCTACACCCATTATGAGTTCATCTATCAGAAATACCAGCGGATCGATAAGCAGGAACAGATTTATTCGTATCTGTATACGGCCGCGACGCGGTTATTCGGCAATTCCGGTGACTACCGCGAGCAGACTCCGTTTGAGTTCCCGGGCTATTCCTACACGCTCGGCGATCTCGCGTCCCATGTGATCAACTTGATCTTCGTGCTTACGTTCCTGGCTCTTATGATCTCCTGGATCCGGGGATTCCGCAGACAGCTGTCGATCGTGCGCCGTTACGGCGCGGCTCCGAAGCTGCCGGTTCTCCTCAACACGGTGTTTTCTCCGGAATTGATGGCATGCGCGGCCCTTCTGGGCATTTTCCGCGTGACGAACCGGGCGGATTACGCGATCTATCTTGTGATCGCGGTGTTGCTTATCCTGTTTACGAATCTTGTGCTGTACGCGAACCATACCGACCGCGGCATGACGCTGCGCGCGACCGTGTTCCAGACGGCGATGCTCGTGGGTATGTCCATCATCGTTGCGTTTCCGATCCTGCTCGGAATGTCGGGACGGAGCGGATCCGTGAACGTCGCGTTTACCGATTCCGAGCTGCGAACGCCGTTCTCGCAGTGGCTGCTTCGCTGGGGCCTTCCGACCGTGGCGATCCTGTCGTACGTCGTGTTCCTCATCGCCGCGTATATCCGGGCGAAAGGAAAGAAGAACCGCGAGGCAGTGCCCGCGGAACTCAGAAAGTACGTGGATCCGGATGCGGACGGAGCGAACGGCGTGATCCCGAGACGGTCCGCGTTCCTGCGATTCTTCGCCGGATTGGAAGCGGCGGATCTCTTTGTTCTGATCACGGGGCTGAGCGCTCTGCTGATGGTGATCCTTCGGGAGATCATCGTCGTGTCGGGAAGCGTCTCCGGGTATCGTTTTGATCAGATGTATAAGCTGACGTATCAGGCATTTATCCTGTTCGCGCTCGCGATGGCGTTCCTTGTCATCCGCTATCTTTCCATGCCGAAGAGCCCGATGATGCTCGGGTTCGGTGTGGTGATCGGTCTGTTGCTCTTCAGCACGGCCGGATATGCAGGCAAGGCTTACTCCGGGCGGTTTACCGGAAAATATGCCGGACTTGACGCGACAGCGTACTACAGCAAGATCAGTTCCACCGATGTCGCGTTTATAAACTATCTCAACAACCTGACCGAAAAGCCGAAGACGATCCTGGAGATGACCGGACCGAGTTATTCCACCTTCGGCCGGATCTCCGCGTTCACCGGCATACCTTCCGTGCTCGGATGGAAAGATGCCGAGATGATCCAGCGCGAGGGAAAGAGCAAGGATTACAATGATTCGGTTTATGCGAGATATGATGACATCATCACGCTCTACACGTCTGATGACAATGTTCTGCTTTCCGCTTTGATCGAGAAATATGATATCGACTATATCGTGGTCGGCCGCAACGAGGCGGTTGACGGTTGGGACGAAGTTACGTCGGAAGACATCCGCAACGGCAAGGTCGCCGCAAATCAGGCGATCACCATTGAGAACGGAAGAAGATGGCGAGCTCTCGTTCCGAACACGTCGACGCTTCTGACGCTCGGGCAGGCAATGTTGTCGTCGGGCGACGATACCGAGGGAACCGGGGAGTGTCTGATCCGTGTCAACCGGAAGATCACTTCGGAGCTGGCACAGCAGTACAATGCCGCGGGGAGCGGTTCGAGCGGGTCATGCGCAAGCCCGGCGGGAACTGCGGGGAATGCCGTAAGAGGAGGAGAAGCCGTAAATGAATAAGAGACATCCGAACTATATGGCGCGGCTGGTCCTTACGGTCGCAATCTTCTTCGTGTTCTTCGCCTTCGGATTCAACTACATGCGGGGAAATGATTTCGCGTATGTGCTTCGCTGGTGGCTGATGCTGATCTGCCTCGGTCTTGCGTTTCATCCGATCTCGGCGATGCTGTTCCGCAATTTCAACGACGGCGGATGGCCGTTCGCCAAGACGCTCGGCATTGCCTTTGCGGGCTGGCTGATGTGGATGCTGTCGTCCGTGAAGATCCTGAAGTTCACGAGAATAAACTGCGTACTTCTCACGGTGTTCGTGTTCCTGTTGAACATTCTCGTTGTTTCACTTCGAAACCGCGGAAAGAGCGTAGGGAAGCTGCTTCGTGATTTCTACACGCCGGACCGCATCTGCTCGATGCTGACGGCGGAGACGATCTTCTTCGCATTTTTCGTTGTCTGGTGCTACATCAAGGGATTCAGCCCGGACGCGAACGGAACCGAGCGTTTCATGGACTTCGGTTTCATGATGACGATGTTTAAGTCCGACTATATGCCGCCGACCGACATGTGGCTCTCGGGCAAACCCATCAACTATTACTACGTCGGCCAGTATATGGCGACATTTTTGACCAAGCTTGCGGGCGTTCCCGTGCAGCAGGGTTACAATATCGCGATGATGATGCTCGCGGCGATGGGCTTTGCCCTGTCGTATTCCATCGGCAACAACCTGATGAGCACGTTTATCCGTGCCCGGGCGAAGAAGCAGCGGATGCCGAAGGAATTTGAGGAGACGGATCGTCTCGGCTGCGTGTCCGAGGAGAACGGAAGAGCATTCTTCCGGCCGACGCTGGCCGGTGTGATCTCCGGCGTCGCGGTCGCGCTGGCGGGCACCATGCATTACCCGATCTATAAGTATATTTACCCGAAACTGCAGCAGTATGCGGGTGAGTCAAATATCTATTCGTACTGGTTCCCGGATGCGACGCGCTACATCGGTTACATGCCGGATGTGAAGGACAAGACGATCCACGAGTTCCCGATCTATTCCTACGTGATCGGTGACCTCCATGCGCACGTGTTCAACACGATCTTTGTTCTGACGGTGCTTGCGCTGTTACTTGCGTGGCTTCAGAACCGCAGGGAGGAACTGGAGATCGTGCAGCGGTTTGACAAGGCTCCGCGTATGCCGTCGATCCTTCAGGAAGTGTTCAACCCGGCGCTTGTGCTGTGTGCGTTCCTGATCGGGCTGTTCCACACGACAAACTACTGGGATTTTCCGATCTATTTCGTCGTCAGCGGCGCGATCGTACTGTTCTCGAACCTTGTTTTGTACCGGTTCAAGATCCTGCGGTTGAGAGCTCTTTGGGTCACTTTTTTGCAGGCGGTCATGTTCTTAGCGGTCGGAACGATAGTGGCACTGCCGTTTACACTGTCGTTTGACAGTATATCGTCGGCGATCGCATGGTGCGGAAGAGGACATCACACCGCGCAGTTCCAGCTGATGGTGCTCTGGGGACTTCCGAACCTGTGCGTGTTCTCGTATCTGGGACTCCGGATCCACGAGTATGTCAAGACCAGAAAGGCCGCGCGTGCGGAAGCCGTCACAAAAGAGTACGCGGATCGGATCGACGCGGAAGAAGAGCGCGTGAATCCGGACAATTACCTGCCGGTCAACCCGGAGGACGGAGTGGTTCAACGGGCGCTCGTGAAGTACAGAAATGCTTCCGAGAGGTCGAAGGAGAAGAAGCAGAGCGGGTTCATGAAGTTCCTGAACTCTCTGAGTATCGCGGACCTCTTTGTTATCGCGATCGGGCTCTGCGCATACGGTCTGGTCCTGCTGCCGGAGTATATCTACGTCGTGGATATTTACGGCGAGGCGTATCTGCGATCCAACACGATGTTTAAGCTGACCTATCAGGCGTTCATCATGTTCGGTCTGTCGATGGGCTTTATCATCACAAGATTTGTCACGATGCCGAGAAACCGTCTGATGAAGGGAATCGGTATCGTTGCTGCAATCCTGTTCCTGTCCACGGTGGGCTACTTCAATGAGGCGATCACTCGGTGGTTCAGCGGATACCATCAGGGACTGGACGCAACGACGTTCATCCGTGACGACTACAGCGCGACGGATGCGGAACTCATCGATTACATCAACGAAAATATTACCGAACAGGTCAATATCCTCGAGATGTGCGGTCTGAGTTATACCTACTTCAACCGTGTGTCCGCATTTACCGGCATGCCGACCGTTCTCGGCTGGCAGACGCATGAGTGGCTGTGGCACAGCAGCGGCCCGAACAAGGAGTATCCGGCAAGCGTTAAGGAGCGGCACAACGATGTAGTTACTCTGTACACATCGCGCGACGAGGCACTGCTCGGATATCTGGTCGAAAAATACGACCTCGATTACATCTTCGTCGGCCGCTATGAGTGTGTCGACGGCTACTACGAGGTTAATCTCGAAGAGATCGGCAAGGGATATTATACGTTGGAGAATACGGTCGAGTTGGAGGGCGGAAGACGCTGGTTCAAGATCGACCAGAATACCGAAACGTGGAAGACTCTGTCGATCAAGGATGAGAATGTAGTTGCGGAGGATAAAACGACCGGTCAGGTGTCGTACCTGTTCTGCGTTGACCGTGCGAAGACAAAGGCTCTTTCGGAGCAGTATCTTGCACAGCAGGCGCTTGCGGCGCAGCAGGCGGAAGCTCAGCAGTAAACCTGCGGGAGAAGTTCCGAGCGGAGAAATCCGCAGAAGGGCGGAAGTTTCCGCCGGAGAATATGTACAAAAATATGCCGCAGGGCTTTCGGGCTCTGCGGCATTTGTCATTCCTTTGTCAGATTACTGGTCGTCCTCGTCGGAGGCGTCCTTCGGAGTTTCCGGAAGGATCAGGCGAACGCGGTCAATCCGGTTTTTGTCGACGGAGAGGGCTTCGTAGGTGACGCCGTCTTCGTCCGTGATGCTCTCGCCCTGCGAGGGGATGTGCTCGAGCAGCTGGTAGAGATGGCCGGCGATGGAGTCGTAGTCCGCGGAGGACAGCGACAGACCCGCGGCTTCATTGACATCCTCGAGCTTTGCGGCACCGTCGATCAGGAACTCACGGTCGCTGACGCGCTCGATGGGGTCCTGCTCGTCCGCGTCGTATTCATCGCGGATCTCACCGACGATCTCCTCGAGAAGATCCTCGAGGGTAATGATCCCGGCCGTCGCGCCGTACTCGTCGAGAACGACGGCGATGGTGACGGATTCGCGGCGCATCTCAGCGAGAAGATCCGCGGTCTTTTTGAACTCATACGTGAAATACGGCTTGCGCATCAGGGCGCGCACGTCAAACGCGGCCTGATCCCCGTCATAGTGGAAGAGATCCTTGAGGAACAGGATTCCGATCACGTTGTCCTGCGTCGTCTCGAACACGGGAAGACGGGAGTAGTTGTTGGCACGGAACGCGGTGACGATCTCGTCGTAGGACATTTCCGTGTCGATGAAGTCGACGTCAATGCGGGGAACCATGATGTCCTTCGCGACCGAATCGCCGAAGTCGACCACGTTATGGATCATTTCTTTCTCTTCATTTTCCAAAACACCGTCCTCATGGCTTGCCTCGACCACCGTCAGAAGCTCGTCCTCGGTGATCGCCGGGCGCTTCTTCGGATCGATGCGAAGGATCTTCAGCACCGCGCCGGAGATGCAGTTGATGAGGAAAATGACGGGCGTCATGATGATCGTGTACACATAGACGACGCGCGCGTAGGCCATGGAGATCGACTCGCTGTAGACCGAAGCGATGGTCTTGGGTACGATCTCGCCCGCGATGATGACGATCAGAGTCAAAATGCCGGTGGCAACGGAGAGATATGCGTTGCCCCACAGATTCTGCGCGAAGACCGAAGTCAGGGCGGAAGCCGTGAGGTTGACGATATTGTTGCCGATCAGGATCGCGGAGAGAAGCTTGGCCGGATTGTCCAGAAGCTTAAGAACCAACCGCGCAGCCCGTTTTGTGTCACAGAGGCTGCGGATCTTCATGCGGTTGACGGATGTCAGGGCAGTCTCCGCGGAAGAGAAAAATGCAGATAAGATCAGAAGCGCAAGAATGATGATCAAGCGTATTCGTGAGGCAGGGTCCAAAAAACAATCACACTCCTTTACGTATCGGGCACCCGGGTACTTACGAGATACAATACGGTCAGTATAGCCGAAAGCGGCGGAAAATGCAAAAGTTTTTTCACAATTGCGCATTTGCCTATTGTATGAAACTATGCTATACTGACTCTGAATGCAAACACATCACGGCCGCGGAAAGAGTTTCTCTGCGGGCGTTAGAAAGGATACATATGTTAGAGTTACGCAACGTCAGCTTCTCGGTTCCGGAAGAGACCGGAGGGCAGACGAAAGAGATCATCAAAAATGTCAGCATCACGATCCGTGACAACGAATTTGTCGCGATCACCGGACCGAACGGCGGCGGCAAGTCGACGCTCGCACGGCTGATCATCGGTATCGAGCGCCCGACGGAGGGGCAGATCCTCTTCAACGGCGAGGATATCACGAACATGAGCATCACGGAGCGCGCACATCTCGGGATCGGATTCGCGTTCCAGCAGCCGGTCCGCTTCAAGGGCATCACCGTGAAGGACCTGCTGTCCCTTGCGTACGGCAGCAAACTCAGCACGTCCGAGGCGTGCCAGTACCTCTCGGAGGTCGGCCTGTGCGCGAGAGACTATGTGGACCGCGAGGTGAACGCCAGCCTTTCCGGCGGAGAGGTCAAGCGTATCGAGATCGCGACGATCCTCGCGAGAAAATCGCAGTTTTCCGTATTTGACGAGCCCGAGGCGGGCATCGATCTTTGGAGCTTCCACAACCTGATCCGTATCTTCGATCGCCTTCACAAGGAGATGGAAGGTTCGGTCGTCGTCATTTCGCACCAGGAGCGCATCCTCAACATTGCGGACCGGATCATCGTGATCGCGGACGGCAAAGTGCTCGAGGAGGCGGACAGCAAGGAGCTTCTGCCGAAGATCCTGAGCGATTCGCTCGCTTGCATGCTGCCGCATTCGCTTGCGAACGCCGAGGAAGGGGAGTGATCGTATGGACGCAATTCAGAAGCAGTTGTTGGAGCAGATCGCGGATCTGCATGAGGTGCCTCAGGGCGCATATAATTTCCGCGTGAACGGCGCGAGCGAGGGAAGACGTTCGACGGAAAATATCGAGATCATCTCGAAGACCGACAAGTCCGGCATCGACATCAAGATCAAGGCTGGCACGAAGAAGGAGAGCGTGCACATTCCGGTCGTGCTCTCGCAGAGCGGTCTGACGGAGTGTGTTTACAATGATTTTTATGTCGGGGATGATGCGGATGTCACGATCGTCGCCGGCTGCGGAATTCACAATTCCGGGGATAAGCTGTCCGAGCACGACGGAATTCATTCGTTCCACATCGGAAAGAATGCGCATGTGCGCTATGTCGAGAAGCATTACGGTTCCGGCGAGGGAACCGGCGAGCGCATCCTGAACCCGCAGACGGTAGTCGAGATCGACGAGGGCGGTTCCATGGAGATGGAGACGGTGCAGATCGAGGGTGTGGAT